>JANRLE010000330.1:0-49582 GCA_033762895.1 Bryobacteraceae bacterium | reverse complement strand
CTTAGCCTCCCATAACCCGGCGTTGGTCTACGTGGCGCTCACCGGTTATGGGCAACACGGGCCCTACCGGGACATGGCCGGTCACGACATCAACTACCTTGCGATGGCGGGCGTGCTGGATCTGATCGGTCCCGCCGGCGGCGCGCCCGTCATCCCCGGCGTGCAGATCGCCGACCTCGCCGCCGGCTCCATGCGCGCCGTCGCCGGGGTGCTGGGCGCGTTGCTGGAACGAACCCGCACTGGAAAGGGACAACTGGTGGATATCAGCATGATGCACGGATCCGCCATGCTGCTGCCTCTGGCCCTGGCGCAACTCTCCGATGGCGCACCGCCCAGGCGTGGCTGCGCCACTCTTTCCGGCCGCTACGCCTGCTATCGAATCTATGAAGCCGGTGACGGGCGCTACCTCGCCGTCGGCGCCCTGGAGCCCAGGTTCTGGGCCGTTCTCTGCCAGGCTCTCGATTGCGAGGAGTTCATCGCGGACCAGTTCGCCGATGACCCCCGGCGCAGCCAGATCATCCTTCACCTGGAAGCTGTATTCCGCCGCCGCAGCGCCGCCGATTGGTTCCATCAACTGAGGCGCCTGGATGCCTGCGTCACGCCCATCCGTACCTTGGAGGAAGCGGCCGCCGATCTTGGGCTCGTTGAGCCTGCTCTTGAAGGGCCGAAACTGGGGGAGCATACACGTCAGGTATTGACCGAGGCCGGTTATCCGGACACGGATGCGGTTCTGGCCGACTCCGGATTGCCAAGGTAGCGCTGCAGGACCGCGATCACCTGGTCCGGGCTCATCGGCTTTGACACATAGTCATTCATGCCCGCCGCAAGGCACCGTTCCCTATCACCCAGCATCGCGTTGGCGGTCATTGCAACGATTGGCAGCCCCGGCCTCGGCGAGTGGCTGCGAATCCGCCGGGTCGCTTCAAAGCCGTCCATTTCGGGCATCTGGCAGTCCATCAGGATCAGGTCGTAGGGAAAAGCCGTGGCCATCTCCACAGCCTCCTTGCCGTTGGCCGCCACATCGGCCCGGCAGCCTGCGCGCTCCAGGATGCGGGCCAACAGACGCTGGTTCACCGCGTTGTCTTCGGCCATCAGGATGCGCGTGTGCGGCGGCGCCATCCAGGACAGCGGCCGGTCGTGGGAACTCTGCGCGGGCCCCATCAGCGAGTAACGCGTGATGATGGGGTGAGGCGGCGCGGCTGCGAGCGCGGCTTCCACCACCCGTTTAAAATGCGCGGACCGGCAGGGCAGGGAAACATAGGCGTCGAATCCGTCAGCTTGGGCCCGCCCGGCGTCACCTCTTTGTGGCGCCGCGGCGATCATCATCAGCCGCGTGCCCCGCGTCCGGGCATCCGCCTTGATCAAACGGGCCAGTTCGGCCGCGCTTCCCGCCGGCACATCGGACACGATTACAAGGTCGATGCCGCCGTTTCCCTCCATCAGCCGGGCCCAGGCTTCGGCCGTGTCCGGAACGCCCCGCGTGTTTGCGCCCCACGCCTCCAGCAGTTCCACGCAAATCTCCCTGCTCTCGGCGTGACCGTCCACCACCAGCACTCGCGCCGCCCGTTCCAGTCCCGCCTCTTCAGGCTCCGGTTCGGCCGGCAGGGGAAGCTGCACCCAAAACCGCGAACCCCTTCCGGCGCTGCTTGAGAATCCCACTTCGCCGCCCATTAATGCCGCCAGCCGCTGGCTGATCGCAAGTCCCAGCCCGGTTCCGCCGTAAGTCCTCGTCGTCGAAGTATCCACCTGCTGGAACCGTTCAAACAGAAGGCCATGCTTTTCTTCCGGAATCCCCGGTCCGGTGTCTTGCACTTCAATGCGGATGCGCCCGTTTGGCTCCCCGCCGGGATGGCCGCTCACTGAGATCAGAACGTATCCATGATCGGTGAACTTCACCGCGTTCCCGGCCAGGTTCAATACAATCTGCCGGACGCGCCCCGCATCGCCCTTCACCCGCGAGGGCACGCCCGGCCGATAGCGCAGCAGCATCCGCAGCCCCTTGGCTGAGGCTTTGGGCGCCAGCAGTTCCACCACTTCCTCCAGCGCCACACGCAGGTCGAACACCCCGGTCTCCACCGGCATCCTGCCTGCTTCGATCTTCGAAAAGTCGAGAATGTCGTTGATAATGGCCAGCAGCGATTCCGCCGATGCGCGCACCGTTTCGGCATAGTCGCGCTGTTCGCTGGTCAGCCCCGTGTCGAGCAGCAGGCCCGTCATGCCCAGCACTCCGTTCATCGGCGTGCGGATTTCGTGGCTCATGGTGGCCAGGAACTCGCTCTTGGCCCGGGCAGCCGCCTCTGCGCGGTTCTTTGCCGCCGCCAGTTCGGCCGTATGAAGCAGGGACTCCCGGTAGTCGGAGTGAAAGCGGCGTACCTGCGTTGTCAGGAACGCCCAAAAAACCACTAGCAGCGCGCCTACCGTGGCTTTATTCGGATGCAGGTACATCACCGCAACCGCCCCCGGCGCCAGCAGGCTGGCCAGATAGCTGTAGAGCACCCATGGGTCCAGCGCGCGCCCGCTGATGGAACCGGCCGCAATGCCGCACACGATCAGCAGGACCACCAGAAAGCTCCAACTCTCCACCGCGTGTGTCAGTCCTGCGTGAAGGAAGAATAGACCCCATGCCGCCCCGTTGAGCAGGATCGAAAGATTCAACCCTCTTCGCCAGGCGGCCGGATTCCGCCGCCCCGAGATCCGCTTCCGGAAGCGGACAAAGAGCAGCCGCAGCAGCGTGCCGCAAAACACGCCTGCCATCAGCCACGCCACCGCCAGTGGATGATTCTGCCAATACGGCGTCGCCCGCAACACAAAGCCGACACCTATCCAGGAGGCCCAAACACCATGGACCGCCCACCGGGCCGCGTCCTCGTCGGCCTGGCGCCGCAACTGCTCTGCGTCCATATTCTCGTAACTTGTACTGTGAGGACCAGTATCCTATACTTTCTGAACCCGTCGCAGCGTGAATATCTCAGGATGCAGGGTCTGGCTTTCCAGCCGCTTCCATTCGTCGTTGACGTGGATGAGTTTGCCGCTGATGTGGTTGGAACGCTCGCTGGCCAGGAATAGGGCTAATGGGATCTGTTTCTCCGGAGCCATTCCCCCGGTGACCCGGATCTGGCGCGCATCTTCCTGTTCTTTCCAGCCCGCTCTTTCCCCGGCGCGCAGGATTTCGTCCGTCATGCTGGTGTAGGTTCCACCAGGCGCGATGCAGTTGATCTGCACGTTGTGGCTGCGAACCTCCTCCGCCACGCATTCCACGAAGCGCACCACCGCCGCCTTGGAAGCCGCATAGGCGGAAAAATTTGGCCGCCCGTAGGCCGCGCCACCACCCGCCAGCACGATGATCTTGCCCTGCCGCCGTTCGATCATCGCCGGCAGCGACGACCGGCAGATGTGCATCACTCCCAGCAGGTTGGTTTCCACCGTTTCGGCCCAGGCGCGGGGAGCCGCCTCGGCCATCGGGCCGATCGGTCCCTGCACCGCTGCCGCGCAAACCACAATGTTCAGATCGCCGAAGTGAGACCGCACCCTGTCCACGGCGGCATGCACCTGCTCATAGTCGCGCACGTCGGCGCGGATCCGCAGCGCGTTGCCTCCGTTATGTTCAATCTCCAGGTGGGCCAGATCCAACTCGGCTTTGCTTCTGGCCAGCAGTGCAACCCGGGCGCCGGCTTGCGCGAAACCGATCGCCAGCCGCTTGCCGATGCCTCTTCCCGCGCCGGTCACAAGCACCGATCGATCGCGTAGGGATTTCAAGTGAAGGTGAATCCTCCCTCAACAAGGTAGTTCATCGGGGGTTGGCAAAGTCAAGTAGAAACGTCAAAACGTCCTTCCCGATTCCCCGGCACGGCGTGGGTTATAATTCCTACGGGGTTCAGAAACCCGAATCAATCTTGTAGTCACGGGAGGAAGATGAGCAAAGAGGACAGCATTGAGGTCACTGGCACGGTGGTGGAAAAGTTTCCCAGCGGCCTGTTCAGCGTGCAATTGGATCAGGAACGCACCGTGCTGGCGCACCTTGCCGGCAAGCTGCGGCGCAACCGCATCCGCGTTCTGGCCGGAGACCGTGTCACCATTGAGATGTCGCCCTACGATCTGACCAAGGGCCGCATCACCTACCGGCACAAGTAAGCGGCCGTCTGCCGGAAGCGGGATAATAGTGGGCGCCCATGCCGACCAATCGACGCGCGTTCCTCGCACAGACTCTGCTCACCGCGGCCTCCACCGCCAGCGCTCAAACGCCTGCCCCTCGGTGGGGCGGGCCGGTTCTCGACATTCATCTGCATCCGCGCCGCGGCGCTGACGGCGAAATCCGGCACATGCGCGGTTCGGGCGTGACCCACGCCCTGCTGCTGGGCCGCGCTTCGGCTCAGGACGAAATCGCCGCCAAGATGAAACAACACCCCGGGAAAATGTTTTTCTTTGCCAGCGTCGACGTGGCCCAGCCCGGCGCGGTGGACTCGCTGCGCAGCGCCGCCCGGCGCGGCGCCATCGGCTTCGGCGAGCTGAAGTCGCGCGTCGCCGTCGACGGCAGGGAAATGCGCGCCGTCTATGACCTTGCCACTGAACTCAACCTGCCCGTCCTGCTGCATTTTCAGGAGGTGCCGCAGTTTCAGGGCGACGGCACTTTCAACACCGGCATCGCCCGCCTGCCCGCCATTCTCAAGGCCTACCCCAAGACGGTCTTCATCGGCCACGCCGACGCCTTCTGGGCCAACATCAGCGCCGATGTTCCCACCGATACCGCCTATCCTGCCGGCCGCGTGAAACCGGGCGGGCTTACTGACCGCCTGCTTGCCGAGTTCCCCAATCTCTATGGCGATATCTCGGCCAATTCCGGCCGCAACGCCCTGGGGCGGGACCCTGACTTCATGGCGGGCTTCCTCGCCCGGCACCAGAATAAGCTGCTGTTCGGCTGCGACTGCTCCTGCGACGACGGGCGGGGCGCAAACCAGCGCTCCCAGCAACCGCTGATCAAGGGCCGCTGCGTGGCCCGCGAGACGCTCACCGCGCTCCGGGAACTCTCCCCGCCGGAAGTCTTCCGCAAGATCGTCTGGGCAAACGGATCGAATCTTTTCAAAATTCGCGCCTGAGAATGCGGTAAACTAATTCTTTCGGGCTGTGGCGCAGCCTGGCTAGCGCGCTTGCTTGGGGTGCAAGAGGTCCCGGGTTCAAATCCCGGCAGCCCGACCAACCCCCTCCCTTCCTTTTCCTCATTTCCGCCTTTCCGCCTCCGCGTCCTCTTCCCCAAACCTTTGAGAAATCCAAAGTTGCGGTTTGGATTTCTCAAAACTAAAAAACGCCATCACCCGCGCCTCCGGCCTCCGTCCCCTCAAAATAACTTTTGAGAAATCCGAAGTTGCAGTTTAGAATTCTCATATGCACTTTGTGTCCCGAGCCATCGAGCCTGTCGTCCTCGAAGCCGCCAAGAGCTTCCCGTCCGTCGTGATTACGGGCCCGCGGCGTACCGGCAAGACCACGCTGCTGCGCCACCTCTTCCCGGAGGCGGAGTACGTGCTGCTCGAAGATCCCGACATCCAGGCCCGTGTCCGCGCCGACCCCCGGACCATGCTCGACGAACTGCGCCCTCCCGTCGTCTTCGACGAAATCCAGAACACTCCGGAATTGCTCGACTACATCCGAACCCGTATCGACCGCAGCCCAAGGGCAACCGGCCAGTGGTTCTTCACCGGCTCACAGGAAGCACCGCTCATGCAGGGCGTCACCGAATCTATGGCCGGCCGCGCGGCGATTCTCCAACTGTTGCCGCTTAGCCGGGCCGAATCCTCCCGCGCCAGTCCGTTTCTGGGCGGCTACCCCGAAGTGCTTTCGCGTCCACTCGCGCGCAACCTCTGGTTCAGCTCCTATGTGCAGACCTACCTGGAGCGGGACGTGCGCTCCGTCACCAACGTGCGCGATCTGGCCACCTTCCGGCGTTTCCTTTCCCTGGTTGCCGCCCGTCACGGGCAGATGCTCAACAAGACCGATCTGGCGGCCCCGCTCGGCGTCTCGCAGCCCACCGTGAGCGAATGGCTGCACGTGCTGGAGATCACCGGCCAGATCGTCCTTGTCGCGCCCTATCTGGTGAACTTCGGCAAGCGCATCATCAAGACGCCCAAGCTCTACATCGTGGACTCCGGGCTGGCCTGCCACCTGCTTGGCATCACCACCCAGAGTGAGCTTGAGCGTTCGCCATTTCTAGGCCCGGTCTTTGAAGGCTTTGTCGCCGCCGAGATTCTGAAGAGCCAGATCAATCAGGGCAAGCGCAAGGAACTCTACTACTTTCGCGATCACCAGGGCCTGGAAGTCGACTTTCTTTTTCCGGGCAAGCACGGCGAACTCTGGATGGTGGAAGCCAAGGCATCAAGAACCGTGAAGCCCGCCATGGCCGCGCCCCTTCAGTCCCTGCGCCGTTCGATCGGGGATCAGACATCCGTGCGTCTCACCATCGTTCATAGCGAGTCGCCTTCGGCCCCGCGAACACGCGCCGTGTCGCCGGGCGTGGAAGCGCTCGACGTTCCGGCGTTTGTCGAAGCCTTACGCCCCGCCCCCAGGCGGACGCGAAGCCTCACTCAAGCCGTGCAACGCGCCTGACTCCTGCCCAGCCGCAGCCGCAGAGACTTGCGGTGCGGCTCTTCCACCGCGCGGTAGGCGCCCACCGCAACCAGGACCGAGATCGCCAGTGTCGAAACAAGATAGGCCCAGGTCCGCGGACCGAAACCCAGCAACTCCTCGTTTACCGGTATCGTCACCAGTCCCAGCGGCAAATGGAGGATATACAGCGAGTAGCTCGCCTCCCCCAGTTGAACCATCCAGCGATGCGACAGAAAACGGCCGCCGCCTCCGGCAGCCAACCCCACAATCAGCGCCACGTAGGGAATCAGCAGCAAGCCATTGTTCAGGATCTCAAACGGGATGCGCGCGCTGCCGAGGAACGCCGCCGCGATCAGCAGACCCGCCGCCCCCACCAGCCAATTGGCCGCGCTCCGCAGTTGTTCCGGGTCGGAGATCCATAACCGGTGCGCGGCGATACCCGCCACGAACGCCGGCAGATGCAGCACCGGATTGTACCGCACCACCGCTTTCCATTCCTTATCGCCCGTGCCCGAGTACAACAGAATCGCCGGCGCCACCAGACTCAACACCGCGCATCCGGCCACCGTCCACCACAGCCTGCGCCGGCTGGCGCCTCTGAAAAAACCGGGCAGCGCCGGAAAGCAGAGATACAGGAACGCCTCCACCGACAGTGACCATGCCGCCGAGTTGATCGCCAGCGCCGCCTGCGGCAACCACGCCTGCACGCACAGTAGCGTCGCCGCCGTGGCCAGCGCCGCCTCCCCAAGGCTTGTCGCCTGTGTCGTCAGGTAGGCCTGGAACGACAACACCACCGAGAGTGCGTATACCGGGTAGGTGCGCGCAAATCGCGCCGCCCAAAAAGCGCCTTTACTGCCCCGCAGTCCGCCGTCCTCGCCGATATAGTTGTGGGCCAGGATGAAGCCCGAAAGCACAAAGAAGGCGCTCACCGTGCTGAAGCCGGCGTGAATCCACGCCGCTACCCAACCCGGAGACTGCTCGGCCACCCCCGCGCCGTAGTGGTAAATCACCACGAAGATCGCCAGGAGAAACCTCAGGCCGGTAAGGGATGGCAGAGCGGCTGGTCGCACACTCCCCAATCGTCAGTTGCGGGAAAGCACGTTAGGCCGCCTCATCCCCGCAGCCCGGCGAACGCTGCCTCGATTTCCGACTTCGCCTCCGGCGTAATCACCGTCAGCGGCAGCCGCGGCGGGCCCCCATAATAGCCGCCCAGGTCCATGGCGTACTTCAATCCCGGAACGCCGTGCTTCACCGTGACAAGCTGCGCGGCCCTGGCGATGCGGTTCTGCCAGTCCGCGGCGGCATCGTACTCCCTTGTCCGGAATGCCTCCCAGATGGTGATGCAGGCGTATGGCGCTGCGTTGGCGAATGCCAGCACCGCACCGGCGGCGCCCACCATCAACGACGGCCACAGTGTCGGCGCCGAACCCACCAGCACCTGGAACCCGCCGCGCACATCGCGCAGCAATTGCATCACCTTCTCCAGGTTGCCCGAGCTTTCCTTGATGGCGATGATATTGGGATGCTCGCTCAGCAGCGCCACCGCTTCGGGCGAAATGTCGATGCCCGTCGTCTGCGGCCAGTTGTAGATCATCAGCGGAACCTTCGTCTGATCGGCCACCGCCCGGAAGTAGGTGAGTTGCGCGCTATCGCGATTCAGCAGGTTCTTATAGTAGTGCGGCGTGCGCACCATCGCCAGTTTGTACCCCATCTCGGCCGCCCGGTTGGTGAGAAACACCGTCTCGCGCACGCTCTCCACGCCCGTGCCGGCGATGAGCAGCTTTTCCGGCGCCGCGGCCTCGGCCACCCACGCGAACATGTCGAACTTCTCTTCCTGCGTGAGCATTACGCTCTCACCGGTGGAGCCGCACACCACGTAACCGGATAGCGAGGTCTGGTTCCACTTGTGCACGTTATGATGCACCTTCACCTTGTACAACGCGCCGTCGTACTGGAACGGAGTGGTGATGGGAGGGAAGATTCCTTGAAGTTTCATAGGGCAGATACACGTTGGGGGACCGTCGCCCGCAAGCGCCGATCCCCCTCATGGAAAGATTGCAGTGGTGACCTAGGTCTTGAGGAACACGATCACCAGCGTGTAAAGCGCCAGCGATTCGATGAGCACCAGACCAAGCAGCAGCGCGCCGCGGATGGCCGCGATCGCGCCGGGGTTGCGAGCCATTGCCTCGGCCGCGTGCGCGACCGCTTTGCCCTGGCCCAAACCGCAAAGTCCCGAAGCGATGGCCATCGAAAGACCGGCCGCCAGCGGGCGTAGATCGGTGCCGTGCTGCGCGTCCTGCGCAAACACGGGGGAGGCTACCAGCAAGAGCGCCAGCAGCATCCAGACAGTCTTGAAATTCATTCAGTTGCTCCTTGCCTATGAGTTGCTTTCAGGAGGTGGTTCCTTCGGTCCGTTGGGACGGCCGGGGCTCACGCTGAAAAGCCATAAAGCCGTTATTAATGATCGTCGTGATGAACCGCGCCGCCAACGTAGATCATCGTCATCAGCGCGAAAATGTAGGCCTGCAGGAACGAAACGAAAACGTGCAGACCCATAAAAACAGCCGGCATCACCAGGTAAGTCAGGCTGAGGAAGACCAGCGTCACCTGCTCGCCCGCGTACATGTTGGCGTAAAGACGGACGGTGAGCGAAAGCGGCCGGGCGAAGTTGCTGATGATTTCGATGGGGAACATCAAAGGCGCCATCACCGGCACCGGACCGGCGAAGTGCGCCAGGTACTTCCCCGGACCCTGCACCTTCATGCCGATGATGTTGTAGTAGAGGAAAGCCGCGATGGCGATGCCCGCCGGAACGTAGGGAAACATCGTCGGCGACTCAAAGCCCGGGATCACCCCAATCAGATTCGCGAACAGGATGAAGAAAAAGATCGTGCCGAAAAACGCCACATAGTGATGCCCGTGATGGCCGACGTTTGTCTCCGCCTCGCCCTTCAGGAACAGGTACAGCGATTCGAAAACATGCTGCAGCTTGCCGGGCTTGTCCATTGAAAGCCGCGGTTTCAGCACCGCGAACACCACGATGATGATCAGCGCCACCAGAAGCTGCATCGTCATCCAGTTGGTCCAGGGGCGGTCCATGTTATGCGCATGCACGCCAACCGCCTCGAGAATCGCCCTTCCAACGCCGCCCAGGTGGTCGTTGAACAGGCGTGTCACCAGGATTTCATGTTCCATGAATTAGCTCGTATAGGACCTCGCCAAGAACGGCCGCTACGGCTGCCAACAGCCCGCACACAACGGCTTCCGGATGGAGTCCTAAACCCCTGATCATACCATACCCGGCCGCCCCCAGAACGATGTAGCGCATGCCCATCAGCGTCGCGTTCGATGCCGGCGGCGGATCGTCTTTTGATTGCTGCGGGCCCAGGTGCTCCACCAGCAGATGCGTGAGAAAGAAGCTCGCTGCCGAGATTACCGCTCCACCCAGAAAACTCAACGCCCACCACGGCCCCTTCACTACGCCGAAGCCCACCGTGCCAACCGCCGCCAGCGCCGCGATCATCCGCCCCACGCGCCGGGCGATCGCCTTCGAATCGTCAAACATCGCGGCTGTCCCTGTTCACCGCCCGCACAATCTGCAGGAAGCCGCTGGCGATGCCGAGGATCAGGAAGACGATGGCAAGGAAGCTGGTGCCCAACGCCCGGTCGAGAAAATAGCCGATGGCGTAGCCGGCCACCGTAGCCGCCGGCAGCGCCGTCGCCAGCGCCAGATACCGGCTGTACTGCTGCATGATGCTGCGCTGCACCTTCCCGGGCGCCGATCGTTTCTTCTCGATCAACTCTGCCGCCCGGTCCGCCGTTTCTTTCACCAGGAAACCCATTTTCGGATGCGTAGGTGCGATATCGGTGGGGATTTCATATTCCTCCAGCATCTCACTGCACGACGGCCCGATCGACGCCACCACCGTGTACTTCTGCAGGTTGCGCCGCACCGGTTCTTCCACACCTTCCTCGCCGGCCACCCGCATCAGGTGCTCCACCTGGACAGAAGTGGTGAACATCGCGAAATCGAATCGCGCCGAGGCAATCTGGCGCGCCGCCTCCCGCAACGGCCCCACATCTTCCGGCAGCGCCCATTGATAAATGCGAACGGGCGTCACTTCCGCCCCGCGCTCGCCCAGCGCGCGCATCAACTCCTCCGCCGGCCGCCCGTACTCCTGCACCGCGATCCGTTTTTCGCTCCGGCCCTCGATGCTCCTCAATAACTCGCGCCATGTATTCGGCTCCGGCACCGCGATGGCGCCCGTCACCCCCATCTCCCGCAACGCAGCCATCGGCTTCGGCCCGCGCGCCACCACCGTCACTCCCCGCAGAGCTTCCGCAAACCGGCCCTCGCCGTGATGCTCCGATATCAGCCTGTTCAATGCCCGCGTCCCGACGCCGGTGAGCAGAATCACCATGTCGAATCCGCCCGCAAAGAGCTTCGCCGCGAAATCGAGTGCCGGCTGATTCTCGTCGAGAGGCGCTTCCCGCATCGACGGCGCCACGAATGGTTCACCGCCCTGCTTGCGGATCAACGTCGCCATCTCCTCGGCCCGGCGGCTTTCAAGCGCCAGTACTCTGCGTCCTTCAAACGCCATTCGCATCAAGTGTAGCAATGCGATAGCCTGAAGAAACCGGATGTTTCTGCTATTCCTCCTCCTGCTGCCCGGCGTTGTCCTGGCGCAGCCGGTGACGCTACGTCAGGATGTTCTCACGCTCCCCACCTACCGCGAAAACGATCCGGAGGTGAATCCTCCTTTTGACCTGTTCCGCCCCAGGGGCCCATTTGTCTATCCCTACACCATGCGCACCGGGCTCGGCGGGCCGAAGGCGGATCAGCCCTGGCGCGTCGTCCATCTGGAGAACGAGTACCTTGCCTGCCGCGTTCTTCCCGATCTGGGCGGCCATCTCTACGGGTGCCTGGACAAAATCAGCGGCCAGGAGATGTTCTTCGCCAATCCCGCCATCAAGAAGGACTGGATCGCACCCCGCGCCGCATGGGTCAGTCTGGGAATCGAGCAGAGCTTCCCGCTCGCCCACAGTTTCCAATCGGTCTCTCCCGTGCAATTTACCGCCATGCGGAATGCCGATGGCAGCGCCGGCGTTATCGTGGGCGCCGTGGACCGTGTGAGCGGAATGGAATGGCGCGTGGCCTACACGCTTCATCCCGGCAAGGCATATCTTGAGCAGAAGGTCCGCCTTTACAATCGCGGAGATATGCGCCAGCGCTATCACTGGTGGAGCAACGCGGCCATCCGTCTGGGCGCCGCCCCGGTGATTTTCTCGCTGCCGGCCTACGTCACAGAACCCCACGGCGCGGGCAGCCTGGAGTCCTGGCCCATCAGCTCCGCGGGGACCGACCGCTCGACCACCGCCGCCTACAAGGACGGCGCCGGGCTTTTCGCCTACTCCTGCCGGGAACCCTTCTTCGGCGCCTGGCATCCGGAGTCCCGCACCGGTGTCGTCCATTTTGCCGATCCCGCCGAAGTGCCTGGAAAAAAGATCTGGGTCTGGGGTAGCGACGGCGACCAGTATGTTCGAAAGGGGCTCACCGATGACGGCAGCAGCTACGTCGAAATCCAGGCCGGCGTTTTTCCTTCTCAGGACACCTTCGAATTCCTGGAGCCCCAGGCTTCGCGCAGCTTCACCGAGTATTGGATTCCCGTGCGCGATATCGGCGGCATCACACGCTCCACACTGGCCGCGGCGCTGCATATCACGCGCGGTGAGGGCTCGTTGACCTTGGAGGCGAACGTCACTTCCGCCGTGGCTTCGGCGGACATTCGGCTGATGCACGGCGATGAGGTGGTATCCCAGTGGCGCGCGGATCTGGATCCGGCCCGCACCTTCCGCCGGAACATCGATGGCCCCCCGGCCGAGCCCCTCACCATCCGGATTCTCAACGCCGGCGGCGAAACATTGCTGACCCACACCGAAGGCGCCTACGACGCCGTGAAACTCGCCGATGCATCTCCGCGTCCGGCAGCCGATTCGGGAAAGCGTGACACCGTTCAGGACTTTCTGGACGCCGGCCGCGGCGCCGAGCTGCAGGCCTTCCGTGACACGGCGCTTTCCGAATACCAGAAAGGGCTCGCACGGTTTGACAATGAGCCCGCTCTGCGAATGGCCGCGGGCCGGCTGCTGGCCGCATTCCACCGCTATCGCGAATCCGCGGTGATGCTGGCGGGCGTGGCCGGCGCCGAAGCCGCCTACTACCGTGGTCTTGCCCTCCTGCGGTCCGGTGACGGCGGATCGGCCTGGAACACCTGGGACTCCATTCGCGCCGATGCGGTTTACGGCCCCGCGGCCGGAATTCAACTGGCGGGTATCCTCGCCCGGGCCGGTGAGAAGCTGGCTGCCGCCGGCCTGCTGGGCGAACTGGATACTCCGCGGGCGGCTGCCTTACGGTCCGCTCTTCAGCGCCGCGCCGGCGAAGCCGCTTCTTCCCTGTCCGATCCGCTGGACACGCTGACGCGCATCGAACGTAAGGATGAGGGAATTCTCACGCAGTTGGCACAGGAGCCCGAATGGATTCTCGATGCGGCTTCCGACTACATGCACGCCGGCCTGTGGGAGGACGCCTTGTCGATTCTCAATCAGACCTATCCGGCTGCTCCGCCCAACTCCACCGAGCCCGGTGCGGCGCCGCCGCAATCTTATGCGCTGATCACCTACTACCGTGCCTACTGCAGGCAGAAACTCGGCCAGGCGCCAGACGCCGATTTCCGGCTCGCGGCATCCCAGCCGGTCCGCTACGTTTTCCCCAGCCGCGCGCTGGAGTTCGACATACTCCGTGCCGCCATTGCCTTTAACGACACCGACGCCAATGCTCATTTCCTCCTCGGCTGCCTTTATATGAACAGCCGCATGGCGCCCGAGGCCAAGGTCGAATGGCAATTGGCGCAGCGGCTGAACCCGGCCATCCCGGGCCTGGCCCAGAGCCTGAGGCAGGCCCAGGCGCTCGCGCCCTAAGTGCCAGCGGCCGTTACTTCGTTATCGGAACAGGGCCGAACACCGGCAGCGCCATTCCCGCCTCATCGCGCACGTTGCAATAGGGATCCTTTCCCGCGCCATAGCGCAGCGAGGCGCCTTCAGGCAGATTGCCTTGCGTATGGAGGCGGATCACCGTGGCGTCGTTCGGATCCACCTCTGCCCGGAAGAAGCCGGGAACCGCGTTGCCGCCAGCGTCATGAATCGTGAATCCGGCAATGCGCCCCTCGCTCGTGAGCTTGCCATTCACTCCCGTGAAGGCAATCCGGATCGTGTTGCCGGAAATCTGGACCGCGGCCGGCCGCGGCCCGGGCTTCAGCCAACTGCATTCCGGTACGCCGGCGAACAGGTCATGACAGGCCAGGTTCGCCATCCGCCTGCCCAGCAGCTTCAGATCCTTCACGCCCACGTGGATGCCGTCATCCAGCGTCAGATCCACCGCCGTCACCATGCCCGACCTGGGAATCGTTGTCTCCCCCTGGCGCTGCATTTCCTGAACATGGTTCCACTCATTGACGTTCGCGTTGTTGACGTGCCGCCCGATCTGCACGTAGTAGAAGGGCAGATCCGGCTGGCCAATGTCGGAACGGAAGGCCGCCACCAGCCGCTCAAACTTCTCCCGGAATAGCGGCGCCGCCTTCGGATTGGCGTCCGATTCGCCCTGATACCAGAGAATGCCTGTCACTTTGCCACCCGCCGCTTTCACGCGGCGGATTGTAGAGCCATACAACGACTCTCCGCCCTTGTCGCGCAGATCCGGGCTCCATTGATCCATGGATGTGCCGCCGTGCGCGCAAGGCAGCAGGCCCACTGGAACGCCCGTTCTTCGCACCATCTCCACGGCGAAGGGCAGTCCCAGTCCCGCGCCCTTCCTCCTGGCCGCGACAAACTTTTCCAACCGCTCCCCCTGATACCGTTCCCGAACCTTGTTCTCGTTGGGCCGCCAATGTACCGGGTCCACCGCCGAGGCCAGGGTGTGCAGCGGTTCTTCGGCCAGCACCCAGCGGTCCGTCATATCGAAGCTGTGCACCAGCCCATTGGGCGGCTCTACGTTCACCAGATCGCCCACGCCTTCCATGTTCGACTGGCCAGCCAGCACCCACAGGTCCCCCACCAACACCCCATTAACCGCGGCCGTGACAGCAGAACCCGCAATGCGCGCCTCAACCCGGTACGGCCCGCCCGTCGATGCCGTCACCTGGCACTGCCAGCGCTCGCCGGCCACCTTGCCACAGGTCTTCCAACCGGCGCCGGCCAGTTCGCCGTTTCTGCCCAGCACTCGCCACTCCACAGCCCTCCCATTCATCCCGCGCGCGTTTCCCGCCAGGGCAATCGCCGCCTGGCCGTCCACCCCGCGTTGGAACACCTGGTCATCGGCTGCGCCGGTGATAGAGAAGTCTGGTTGTTGCGCCGCCAGCAGCGCGGCGAATATCAGCAGTAACGGGAATCGATGCATTCGGATCTCCAGTAGTCCAGATTACTCGATGTGCCCGGCGGTTGTTGTGCCGCGTCTGGCTGGAACCGGCCTGTGGTATGGTGGCCTTTCATGTCATCCACGCGCCGATGGTCGATCGTCATCCTGCTCAGTCTGGGCATGGTCATCGCCTACGTCGACCGGTCCAATCTCTCCGTCGCGCTCGCCTCCGACGAGGTCAAGAAGTTCTTCGGCCTCACCGACAATGACCGCGGCCTGATGAACTCCGCCTTCTTCTGGTCCTACGCATTCCTCCAGATCCCGGCCGGCTTTTTCGTCGACCGCTATGGCGTGAAGTTCCCCTACGCCATCGCCTTTGTTCTCTGGAGCCTCACCTCCGCCACCACGGCGATGGTCAACACCGTGACGCAACTCGTTGGCCTGCGCTTTCTTCTGGGCATCGGCGAAGCGCTGGTCACCCCGGCCAGCATGCGCTGGATCCGCTTCAACGTGCCCGAACACCAGCGCGGTCTCGCCGTGGGCATCTACATGGCGGGCACCAAGTACGGGCCGGCCATCGGATCGTGGGCCGCCGCCTGGCTCATCCTCAACTACGGTTGGCGCCAGATGTTCGCCATTCTCGGACTGGGATGTCTCATCTGGCTGATCCCCTGGATGCTGCTGGTAAAAAACGACGACCGCGAGCTTGAGGCGGCCCACATGAAGGCGTCCAAGGGCGCCACCATCCCATTCGCGGAAGTCTTCAAGACGCCGCTCATCTGGGGCGTTTTGATCGGCACGTTCTGCTACAACTACTTCGTCTTCTTCTGCATGACCTGGCTGCCATCCTACTTCAAGGAAAGCCGCGGACTCACGCTCGGTTCTTCGGGCATTTACACCGCCTTCAGTTTCGGCGGCATGGCGACGGTGGCCATCATCGCCGGTTTTGTCGCCGACAGTATGGTGCGCAAGGGCGGTGATGCCGTCAAGGTGCGCAAAGGATTCACCATCGCCGGATTCGTCATCGCATCCACCGAAATCATCGGCGCCTTCACTCCGTCCAACGACGTAGCGCTGGCCTTCGCCATCATCTCGCTCAGTGGCCTCGGCCTCGCCACGGCAAATTATTGGGCTCTCACGCAGACGATGATGCCTGGTGCGGCCATCGGACGCATCGCCGGCGCGCAGAACTTCGCTTCCAACCTTTCCGGAATCGTCGCCCCTATCCTCACAGGATGGCTGAAGCAGACCACCGGCAGCTACAACGCGCCCATCTACATGGTGGCCGGGTTCCTGCTCCTTGGCATTGCGGCCTATGTGTTCCTGGTGCGTCCGGAATACGCGCCCCGCGCCTCCGCCGTTGCCGCGCAACCTGTCTGAAGAGGCGAAGTCTACCGCCGCGTCACTGAATCACCTGCAGCAGGTTACTGTATTGGTCGGTCCAAATCTTCGTGGGCCCCTCGGCGATTTGCCGCCGGCCATGGATCATCACCCACGACGCCGCTTCGATTCCCCGTTCCGGCTCGGCGGGGTTGCGGATCACCGTCGCTTTCCTTCCCAGCGACTCCGCGATGGCGATCACCTGCGGATACAAGCGCAGGTAGCGGTTCGTCACGTGTACGGCCAGCACCCCTTCCGGCTTGAGATGGCGGAAGTATAGCTCGAACGCCTCGCGTGTCAACAGATGCACGGGAATCGCATCGCCGGAAAACGCGTCCACCACCAGGAGATCGAACCCCCGCGGTGTCTCGCCGCTCAATGAAATACGCGCATCGCCCACCACCACTTCCACCGTGCCGCGTGACTCGCGCAGAAAGTCGAAGTAGCGGGTTGCCACTTCCACCACCTGCGGATTGATCTCATAGAACCGGATCACATCGCCCGGCCGCGCATAGGTGGCGATCACGCCGATCCCCAGGCCCACGGCCCCGATCCGCCTCGCCCCCGCCGCCGGACGCAGCATCTCCATCCCCACGCCCGATCGTTCGCCGTAGTATGCCGTGGCGATCCGCTTGAGCGCCGGTTCCCGGAACTGCACTCCGTGCAGGATGCCTCCGTGCAGCAACCCGCGCCACGCCCCCGCGCCCTCGCCGCTCTCCCGCACTTCCAGCACGCCGTAGAAGTTTCGCAGCTTGAAGGAACCAGCGCCTTCGAATCGGGCCGCGAACACAAACGCCAGCGTGCCCACCAGCGCCAGCCGCAGGTGCAGCTTCCAGGAGGTGAACCCGTACAGCAGGGCCAGCGCCAGAAGGAAGCATGCCACGGTGGCGATCGGAAACTCCCAGAAATCGCGGAACAACAGCGGCGCCATCACGCTGACGAAGAAGCCTCCCAGCGCTCCGCCCAGCGCGATCACGATATAGAACATCGTCAGCCGCGCCGCCTCCGGCTTCCGCCGCGCCAGTTCGCCATGACAGAATACGCAACAAAGCAGCAGGCCCGCCGACATCGCCGAAAGCGGCAGAACGATGCCCTTGCTCCATCCGCGGAAGCGTATGCCCAGCAGCAGCAGCCCGATCGCCAGTGGCATCAGCAGCCGGAAGCGCTCCGGCCGGTACCAGCGGCCGCTCTCAAAGGTCAGCACGAAGCTCACCAGGTATAGGCTCAGCGGAAGCACCCACAGCAGCGGAAGCGGTGCGATGTTCTGGCTCATATGGTGGGCCACGCTCAGCCACAGCGCGCATGGCGCTGCGGCCAGTAACAGCCATCGCAGCGCCTCCCTCCACTCGAAACCGGCGTCTACCCGCGCCCGGACGGCGCCGCTGCTTTTCATCGCCGTTGCGATGCCCAGCACTGCGAACAGCCCGTATCCCGCCGTCCACACGTTCCATTGCAGCCACAGTGGCAACCACGGCTCGATGAGCGCCGGATAGGCCAGCAGCCCTCCCAATGACGCCGCGTTCGATACCGCGAACAATCGGTAAGTCATGCCGCCTGGAATCGCGCCGTGATACCAATACTGCACCAGCGGGCTCGTAGTGGCCAGCAGGAAATAGGGCAGCCCCAGGTGCAGCGTCAGCACCAGCAGGATCGTCGCAATCGGATCGCCGTCTTCCACCGTTGCGTTGCTCAACCTCAGGCACCACACCGCCAGCGCGCTGATCCCCAGCAGCAGCGAATGCACCAGCGCCTGCATCTTACCCCCCAGCCGTGTTGTCAGCCAATGCGAGTATGCGTAGCCCGCCAGCAGTCCCGCCTGGAAGAAAAGCATGCTGGTTGTCCACACCCCGGCCGCGCCGCCAAATCGCGGCAGCAGCGTCTTTCCCGTCATCGGTTGCACCACGAAAAGCAGGAAGGCGCTCAGCACCACGGTGGCTGCAAACAGGGCAGACATAATTCCTACGATGATAATCTTTTCGCGCTACCCGGCAAGCAACGAATTGCACTACCCTTACCCTGATGGACACTTTCATCAGTTACGCCTCGCCCGACGCCACCACCGCCGATGAGGTGACACTCGTGTTGTCCGGCGCCCGATTGAAGGTCTGGCGCGACACGGCCCGCATCGGCATCGGCTCACTGCTGCGGTCCGAACTCCAGTCCGCCATCGGCAGGAGCCGCTCAATCGTGCTGCTCTGGTCGAAAGCCTCGGCCCGCTCCCGCTGGGTGGCCGCCGAGATTCTTACGGCCTACCACCTCGGCCGGTTCATCGTTCCCATCGTGTTGGACAAAACCGCCTTGCCGCAGTTTCTGGGCGCCTCTGTTTATCTGGATATGGCGAACAGGCGAGAGGCGGCGCTCGCCTCACTGCCCCGCGCCGTGCGCCGTGCGCCGAAGTCAGCCAACGCGATTCTGCCCCCCATGCGCAGCCCGGGCGAAGCGCTCAGCGGCATCAGCGACAGTCTGAACCGCGCCCAGCACCTGGAACTCGATTTCCTGAGCAAGCGCGATCTGGAAAACGCGCGTAAGATCCACGCCTACTTCGATCCCTTCGTCAAACACGCGCGCAAGTTACACCGCTTTGACCCCGACCTCCTCGCCCTGGCCGGATACCACGCCAAGAACGGCTACATGGAAAAGCACTGGGATGCGATTCAGGCCGGCCGTCCGCCAAAGGACCGCCTTCTGCGCGACGCCGAAAAGTGCTTCCTCGAAGCGTTACTCGTCAATCCGCGTGACTACGTGGGCCTCGATGGATTGGGCAGCGTGCTGATGCTCGAACGGGAACTGGAGGCCGCGGTCTTCTTTTTCGACAAGGCTATCACGCTGGCGGCCGCCGATGGCGTGGACTACGCCGAAGCAAAACAGAACCTTCAGTCGGCCAACCACTTTCTCGACAAGTCCGCTGCCGCCGGCGCAGTCAGTCGTTGATCCCGTACTCCTTCAGCCGGTACTGCAGTGTTCGCAGGCTGATCCCCAACTGCTTCGCCGTCCGCGTGCGGTTTCCTCCGTTGGCCGCCAGCGCATCCTCAATCGCCTTACGCTCGATATCGCGGAACAACACCGGACGCGCGGGTCCGCTTGAGGTAATCGGCAGATCGTCCGCCTCCACCACTTCATCGCACAGAATCGCCATCCGCTCCATCAGATTCTCCAACTCCCGCACATTGCCCGGCCAGCCGTATTCGAGCAGCACCGTCTCGGCCTCGCGGCTCAATTTCAGTTCCGCCTTGTTCATCGTCTTTGCCGCCCGCGCCAGAAAGAATCGCGCCAGCCGCAACACATCGGTTCCCCGTTCCCGCAACGCGGGCAACTCCACCGGAAACATGTTCAGCCGGTAGAACAGGTCCTCGCGAAATTTGCCTTCGGCCACCATCTTCGCCACGTCCCGGTTCGTCGCCGCCACCACCCTCACATCCACCGTTATCAGGCGCGTTCCGCCTACGCGCTCAAACGACCTTTCCTGCAGGAACCGCAGCAGCTTGGCCTGCAAGTGCGCGTCCAACTCCCCTATCTCATCCAGAAACAGCGTTCCGCCATGCGCCCGCTCAAACCTCCCCAGATGCTGCCCCACTGCTCCGGTGAAGGACCCTTTCTCGTGCCCGAACAACTCGCTTTCTATCAGCGTCGGTGAAAGCGCCGCGCAGTTCACCGGTACAAAAACCCGTTGCGAGCGTGTGCTGTTGTTATGGATGCACCGCGCTACAATCTCCTTGCCCGTGCCACTTTCTCCGGTGATCAGCACGGTAGCATTGGTGGGCGACACCTTGCCGATCAACTCCAGCACCCGCAGCATCTTCGGGTCTCCGGCCACCATGTCGCCGCAATTGATCCGCTTTTCCTGCTCCTCGCGCAGCAGTTCGCATTCCTGCCGCGTGCGGCTTTGCTCCAGCGCCTTGCGCGCCAGCAGCCGCAATTCATCCGGACTCGAAAGCGGCTTGCCCAGGTAATCGTAGGCGCCCAGCTTCATCGCCTCCACCGCCGTGGACACCGTCCCGAACGCCGTGATCATGATCACCGGAACCTCCGCGGCCACCTCCCTGGCCCGCCGCAACACTTCGATTCCGTCTCCATCGGGCAGCTTCAAGTCCGTCACCACCAGGTGGAATTGCCGGTTCTCCAGCAGCCTCGCCGCCTCAGCCCGCGAGCCCGCCGTCGTCACCGCATAGCCTTCCCCCGCCAGTATCGTTTCCAGCAGCTTCCGGAAACCGGCATCGTCGTCAACTACCAGAATCTGATCCATTCGTCCTCGTTCCTTGTCTCGGGATGCGGATCACGGCTTTCGTGCCGCCCTCCGATGAAATCGTTAACTCGCCGCCCAACGCCTGCGCCAGTTTGCGCGTGATCGACAGGCCCAGCCCCGTCCCCGATGCCTTGGTGGTGAAAAACGGCTCAAACAGCCGCGCCCGCGCCTCTTCGGAAAAGCCGGATCCCGAGTCTGAGAAAGTGAAACGAACCCAGCGCGAATCGGCCGAAATCCGCAATCCCACCCGGCCCCTCTCGCCCGCCGCCTCCACCGCATTTCGCAGCAGGTTCAACAGCGCCTGCTCCAGCATCGCCGGGTCCGTGTCGAACTCCACCGCTTCCACCTGCGATTCGTACTCCACCGCGCGGCCGCCGATTCCGTGCCGCGCGTGGCTTTCCATCATCGCCGCGATCTCGGTGGAATTCACCGCCCGCACCGCCGGCTCCGGAGGCCGCCCATACAACAGCAGGTCCTTCACCAGATCCTCCAGCCGCGATGTCTCGGCCAGAATCGGCGCCACCAGATCCGGATCGCCCCGCTCAGCCAGCAACTGCGCGAAGCCTTTGATCGTCCCCAGGGGATTGCGGATTTCGTGCGCCAACACCGCCGACATTTTGCCCAGCGCCGCCAGGTGTTCCATCTCCAGTTGCCTTTGTTCGGCCCGCGCCGCCCGGCCCACATTGTATGTGGTCAGCAGCGACAAGGCTACCAGCGCCAGCCCGCCAAGCGTCGCGATCAGGATGTTGTGCCACGCATGCTCCACCAGAAAATCCGCCGATTCCCGCGCCAGATCGATCCGCGCGATATGCAGCCCGTCCTCCCTGTGAAACGGAATCCACGCCCGGAACACTCCTTCGGACGTTTCGGTCCGGAACAACTCCCGGCCCTGCCACAGCGCGTCCAACTCCGGCGCGCTTGCGCGATCGAGCACCGCCAGATTCTCGAGACCCGGCTCATCGTCCAACTCCGCGCTCGCCGGCAGTGTCTCCAGCCGTGCGGCGATCGACGCGGCCCGGCTGCGCAGGTACACTTCCTTCTGCCGCTCCAATTCCCGGAAGGTGCGGATGGAACTGAAAAGCAGTATGGCCAACATCGCCAGACCGGCCGCCGGCAGGGCGATTGCGAGGTTGCGGTGCACCTTCTGACTTTAAGCACGCCGTCTGCCATCCGCAACATGCAGCCATTGCACCCATTTCCCCAGCGGGCGTGCAGGATCTGCGCGGTTCTACCCTGCCAAGCTGTTGAAACTGCGCACCCCGGCCTTTGGCGGGCCGCGTGCTCTTGCTTGCATCAGGAGGTCAGGAAAATGAAGAGATTAATGGCAGCCGTCAGCGCCGGCGCGCTGGCCCTGGCGATGGGCGCCTGGGCCCATCAGGGCGGACATCACGGACAGGGCAAGGGCGGTGACTGCGAGTCCTGCTGCAAGAAAGGCCGGCAACAGGGTAAAAAGGGCAGAAACCGGCCGGCGCCCGCGCCCGCCCCCGAACAGGCACCACAACCGGAGAAGAAATAGCCATGACCCGCAGGACGTTCGTTTCCGCTATCGGCTCCGCCACCGGCATTTTCGCCGCCCAGGCGCCCTTCGCCGGACAGCCCGAGGTGGAACTGACGGGCGTCATTGATCGTGTGGAACTGGAGCCCGGCCGCATGCCGCATCTGGAAATTCACAACAAGGATCAAAAGTTTCGCGTGATGCTGGGCTCCATGCGTTACCTGATGGAGAAGAACTTCAATCCGAAAGCCGGCGCCACGGCCATCGTGAAGGGATTCAAGGTCAACGGCGTCATCGTCGCCCGTGCTGTCGACATTCCCGCACAGAAGCTTTCCATCGAACTCCGCGACAAAGAGGGCCTGCCGCTGTGGCGTGGCGGAGGCCGCAAGGAGAAGAAGAAATGACAGCGCTGCTGCTGTTACTTTTCGCCACCGCGGCTGCAGCCGAACGAGCCGAAGATCTGCTTCTGGCGCCGTGCTGCTATTCAGAAGCCGTCGCCGCGCACCAAAGCGAGGCCGCCGTGAAGATGCGCGCCGAAATCGCCCAACTCCGCGGCGCGGGAAAATCCGAGCGCGAGATCATCGACCACTACAAGGCGATCTACGGACAGCGCATCCTCATGGTGCCCGAAGGCGCGCAGCGCTGGGTGGTGTTCGGCGTGCCCCTGCTGGTGACCATCGCCGGCGCCATCATGGTGGTGCTGCTCATCCGCCGTATGCACCGCGCTCACGAAGCCGCCGCATAACGGCCGCGCTTCTCAATTTGCGGGCGCCGTCACCGTTTCAATCCGCACCCGCGCAATCCGGTTCCGCGCCATCTGTTCCACCACGAACTGCCGGCCGTTCTCGGTCACGCTGTCGCCGTCCTCCGGTATCCGGCCCAGCTTGTAGAGCAGAAAACCCGCCAGCGTCTCGTATCCGCCCTCGGCCGGCAGCACGATTCCGTACTGCATTTCCAGATCGCGGATTGGGATCGTCCCTTCCAGATGCAGCGTCGCCGCGGTCCGGTGCACCATCGGCCGCCGCAGGTCGTGCTCGTCCTCGATCTCTCCGAAGATCTGCTCCACCAGATCCTCCAGCGTCACCACTCCCACGAAGGTGCCGAATTCGTCCACCACCTGCGCCATGTGCGTGTGGCTCTTCCGGAATTCGTCCATCAGTTGGATCACCGGCTTTGATTCGGGGACAATCGGCAGCCGCCGCATAATGCGCCGGATGTCGAACACGCGAACCGCCCGCCGCTGTTCCATCGCAATCCGCCGCTCTTCCCACACTCGCAGCAGGTCCTTCGAGTGTACGTAGCCGATGATGTTTTCCGGCCGCCCCTCGTAGACCGGCACGCGTGTGAACTGGTGCTCATTGGCGGTCTTCAACAGGTTGTCCAGGCTTGAATCCACCGGCACTGCCACCACCTGGTTGCGCGGCACCATGATCTCCCGGGTCAGGTATTCCTGCAGTTCCATCATCCGCTGCATCCCGGTCCCGGCGAATTCCGACAACACCCGCTCGCGCTGGCTGGCCGTCAGTATGAACTTCAACTCCTCCACCGAATGCGTCGCCAGGTGGCCGCCGGACCGCAGCCCGATCGCCCGCGAGAGCCACGCCGCCGATTTTTCCAGAATAAAGACAAACGGATCGACGATTCGCGAGAACACCAGCAGCGGCGGAGCCATCAACACCGCCAGCCGGTCCGTTGTCTCAATCGCGATATTCTTGGGCACCACCTCGCCGATCACCACGTGCAGGAACGTCATCACGATAAACGCCAGCACGATGCAGAAGCCCTCCACGATGTGCTCAGTCCCCGGATTGATCAGCAGCGGGCCGAAGATCTTCAGCAGAATCCCCTTGAACGTCTCCTCGCCCGCCGAGCCCAAGGCCAGGCTGGTCAACGTCACGCCTACCTGTACTACCGAGAGCAGCCGCTCAGGATTGGAAAGCAGGCTGATGGCCGCCTGCGCGCCCACCACCCCATCGTCGGCCAGAGCCCTCAGGCGTGAAGGGCGGCTCGATACCAGCGCCACCTCCGCGCCGGCGAAGAATCCGTTCAGCAATACGATGAAGGCGATGAGAATGAGTTGATAACCGAAGTTTCCGTCCATGAACGTTTCTATCTATTGTTCCAGCTTCTCGCACGCTAAAATCGAAGGGCAAGCTCGTGCGTAGAATTATCCTCCTGGCAAATCTCATCATCGGCGTGGTGTTTCTGGCCGCGCTGGGCTACGCGTGGTGGCACGCCTGGCGGCCGTTGGCGGTTACCGCTGGCACGCTGGAGCTTCCCGTCTCCGCCCCGGTCACCGTCATCAGGGACTCGCTCGGGGTCCCCCACATCACCGCCGCCACCATCGAGGACGCATTGGTGGCCCAGGGCTTCGTCACCGCCCAGGACCGCCTGTTTCAGATGGACGCCATGCGCCGCCTGGCCGCGGGCGAACTGGCCGAAGTGGTGGGTGCCGGCGGCATCGAAAACGACCAGGAAGCGCACAATCTGCGGCTAAAGCGCGTTGCCTCCGAACAAGCCCGCACGCTTACCACCGCCGACAGGGCGCTGATGGCCGCCTACGCCCGCGGCGTCAACCATTACATCGCCACCAACAGGGACAAACTGCCCGTGGAGTTCAAACTGCTCGGCTACGATCCCCGTCCCTGGTCGATTCAGGATTCCATCCTCACCGGCCTGCAGATGTTCCGCTCGCTCACTTCCACCTGGAAGGACGACGTGCTGAAGGGCCAGCTTCGCTCCAAGGGCGACAAGGAAAAGGTCGACTTTCTATTCCCCGTACGCACCGGCAACGAGGCGCAACTCGGGTCCAACGCCTGGGTGATATCGGGCAAACATACCGCCTCCGGCAAGCCCATTCTTGCCAACGATACGCACCTGGAATGGTCCTGGCCTGGCGCATGGTACATGGTGCACCTGAAAGCGCCCGGTCTCAACGTCGCCGGATTCGCCCTTCCCGGCATTCCCGCCGTCATCATCGGCCACAACGACCGCATCGCCTGGGGCGTCACCAACCTCCACTACGACGTGCAGGATCTTTATCTCGAAGAGTTCGATGCCGTCAGCGGCCGCTATCGTTTTCAGGGCAGAATCGAGAACGCGCGGCTTGAGACCGGCGCCATTCGCATCAAAGGGCGTGGTCCGGTGGAAGTGAAGCACTGGGTGACGCGCCACGGACCGGTAATTCTGCAACAGGGCGCCGCGGCGGTGTCCATACGCTGGGTGGCGTCTGAGCCCAACGGCTTCGATTTCCCCTTCCTCGACATCGGCAAGGCCCGCAACTGGGAGGAGTTCCAATCCGCGTTGCGGCGCTATCCCGGCCCCGCCCAGAATTTCCTCTATGCCGACGTCGATGGCAACATCGGATACCGCGCCGCCGGCCGCCTGCCCATCCGCAGGAACTACTCTGGCGATGTGCCCGTCAGCGGCGCCGGCGAAAATGAATGGGACGGCTTCATCCCATTCGAAAAGCTGCCCTCGGCCTACAACCCCGAATCCGGCATCCTGGTAACGGCCAACCAGAATCCCTTCAACGGCGTCTTCGACTACGGCGTGAACGGCAACTTCGCCTCTCACTACCGCCAGCGCCAGATCGTCGCCCGCCTCAAGGCAAAACAGGGATGGAAGCCGGACGATATGCTGCGGATTCAGACCGATGTCTATTCCGCCTTCTCCCATTTCCTCGCCCGCCAGTGCCTGGCCGCCTGGAACAGGCTGGGCCGCGCCAATGCGAAACTGGCCGCGCCCGCCGAAGCCCTGAAGCAGTGGGACGGCCAGATGCGCGCCGATTCCTCCGCGGCGTTTCTGGTCACGCTGATCTACCAGCATGTGCGCAGGGTGATCGCTGACAAAGCAGCGCCCGGCCAGGGCGCCGCCTACGAATCGCAAATGGCCCCCGCCGTCATCGAAAAGCTGCTCACCCGGCGGCCCCAGGGCTGGTTCGCCGATTACGACGCCATGCTGCTGAAGGAATTCTCCGACGCCGTGGCCGAAGCCGAAAAGCAACAGGGCGCCGATCCCGCCAGGTGGACCTATGGCCGCTACACCAGCTTCAGCCTCTCTCACCCCATTCTCAGCCGCGTACCCTGGGCCGGGAAATACTACGTCTTGGGGCCCGTGCCGATGCACGGTTCACTCACCACCGTGAAACAGACCAGCCGCCGCCTTGGCCCATCCATGCGCTTCGTCGCCGATCTGTCGAACTGGGACGCTTCCCTTGCCAACACTACTACCGGCCAGTCCGGGCAGGCGCTTTCCAGCCACTTCAGGGACCAGTGGTGGGAATACCTTGCCGGCCGCAGTTTCCCCATGCGTTTCTCCGAGGTGGCCGGTGACCGGCTGGAACTGCGCCCCACGCCGTAGCCCGCCCGCAAACCCGCCAGTCAGGCTACACTGTAAGGATTGAAAAAAAGCCCTCCAGGCGTGGGCATACCCGGAGGGCTCTGCGAGCATACACTTCGGCTTTGTCAGCCGAACTACAAGGAGAGCTCGCAAGTTGCTGTCTGCGGTGTAGTCATCTAATTACATGTACGCACCGCTGTGGGCTAAGGTTTCATCGGCTCATGGCGGTGCGGACCGCCCGCTATAATTCCACTGGTCCCCGAATGCCTGAAGGCCACTACCGGTATTGTGATGTCAGCCTGCCCGTGCCGGTCGACCAGGTCTTTACCTACGAACTGCCGGAGACGCTGCGCCATCGCGTGAAGCGCGGCTGCCGCCTGATGGTGCCCTTCGGCCCGCGCAAGCTCACCGGCGTCATCGTTGCCACCCACAACAACACGCCGGACGCCGCGGCGCGCCAGGCGCTGATGCTGCTTGATGAGGAGCCCGCCCTCGACGCCGAACTGCTCGCGCTCGGCCGTTGGATCGCCAACTACTACTGCGCCCCGCTCGGCGAAGTCTACCGCTCCATGACGCCCCTCTCCTCGGAGATCCGCAAGGGGAAGATGTACACGCTTACCGATACCGGCCGCGATGTCGCCCGCCAGTTGCTCATCGGCGATTCCAACGAAGATCCGGTGATGGCTGTCCTTCGTCTGCTCGAAAACCGCCCGCTTTCGGCCACCTATCTCAAAAAGAAAGTGCCGGACGCCGACAAGGCGATCAAATCCCTGTTGCGCCGCTCCTTCATCGAAGCCGAGGACATCGCCGCCGAACGCGATCCCCTTCGTTCCCCCTCCCCCAAACTGCTGGTGCAATTCACACACCGGGTGGACAACGAAAAGCTGCGCAAAGCCGAGCGTGAGCTTCTCTCCTACCTGGAACTGCATCCGGGCGAGCACAACCTGGCCGAAGTGGAGCAGAAGGTGAACAACTCCGGCGCCGCCGCACGCTCGCTGGCCCGCCGCGGACTGCTCTCCATGAAGCCGGTGAACGCGGTGAGCTTCCAGCAGGAACATCGCCCGCCGCATCTCCTCAACAGCTTCCAGCAGTCCGCCCTCGACACCATCGCCGCCTCCATTCAATCCCGCCAGTTCCGCACTCACCTGCTACGCGGCGTCACCGGTTCGGGAAAGACCGAAGTGTATCTGCGGGCAATCGACGTGGCCCTGGAACTTGGCCTCGGCACACTGATGCTGGTGCCTGAGATCGCCCTCACGCCCGCCGTCAGCGGCCAGTTCTTTAACCGCTTTGGCGACCGTGTCGCCATCCTGCACTCAGCCTTCAGCGGAGGCGAGCGCGCCGAACAGTGGCGCGCCATCCGCGCCGGCAAGGCCATGGTGGTGGTGGGCACGCGCTCCTGCGTCTTTGCCCCGGTCCGCAACCTGGGGCTGATCATCGTCGACGAGGAGCACGACCAGAGCTACAAACAGGAGGAAACGCCGCGCTACAACGGCCGTGACGTCGCCATCGTCCGCGCGCAGGCCGCCGGCGCCTCGGTGGTGCTGGGATCGGCCACGCCCAGCCTCGAAACCGGCTACAACGCCTCCCGCGGCAAGTATCAGTTTCTGGAACTGCCTGCGCGCGTCGCCGGCCGCCCCATGCCCGAGGTGGAAATCGTCGATATGCGCCAGGAGTTTCTCGAATCGCGCAAGCAGGCAACATTTTCCCGCCGTCTCATCGAAGCCATCCACACCAGGATCGAAGCCAATGAACAGGTGATTGTGCTGTTGAACCGCCGCGGCTTTTCCAGTTTCGCCGCCTGCCGCTCCTGCGGCGAAAGGCTGGAATGTCGCAACTGTGCCGTTACCCTCACCTATCATCATCGGGACCGGCGCATGCTCTGCCACTACTGCGACTACGCCGAAAAGGTCCCCAAAACCTGCCCAAAGTGCGATTCCGATCACATGTACTTCCTCGGCACCGGATCGGAGAAGGTGGAAGACGAACTGCATCTGGCCTTTCCCCGCGCGCGCATCGCCCGCATGGACCGCGATACCATCACCGGCAAGCGGGGCTTTGAGACCATCCTGCACGGCTTCCGCGCCCACGAATACGACATCCTGGTAGGTACTCAAATGATCGCCAAGGGGCACGACATACCCAACGTCACCCTGGTGGGCGTGGTCTCGGCCGACGTCGGCCTGGGCATGCCGGATTTTCGCGCCGCCGAACGCACCTTCCAGTTGCTCACCCAGGTGGCGGGCCGCGCCGGCCGCGGCGACCTGCCCGGCACGGTGATCGTACAGACCATCAATCCCGATCACTATGCCATCCGCTTCGCCGCCGCCCAGGACTACAGCCAGTTCTACGAGAAGGAACTGCAATTCCGCAGAATGATGCGCTATCCGCCCTTTTCCGCCCTCGCCAACATCATGGTGCGCCACGCCAGCCAACAGGATGCGCTCGCCATGGCCAATCAGATTGGCGACTTCTTCGGCCCCTCGCCCGCCGACGTGCGCGTGCTGGGTCCGGCCGAGGCGCCCATCCCCAGGCTGAAGGCCGAGTTCCGCTATCAGTTGCTCATCAAGGCCGCCGGACGCAAGCGCCTCAACGAACTGCTGCACAATCTGCGAGCCTTTGCCGGGCAGA
Organism: Bryobacteraceae bacterium; assembly: GCA_033762895.1. Lineage (GTDB taxonomy): Bacteria > Acidobacteriota > Terriglobia > Bryobacterales > Bryobacteraceae > CADEFT01. The sequence continues at coordinate 20,491 of JANRLE010000330.1, read as the reverse complement.
AACGCTGGCCCTCAACCTCCCTGGTAATTGACGTTGATCCACTCAGTTTGTTGTAATCCAACGCAATGCCCGACTTTGAAGCCGTCAACGAGAATCTGCGCTGCGCGCTGGCGGGCTTCTCCTGGGTGAGCGATGCGGGCGAAACCGATGCGATCGAAGGCATGAGCCTCGCCTATTCCGGCGTACCCTTCGGCCTTTTTAACACCGCCGTGTTGACCCGTCCGGTGATCGACGGCCGCTACAGCAGCTATCTCCACGGCGCGGCGGACTATTTCAAACAGCGGCGCGCCCCCTGGTCCGTCTGGTTCTGCGAGGACTATTTCAACGGCGAAGAACGCCGCCGTGCCGGCATCACCATGGCCACCGTGGGGCTGAAGCCGGTGATGGACACCCCAGGCATGATCGCGCGGGAACTGGCCGCCCCACGCGGCCGCCTGCCCTCGATCGACTGCCGGCCCGTGGGCGACGCCAGAACCCGCGCTGACTTCAGCCACATCATGGCCACCGCCTTCCAGGTTCCAGTGGAAGTCTCCAATCGCGTCTATGCCAGCGAACGGCTGTGGCAGGGGCCCATCCGCGGCTATGTGGGCTACGTCAAGGGCGTGGCCGTCTCCACCACCGCCATCATGCTGGGCGGCGGCGTCATCGGTCTCTATGCCGTCGCCACCCATATGCACTTTCAGCGGCGCGGCTACGGGGAGGCCCTGATGCGGCTGGTGTTGGCCGCCACGGCGAAGCAGACAGGCATGGATACCGTGGTTCTTCAATCCAGTTCCATGGGCTACCCGCTTTACCTGCGCATGGGCTTCCGCGAAGTGACGCGTTTTGGCGTCTTCGCCACTGACTGATCTGTTATCATGCGGCTTCATGGCCGAATTTTCGATTGGCGTTGATTTGGGTGGAACGAACCTGAGGGCCGCGGCGGTGGACGCAAGCGGACGGATGTTGGAGAAGATCGCCGCCACCACGGACCTTTCGCAAGGGCCGGAGCGCGTGGTGGACGACATTGTCTCCAGCATTGAGCAGCTCCGCGATAAGTACGAGGGCCAGCGCTTTGCCGGAGTCGGCATCGGCGTCCCCGGATTTATCCGCATCGCCGAAGGCTTCATCGTCGGCTCTCACAACCTGCCCGTGCTCAACAACTATCCTGTGCGCGATGCCATTGAGCAGCGCCTGGGCACGCAGGTGATCCTGGAGAACGACGCCAACGCCGCCGCGCTTGGAGAAAAATGGATCGGCGCCGGCCGCGAAGTGGACGACCTCGTGCTGCTCACCCTTGGCACGGGCATCGGTGGCGGAATCATTTACAAAGGCCGCGTCATGCACGGCGCCGTCGGTATGGCGGGCGAATTGGGGCACCTTACCGTGGTGCCGAACGGCAATCCCTGCGGCTGCGGCAATCGCGGGTGCGTGGAAAAGCATGCATCGGCCACCGCCATCGAAAGCATGGCGAACCTGCTCGCGCTGGGTGAGAATGTTTCAGCCAAGGATGTCTACGATCTCGCGTTAAAGGGCGAGGAACGCGCCATCCGCATCTTCGAGTCGATGGGCCAGGCGCTGGGCATCGCCGTGGCCACGTTGATCAACACGTTTAACTTTCCGCTTTATCTGATGAGCGGCGGCGTGCTGGCCGCCTGGGACTTTTTCTACCCTGCGCTCGAGGCCGAAGTGCGCCAGCGCAGCTTTACTTACCGCAACGCGCCCACGCGTATTGAAAAGGCCGTTCTCGGCAGCGAGGCCGGAATCTATGGCGCGGCCTGTCTTCCGTTCCAGGCCCAGCAGTCGACGCGGTTGTAAATTCGCGCCGCAAACCATTGCCTCATCCCCTCATCCCGTGTAGCAGCGAACAGTATCTTCCGGAAAGCGGCGCCTTCTACATTCCCGGTCTGTACAATGATGCCGTCACGCTGGAGCGCCTGCATAGCCAGGGACCGGTGGGATTCGTGCACATCACGGCGCGCAACGGCCGCCCCCTGCGGGATGTGGCCGTCATGGGTAATGATCCACGTGGGCGATACGGCCCTGCTCATCAGCGGCGCGGTGCTGGTGCGCTTCGCCCCGGCTAGAAAGTATCCAGGCTGAGCCCGGTCTGCGCGCGCTTCCAGGCTTTGTCGAATTCCATCTTCACCCATTCGGCGCCCGCGTCGTCCTTTCGCGCCTTCAGCGCGTGCATCAGCCCGAACAGTGACCGGCCATTACGCGGGTAGCGATCCAGGTCATCGCGGAACACCCGTTCGGCCTCTTCCACCTTGCCTGCCCGCAGTAACGCCGCCCCCAGCGATTCCCGCAGCGGGTAGTACCACGGCGGAGGCTCATCGTAAGTCAGCCCGTCCTGGATCGCGGCCGCCTTGCGCCAATGCGGTACCGCCGAGGCCGCATCCCCGGCCATCCGCGCCGCAATCACCTCCGCGGCGATCTCCAGAATCGAGGACGCCTTGTTGTTGATGAACGGCGCATCGGCCGGAACCCTGGCCTTTGCGGCTTCGAACTCGCGGGCTTCCGCCGCTGCCTTCGCCCGGTCGCCCTTGCCCACATAGGCCAGCACCCGCGCATAGCGCCACATCGCCCGCGTGACAGGCAGCCGCGCCTCGGGCTCCGGCAGCTTCAGGATCTCGTCCCACTTGCGAAACCGCTCCAACACGAAAACCGGCGTGGCCACGAATGGGTCCGCCAGTGCCGCCATTTCATTCAGCATCGGCTTCAGCCGCTCCACCATTTTTTCCGCGGCCTGATAGGCATCGTCGAAACGGCCCTGCATCATACGCGCGGCCGTAAGGAAGTGCAGGTTATGCGCGTAGTAACCGACATAGCCGCCATGCACGCCGCTGTGATGGAAGTAGTGTTCATCCACCTGCACGGCCCGTTCGTTGGAGCTGGCCACCACCTCGTAGTCGCCCACCCGGAAGTAGGTGTGGCCCGCCATGTGCACCAGGTGTCCCGCGCCCGGCGCGATTCCTCCCATCAGCCGCTGCGCCGATGGCAGCGCATACTCCGGATTGGGCGACATCTCCATCGCGTGGATATAGAAGTGATTCGCTCCCGGATGATCCGGATCGCGTTTCATCACCTGTTCCAGCACGCCGATACACGCCGCCATTTCGCCAGCCGGCTTGCCATCGGCGAACCAGCGCCAGCGCACCGGCACCATCAGGGCTTCGGCGAAAAGCGAAGCCGCGTCGGGATCATCCGGGTATCGCCGGTGCAACGCCCGCAACGCCTCACGATAGGCGTCGCCTGAGGTACACATCGCCCTGCCAGCCTGCGCGTACGCCTTTTCGTGCTCCGCTGTGGCCAGCTTCGCGGCGATGGTTGCCGCGGCGCAGCCTTTTTTCAAATCGACATCGCCGTCGAGGTCCATGTTGATGTGCGGCGCGTAAGTGGCGGCCAGGCCCCAGTGCGGCATCGCGGCCCCGGGATCCAGTTCCGAGGCCTTTTGAAACGATCGCTGCGCTTCATAGCGGTTGAATCCATACAGCAGCAGCAGCCCCTGGTTGAAGTACTTCTGCGCTTCGGCATTCGCAGTCACGATCGGATGATGGTGCTGGCCCATGCCCCGCCAAAGCTGCACGGGTTTTTCCTGCGCAAAAACGCCGGCCGCGAAAAGCACTATGCTGAGGCGCCGGTATGTGGCGGAAACCGATGGTCGCATCCTCAATACTCCTTACGTGGATTATCCTTGGCGCCGATCCGGACAGCAAGGCTCCACTGCGTGAACGGTCCATCGGAAAACGCGGGAAAGCGCGTCGAAACAGCTCAGCCGGAAAACGATTCCGAGTGGCGAATCCATGTACCGCGATGTAGAACTGCCCGCGGCTGGTACCCTGATAGGGATGCTCATCACCACCACGCATACTCTTGAAGGCCACCGCATCACCAAGTACCTTGGATTGGTCAGCGGCGAGGCCATCCTCGGCGCAAACGTTTTCCGCGACTTCTTTGCCGGCATCCGCGACCTTGTGGGCGGCCGCTCAGGAGCCTACGAATCTGAGCTTCGAAAGGCCAAGGACATCGCACTCGACGAAATGGCCGAGCAGGCCCGAAAAATGGGCGCCAATGCCGTCGTCGGCGTCGATCTGGACTTCGAAGAAATCTCGCCGGGGCAGGGAACCATGCTGATGGTCACCGCCACCGGCACCGCCGTTGTTTTCGAATAGATGGATCTCTGGACGCTGGCCGACTTTGCGGCGCCGTGGTGCGTCCATGTCGCCGCCACTCTGCCAATTGCCGATCACATCGCGGCGGGCAAGACCCGCATTGAGGATCTGGCCGCCGCCGCCGGCGCTCACCCGGCGCCGCTGCAAAGCGTACTCCGGTATCTGGCGGGCAAGGGCCTGTTCGAAGAGCCCCTGCCGGGCCTGTTCGCGCTCAATGATGCCGCCCGCGCGATGCTTGACAGTCCCATCCGCTTGTCCTTGGATCTTGACGCCTTCGGCGGCCGTATGGCGCATGCCTGGGGCACGATGCTCTCCGCGGTTCGTACGGGAAAGCCGGCCTATCATGAGGTCTTCGGCCGTCCGTTCTGGGATGACCTTGAGGCGCATCCGGAGATCGCCGCCAGCTTCGACATGCTGATGGGACCGGCCGGCCACGGCGTTCCCGATCCTGAAGTGCTGCTCGATCCGAACGATTGGAGCGCCATCCACACCGTGGTGGACGTTGGCGGGGGCACGGGCGCACTGCTGGCCGAAGTGCTGCGCGCCCATCCAGCGGTTCGCGGCATCCTGGTTGACCTGCCCCGCACCGTGGCCCGCTCGGCGGAGACGTTTGAATCAGCGGGCGTCTCGGACCGAGTGAGCGTCATCGGCCAGAACTTTTTCGACCCGCTGCCGGCCGGAGCTTCCCTCTATCTGCTCAAGAGCGTACTCAGCAACTGGCCTGACCAGGAGGCCCACGCTATCCTCAAGCGCTGCGCCGACGCCGCGCGCCCCTCGGGCCGCGTCGTGATCCTCAACGGAGTGACTCCCGGACCGCTCGCCGAGCCGGATTTGCTGATGATGGTCCTGGTGGGCGGCAAGGACCGTACGCTCACCGAGTTCCGTGATCTGGCCGCTCAAGCCGGTCTTCAGGTCCGTGCCGCCGGGCGCCAGAACCAGGGCCGTTTCATTGTTGAATGCTCAGTGTGAGATGCGGTAGATCCTGTTGTTACCGTCTTCGGACACCAGCAGGCTGCCATCGGCCATCTGCAGCAATCCCACCGGGCGTCCCCACACTTCTCTCTGCTCGGGCCCCATCATCCATCCGGTGAGGAAATCCTCGGCCTCTCCCGCCGGCTTGCCGCTTTTGAATGGGATAAAAACAACCGAATATCCCACTCGCTTGGAGCGGTTGGACGATCCCCGGTACGCCAGAAACGCGCCGTTCCGGTATCTGGCCGGGAACTGCTTGCCCGTATAGAAAACGAAATCCATCACCGCGCAGTGGGCTGGCAGGATTACATCCGGTTCGATCGTCTTTTTTACCAGTTCCGGAGCTTCACCCTTCCTCCGCGGCTCCTCGTTCGGGCCAATGTAGGCGTAGGGCCAGCCATAAAACGCTCCGGGCTTTACTTCGGTGAAAAAGTCGGGGACCAGGTCATCGCCCAGCGCATCGCGTTCCTGCACCGTGGACCACAGCTTGCCGCTTGCCGGATTCCACCGGATGCTCACCGGGTTGCGCAACCCTGCCGCCAGAATCTCATGCCCGCTGCCATCGGGATTGTAGACATTCACCGCCGCGCGATCCTTGGGATCGCCGGCGTCCACATTGCTGCCCGAGCCCACCGAAACATACAGCTTCTTTCCCTGCTTGTCGAAGGCGATCGAGCGCGTCCAGTGTCCCTTTCCGTAACCGGTCAGCGGCACCACCATTTCACCCGCTCCGGCCGTCAGCGCCTCGGCGTCGAACCGATACCGCTTGATGCCTTCCGCCTCTGAGACGTAGAGATAATTCTTCCACAGCGCCATACCGAAGGGCCGGTCCAGTCCGGTCAGCAGCGCCTTCTTCGACTTGTCTGCGCCGATGGCGTATACGCTCCCCTTGGCCACGCTGTCGGTCACCAGCACCGTGCCTCCCGGCAGTTGGATCATGTAGCGCGGCTTCTGGAAACCGCTGGCGAACTCTTCCACGCGAAACCCTGCGGGTACGTTCAATTGCCGGCCGTCGGGCTGCGGCACCACCTTGGGCGCATTCGTCGCCGATGGTGTGTGATAGGGGGCGGGTAGCCGCACCTTGCCGGTTTCAGCCGGCGTCAGGACGGCGGATAGAGAAAAGAAAAGGGCAACCGTAATCATACAGTTGCCCAGTTTATCGAAACGGAAGTTGCCGCGCGCGGCCGCTATCCGATCGGGTTCACCTCGCCGACAAAGTTCAGCAGGTCCACCATCGTGAATTGCCCTGGCGTGGCCGACGGCAGATCCGGCGTGAACGTCGGATCCTGGCTGCGGAAAGAGTTGGCATCCCCATCCAGCAGGCCGATGAAGGTCTCGGCGACAATGCGGCTGCCCACAGGGCCCAGCCTGCGTCCGGCTCCCCGCACCTCGGCTTCCTTCAGGATGTAATACCAGAGTGGCGTCTTCGTGTCGAAGCCGTGCTTTGTGACAATGGCCGCATCCGAACCGCTGGCCACCTCTGACGGTGTGAGCGGCGTAATGCCCATGGCCGCGGCGATGGCCTGTCCTGACGGCAGTCCCAGTTTCACTCCGCGAATCAGGTTGCGCACCGCCAGCCGCTTCTCCGGATCGGGGATGGGCAGGTTGCCCAGTGTGGCCGCCAGCTTGGTGTCCAGCAGGCGGCTGTGGTTGCGCTGGAAGTCCGCCGGCAGGCCGGCGAATTCGAAGAACCTCCTCCAGTCGATGATCCAATTGGTCGGCACCGGTACGTCGCCGCCGCTGCCTGAAAGTCCCGTGAAACGGAACAGCAGGCTCAGCGATCCCGGCGCCAGCCGGTCACTGGTCGGGTTAAACACGCGGTTGTGGAAGTAGTCATCGCGCACCATGCTGTGGCCCAGCCGGTAGGCGGCCACGCTGAACTCCACCGGCATGAACGCCTCTTCCTGGAACGTGAAGAACTTTCTGCCGTTGGCCAGCACGTCGTTCAACACCGCCGGACTTACCAGCCGCGCCAGAAAGTCGTGAATCACCATCCACTGGTAGTGCCAGGTCACAATGCGGCGCGCTTCGTCAAAGCCCACGTTCCTTGTGGTTACCACCTTGTTATGGAACTTCAACATCGCCAGGTGCAACTGCGCCACCAGCAGGTTTTCATCGTTGCGCTTGTCTCCGATGAGGGCGAACCCTTCGGCGTTGCGCGGCAGGTCATTCGGTAACGCCGGAATGTTCACGCCATTCTGATCCGGGCTCTCCCGGTTCGTCCCGATCACAAACAGAGCGTCATTGGCCCGCGTGTAGAGGTAGGGTTGCGCCCCGGGACCACCGCCGTAAAGCGAATCCAGGTCCAGCTTCGGCGTGCGGAAGTTGTGGATCGCCTGCGGGTCGGTCACTATTTCCGGCAGCGGCGTGGTGTCAAACGTGATGTCGTGATCGATGAACTGGCCCAGGTAGGTGAACCCGGCCGGTATTGTGGGATTGTCAAAAGCGGGGTCGTTGATCTGGCCCCCCTCCTCCACCATGGCCGATCCCAGTTCCACCATCGCGTCGTTAGAGGCGGTTAAGGCGGACAAGCGGGGAAACATGCGTCCGAACATGCCCGGCTTGAAAAAGGGTCCCTGCGGGACTCCGTAGTAGAGGCGGTCGATTGCTCCGTGGAAGGCCACTTTCTTTGCGGCCGGTGCGGCGCCCGTCATAGGTGTTGACTCCTTGTCTCAAATTCGTAATATCGCGGCAGGTGTAACCGTCAGCCGCGGGGTCAGCTTACCTATAGTGTTGTGGGACGCCTGAGAGTTTCAATAGTACTCAAACTTTGCGCAGGTTCATTTTCGCGCCAATCGCAACCGCGCTTGCCGTACAGTATCGATTACCTGGTCCACCGAAGTCCCCAACGCCGTGAGATGCCCCATCTTCCGCCCGGCTCTGGCTTCCAGCTTTCCATAAAGGTGGATCTTCACATGGTCGAACCCGGCCGCCGCGCACCAGTCGGGCTCGCCGTTCGCCCAGACCTCGCCCAGCAGATTGGCCATTGCCGCCGCGCAAAGCCGTTGGGTGGAACCAAGCGGCAAACCGCACACGGCGCGTAACTGCTGCTCAAACTGGCTTGTGACACAGGCATCGAAAGTAAGATGGCCGGAGTTATGCGGGCGCGGGGCAAGCTCATTAATCAATAACCGGTCTTCCGCGGTGACGAAGAACTCCACGCACAGCACCCCCACCACGTCCAGCTTCTCCAGCACCACCCGCGCCAGCTCCGGCGCTTCCCGTTCCACCTGCTGTGATACGCGCGCCGGCGCAATCGACAGATCCAAAATGTGGCGGCGATGCTCGTTCTCAATCACGCCATAGTGCGCGAATGCGCCATCGGCCCCGCGCGCCGCCACCACCGACACTTCCCTGGCGAAATGAACGAACGCCTCCAGCACCGCTTCCTGTTCTCCAATCGCTTTCCAGGCTTCCGCCGCCTGCCAGGCGTGTTCGATGCGGAATTGGCCCTTGCCGTCGTAGCCAAAGCCAGCGGTCTTCAGTATCGCCGGCAGCCCCAATTGTGAGATGGCGCCCGGCAGGTCGTCCAGCGAGCGGACGACACGGAAGGGCGTGACCGGAAGACCGGCGCTGGTAAGGAACGTCTTTTCCCGGATGCGATGCTGGGTGGTGTGGAGCACCGAGCCTGCCGGCCGCACCGGCGCGTATTCGGCCGCGGCGGCGGCGGTGCCGGCGGGCACGTTCTCGAATTCGAACGTCACCGCGCTCACCCCGCGCGCGAATTTTCTTACCGCATCCAGGTCGTCATAAGGCGCCTGAACTTCCAGATCGGCCACCTGACCCGTGGGTGTATCGGAGTCGGGCGACAGCGTGTGGACCCGGTACCCCATCCGCCGCGCCGCGATAGCGAACATGCGTCCAAGCTGTCCGCTGCCAAGGACGCCGACGACCGAGCCCGGCAGGATCGGATTCATTCCAGCGTGTCCGCCAACACCTTGTCTGTCTGGCTGGCGCGGAACTGGTGCAGCCGCTGGCGAAGCTCGGGCCGGTTGTTGGCCAGAATCGCCACCGCCAGCAGCGCCGCGTTCGTCGCTCCCGCCTTGCCGATGGCCAGCGTGCCTACCGGTATCCCCCCCGGCATCTGCACGATGGACAGCAGCGAATCCATCCCCTTCAATGCATGGCTTTCCACCGGCACGCCCAGCACCGGCACCACGGTTTGCGCCGCCACCATGCCGGGCAGATGAGCCGCGCCTCCGGCGCCCGCAATGATCACTTCAATGCCTCGTTGTTCAGCCGAATGCGCATACTCGGCCATTCGCTCAGGGGTGCGGTGCGCGGACACAATACCGCACTCGTGCGGCACGCCGAACTGCTCCAGGATGGCGGCGGCGTGCCGCATCGTTTCCCAATCGGACTTGCTGCCCATGATCACGCCGACCAGCGGCGGCTGTGCGTTCTCCATGGTTTGCCGGCTTTGTGACGTCAGGCCGAATAGCCGGCCTGCCCGTCGTATTCGTAAAGGTTCTCGATCTTGATGAAGTCGATTCCCGCCGCAGCCGCGCGGTCCAACAGATCGCAAACCTGCCCGTGCGCGATGGCCCCTTCGGCGACGTACCGGCAGCGCCAGTTGTCGCTGACCGTGGTGCCTTCGAAACCATCCGGCCACACCTTCACGCCGCGGTTGCCCAATGACTGCAGCTTCAAGCCGCCGCCGTTGAGCTTCTCCAACGCCGCTCCCACGTCGTTGGGCCTGGCGTCAGCCCAATCGACAAACACGTCCACGCCCACCAGCTTCTTGTCTGGCCGCTTCACCGCCACTGCTTTCGCCTGCGCGGCCTGTTTGGGCGGCGAAGAGTAGCTCACCGCTTTCAGTTTTTCCGGACGCTGGCCCACGCGGGCCGCCACAGCCTGCGCGAATTCCCTGGTGCCGACCTTTTCCCTGCTCACGCCTTCGGCGTAGATGTCGTAGGTATGGACACCGTCTTCAATCGTCTTCAGCCACGCGTTATGCACCCGCTCGGCGATGTCGGGCTGATCGATATGCACCAGCATCATCACCGCGCCCAGCAGCAGACCCGAAGGATTCGCCAAATTCTGATTGGCGCGCCGCGGCGCTGAGCCGTGAATCGCTTCGAACATCGCGTATTCCTGCCCGATGTTGGCCGAGCCCGCCAAACCCACCGACCCGGCAATCTGCGCCGCCACGTCGGAAAGAATATCGCCGTACAGGTTCGGCATCACCACCACGTCGAACGCTTCCGGCGTGTCGGCCAGCTTCGCCGCGCCAATGTCCACAATCCAGTGCTCGTTGGGGATCTCCGGATATTCCACCGCGATCTCGTCGAACACCTTGTGGAACAGACCGTCGGTCATCTTCATGATGTTGTCTTTGGTGAAGCAGGTCACCTTCTTGCGGTTGTTCCGCCGCGCGTACTCAAACGCATAGCGCACGATGCGCTCGCAGCCCGGCCGCGAGATCAGCTTCAGGCACTGCATCACTTCATTGGTGGAACGGTATTCGATGCCCGCGTAGCAGTCCTCTTCGTTCTCGCGTACGATCACCACGTCCATGCCGGGATGCTTGGTGTCGACGTAGGGGTGATAGGCCACGCAAGGCCGCACATTCGCGTAAAGACCGAACATCTTGCGCGTGGTTACGTTCAGGCTCTTGAAGCCGCCGCCCTGGGGCGTGGTGATCGGCGCCTTCAGGAAGACCTTGGTGCGCTTGAGCGAATCCCAGGCCTTCGGCTCCACGCCCGAGGCGTGGCCGGCCAGATAAACCTTCTCGCCGATCTCGATTTCTTCAATGTCGATGCGCGCCCCTGCTTCCTTCAGGATATGCAGCGTGGCGTCCATGATCTCGGGGCCGATTCCGTCGCCCCTTGCGACTGTGACAGGGATTAGATTTGCCATGGGTGGTTCAGAGGAAAGAAACCTTTAAGATACCACGGCCCCGGGGCTGCGCTCAGCGCTTCCGCGCCGTTTCTTTTCGCGCCGGTCCGGCGGCTTCCATGATCATCCCCAGCCGCGCCTGCGCCACATCCACCGCGCTGCGGCACACCAGTTCGCAGATCTGGAACACCACCGGGTCGGCGATGGCGTAGTAGATCGTGTTGCCGTCGCGCCGCCGCTTCACGATGCCGCCTTCGTGCAGCGCCTGCAGGTGCCGTGACACGTTCGGCTGGTTGCTCGACACCACCCGCGTCAGATCCGTCACGCTGCGCTCGCCTGCTTCCAGCGCCTGAAGAATGCGCAATCGCATGGGCTCGCCCAGCAGCCGGAAGCGGTGCGCGGCCAGGTCGATAAGACCCTCGGTGAGTGGAAGCTTCGCTTTCATTACGTAGTTATCAGTATACGCGAACAGGCATGGCGCGGCAGGACGGAATCGTCAAGTTAAGTTTGTGATTGACTATATGCAGCTATGGGTATAAAGTTTCAAGTAGCAGGCGACCGAACTCCTCCCCGCGTTCCGGCTCCCTAATACATCTCGGAGGTTTTCCATGCGAGTTCTGCTCGTAGTGTGTCCTTTCGCGGCTGCGGGACTTCTGGCTCTGTTTGCCGGCGACCGCTCCGGAGCCGGTGCGACAACGAAGTGGACACTGGTTGGCTGGAATGATCTCGGCATGCACTGCATGGACGGGAAAGACTATTCCATCTATTCCATTCTGCCGCCCTACAACAACGTACATGCCCAACTGGTCAGCTCAGGCAAGCTGGTGCGGGACGCCCGGCCCTACACCGTCACCTATGAAGCCGTGGCCGATCCCGATGGATCCATCAACCGGACCACCATCGGCAAAACCAACTTTTGGGATTACGTGTCCATACAGTATGGCGCCAAGGTGGCTCCTGATATGGGCCTCGCCGGCCACGCCATGCCCGGCGCCGCCAACACGCCGCGGAGGATGACCTTCGATGCGGTCCTGAATCAGTTCGTCGCTGAAGGCATTCCGGTCTCTCCCTACGACGATGCGGGCAACAAGAACTACTATCCGCTGATGCGTCTCACCGCGCGCAATTCCTCCGGCGCCGTTCTCGCCAAAACGGACGTCGTCCTGCCGGTTTCCGATGAGATGGACTGCCGCGTCTGCCACGGTTCCGGCTCCACCAACACCTCGCGTCCGGCCGCGGGCTGGGCCTTTCTGCCCGACCCCGAACGCGACTACAAGACCAACGTGCTGCTCCTGCACGATGAGCGCGAAGCGGGGAATCCGAAGTTCCGCGATGCGCTGGCCGCCGCCGGGTTCAACCCCGCTGGACTTGCGGCCACTGTGGCTGGCGGCACGCCGATTCTCTGCGCCCGCTGCCACGGATCAAATGCGCTGCCCGGAACAGGTATCCCCGGTGTGTCAACGCTCACCAGCGCCGTCCATCGCCGCCACGCCAACGTGATTGACCCCACCAATCTGCTGGCGCTCGATTCGGTGGAGAACCGCGGCTCCTGTTACCGCTGCCATCCCGGCTCGGTTACCAGGTGCCTGCGTGGCGCAATGGGCAATGCCACGGCCCCCGATGGCACTGCATCGATGCAATGCCAAAGTTGCCACGGGAACATGGCCAAGGTAGGTTCGCCGGGACGCAACGGCTGGTTGGAACAGCCCAACTGCCAGAACTGCCACACTGGCACCGCGTTAAACAACAACGGCAGCATTCGCTACACGTCAGCCTTCGAAGCATCGGGCAACCTGCGCGCCGCCGTCAATCAGACGTTCGCCACCAATCCGAATACTCCACTTCCCGGGACCTCGCTCTTCCGCTTTTCCAAGGGGCACGGCGGCTTGCAGTGCGAGAGCTGCCATGGCGCTACCCACGCCGAATATCCCAGTTCCCACCGCAACGACAATCTGCAGAGCATCGCGCTGCAGGGCTATGCCGGTACGCTGGCCGAATGCACCACCTGTCACGTACAGGCACCGGAGTCCACCTCGGGTGGTCCCCACGGTCTACATCCGGTGGGCCAGCGCTGGGTGGAGAAACATGAGGATGCGGCTGAGCGCGATCCTCGGCCCTGCCGGGCGTGCCATGGCGCCGACTATCGCGGCACCGTGCTGTCGGCGGCGTTGACCACGCGGACCCTCCGGGCCGAGCGGCGCACCATCACGTTCACCAAGGGGCGCCAGATCGGCTGCTATGACTGCCACAATGGCCCGCGCGGGGACTAGGCAATCCCGGCCGTAAAGGATTTTCGCCTTAGCGCCGATCTCAGACAATAAACCATGTTCTGGATCCGGCAGGCCCTCGACGACGCCAACTACGACGAAGCGCTGAGGCGCTGCAGTCTGCTGCTGCGTTGGCGGAGCGCCAGCCTGCATCTGCGCCTGCTGCAGTCGAACGTGCTTCTGCTGGCCGGCCGCGCCCCGGAAGCCGAGGGCCAACTGCGGGCGCTTATCGCCCAACACCCGGACAACGCACCCGCCCACCGCGCTCTCGCCGACGCGCTCGCCGCACTGGAACGCCGTGACCAGGCCGTTGCCATGTACCAGCGCGCCCTCAACCTCGATGCCAGCCTCACCGCCATTCGAGGCCCACTTGCCGAATGGGCGCTCGAAAATGGCAACGCCGCACGCGCCCAGGAACTCGCCGTTCGTAAGCCGGACGATTCGGTCTGGGAGCAGGCCACCTGGGCCGCGGTCCTGGCCCGGCTCGATCGTTTCGCCGAAGCCGTTGCCATGGTCGATCGCGCCACCCGCGAGACGATGCGGCTCAAGTCGAAACCCACCCAAGCCGGCGCCTACTGGCGCATCGGCCGGGCGCACCTGGCTTTGAAGAACGACGGTCAGGCGATGGTCGCATTTGAGAACGCCCGTCAGGTGGATCCGCAGGGCTATTACGGCCGCATGGCCGCCGAAGCCCTCAGCGCAGTTTCGCGATAACCGGTGCAGCCGTCCCCTCCCACCGGTATTCGAAGTGGCCGCCAATGCGCACATTCGACACCAGCCGGGGCCGGAAACAGGCGATACAGCAGGCTGATTGGTAGCGTACGCTGCGATACAGGATGCCGTTGGATCCGCTCGCCAACAACTCCCGCGCAAACGCCTGCGACGCCTCGTAACTCGCCGGCTCATGCAGCGCCCCGTGCTCCCCGGTGCTCACGTCATGAAACGCGGCATGGAAGTCGGCCAGATAGAGCCGCATTTCCACGCGCGCTTCCGTCACCCCCACTTCAGCCAACTCTTTCCACCGGTGATAGGCCACCTCGGCGTGTGCGGCCTCGAGCGAAAGCGCCGCATACCATGCCCCGCGCTCCGGCCCGTTGAAACGTCCGCCCCCCGGCCTCGGATGGCAATAGGCCGCCATGATCACACTCGCCATCGGCCGCCCCACCACCCATTCCTCCGGCGGCACCCGGGAGAGTATGCCCAACTCCACCGAGATCCTGTCATTCGTCCAACTCTCCAGTTCGAAGATGTGCGGCAGATCCTCCGCGCTGGCGATTGCATCCAGCACCCCGTCGGTGGGATAGCGGCTCGGCACCAGGCGGCAAGTGTCCTTCAGCCGGATCTTCGCCGTCATCAGTTCCATCCGCCGCGCCGCGCGTCCAGAAGCCGCCTCACCTGGTACAGCGCGTCCATGCCGCCTTCGATCATCCGTTCCAGCGCCGCTTTCCCCCCAAACAGCGGATTGCTGTTCGGCAGCTTCACCCAACGGTCCGCCAACTCGGGTTCCGGGTAAAGGATTCGCAGGTCTTTGAAGATTCCCAGCAACAGTGAGATCCGCATCAATGTGTCGTAGGAAAGCGTACCCACCTGGCCTGACTTGTACTTGAAGTACGTCGATTCCGGCGGCCATCCCAACAACCCGCGCTGTTCTTCCGTGGTGAGTTGCCAGATCCCGGCCAGGTTGAAGAAAGAGCGAATGGCAGGGCCCGAGAGCTGCCGTCGAATTCTGGGATCCCGCCGCTGGTCTGGGGCAACAGCAGGTACTGGCGGCGAAGCCTTCGATCGGCGCGCGCGTAACTCCATATCTGGAGTATACGCTTCATTTCTGGAGTAAGCAATCCCCGGAATTTTCTTGAGAGGAATCCCGCCCTGGCCGCACTATAAAAGCATGGGAATCGCAATCAGCTACAAAGGTAAATTGGACGACCCCGCCCGGCTCGACGCGTTCCTCCAGGACATCAAATCCCAATGCGCCATCTTCGAATGGCCGTGCGACGAAGTGCGCTATCCGGTCTCCGGCGTCGCCTGGACTCACGGTCACGAGGAACAGGCGCCCCAACCCGACGGATCCTCTACTGTCACCGTCAAGATGGATCCCAAGCTCATGGAGAGTGAGATCCGCGGCCTCCATATTCATGTGCCAGGCACGGAAACCTTCCGCCTTACCTTCAACAGCGACGGTGAACTGAAGGAGTACTACGAAATCCCCGACCAGATGCTGACCGAAGCGCATCGCGGCGGCGAGCCTCAGTATATGGAGTCAGAACTTTGGGTGAAGACCACCGGGCAGGTGGAGTCACACGTCCTCATCGTCATTCTGTTAAAGGGCATCAAGAAGAGGTACATGTCCAACCTGCAGGTTCAGGACGATACCGGATTTTTCGACACCATGGATTTCGACCAATTGCGCCGCGAACACGCCGTGATGGGCATGTTCATCTCCACCTTCAGCGACCCCAAGAACGCCGCCGCCCTGCTGGAGGCGGCCGGGCACCCGGTGAAGGCGGAAAATCTGAAGCCGCTCGATCCGAACCTTCCGCTTCGCCAACCGAAGCCGAAGGCAAGCAAAAGCCGCGCCGCCAAGGCGAACTAGGGAAGGCCCGCGAAGACTTCCGCCAGTGGTACGGCAATCTCCGTTCCGGGCACACGCAGGATGCCGTCGGACGGTTCCTGGCGGTTGTGCGGCACCACATGCCAGGCGCGCCGGTGTCCCGGATCGATTACCCAGATCATTTCGACGCCCATCGCCAGATACTCTTCGATCTTGTCCTCCAGGTCGGCGATGCGGTCTGATTCGGAGAGGATCTCCACACAGAGCAAGGGAGGTGCTGTGATCGCAGGTTCCCATGGCGCATCGGATCGCACGACACAGACATCGGCAACCCGGTACCTTTGGGCGCCGGTTCTGATGCGCTGCTCGGTCAGTGACCAGATTCCCCAGAGATCTTCCTTGGCCGTGAAACGGTACGCGAGATTGTTCTGTGCCCGGGAGTGCTCCTGTTGACCCACGTTTCGCCCCTTCAGCGCGCCATCGAGATAATCGCAATCGGGGCTGTAGCTGGTTTCCAGATATTCCTCCACCGGAATCAGCGCCGCCGCAACATTCATACCCACAGTATAACTCCCGATCAGAAATTCACCTTCAGCCCGAACTGGAACTGCCGCGGGTTCATCGCCGAGGTGTAAGCCAGCGGCGTGGTGACGCTGCCGCGATTGGCGATGATCGGATTCGGCAGCGCCGAAATCGGCACATCGCCCACCGTATTATTCACGCTGCGGAAATTCGTGCGGTTCAGCAGGTTGAAGCCCTCGGCGATAAACTCCACGTTGCGGTGTTCCTTAGCCGAAAACGGAAAGCGGCGCGCCAGCCGCAGGTCGATCGTGAAGAAGTTGGGTCCACGTCCTGCATTGCGTCCCAGGTGCGCGGGCCGCTTCGTATTCACATAACCGTCGCCGCCCACCGGCTGATCCACCCCCGTCAGCACATTGAACGGGCGCCAGGAATTCGCGCTCGCAATCGGCGACACGGTCCACTGCCGGGCCAGGGTGCTCTTAAACGGCGATTCCATCACCGCGCTCAACACGAAGCGGTGCGCCTGGTGAAACGGCGAAAGGGACCGTTCGGCCCGCGCGTTTAACTGGTCATTCGGCGAATAGTCGGAATTGAAGTCCGTCGATTCGTCGATCGCCTTGCTGAACGTATAGTGCGTGTTCAGCGTGAAGCCCCGCGTGAATCGCCGCGTCAACTGAAGGATGCCGGCGTGATAGAACGAATTGGCGTCCGAGGTGATGATGTTGCGCTGCAGCACCAGAGGATTGATGCGGGTGAACGTCGGCCGTCCATCGGGAAGCCGTTGGCCCGTGTAGGCGACGTTGCGGCCCAGTGTCCGCTGCAGATGCGCGCCGCGGTTGAAGTTGTAGGCTGCCGAAACCGCGAAGTCGCCGATCGCCCGTTCCACTTCCAGCGAAGCCTGGTGCGCCCATGGATTCTCAAAATCCTGATCCACTCCGAAGATTACCGACAGCGGCAGCCCCGGCCCCACTCGCACGCCGAACTGCGCCAGATCGGATTCGGCGATCGGCCTGCGGCCGATTACACCTTGCCGCAACAGCGTCTGATAGATGTCGGCCGAGGTGAGCGGACGCCCGGTGAGGGCGTTGTTAAATCCCGGAATGCCCGTCAGCGGCACGAACACCTGGTTGATGAAGCGGCCCGAAAGCGGATCGGCGGTGCCTGCCACCGTGGAATTGATCTGCGCGTAATAAAGTCCGTATCCGCCGCGGACGGCCGTGCGTCCATCTCCGCCCGGGCTCCATGCGAATCCGAACCGCGGTCCGATGTTATTGCGGTCCTTGGGGATGATCGCGTTGTGGACTTCCAACTCATAGCGCAATCCCAGGTTCAAACTTAGACTCGGCGCCACTTTCCAGTTGTCCTGCACGAAGGTATGGAAGCGCTTGATGAAGTTCACATAGTTCGGATCGCCGAAACCCTGCTGGAAAAACGTGGGCAGCCCCAGGCTGTAGGCCTGCAATGCCGACAGCGGCGCCGTAAGATTCGGGATCAACTGCTGCCGCCCGGCCTGCGTCAGCACGCCCGTCAGGGTCTGCGGCAACGTGGGATCGCCCGTCACCGCCACCAGCGCGTTGGCCAGCGGCACCGCTTCCCCGAAGCTGAAACGCCCGCCCAGGAAGGTGGCCGAGATCTGGGTGTTGCGCATCGGATTCACGTCATAGCCGAACTTGATGTTGTGCTTTCCACTGAGATAGTTGAAGTTCTGAATCACCTGGTAGTGCCGTTCGATGTTGGCGAACGGCACGAAGATCTGCCGGCCGAAAAGGCCGAATCCGGTGATGTTGAGTTCCGGCCCCAGCGGGTCGTTCGGCGTCACATCGAAGGTGTTGTAGTTGAACATCAGCCGCGTTTCCATCAGCCAGCGCGGGTTGAACAGGAACGTGTCGCTCACCATCGCCGTCGCGTCGGACTGCTCAATCAGCCGACCGCGGTTGTATCCATCCAGCGCGCCGAAGTTGGCGTTCTCCTGCGCGATCTTCGTCGTGTTGCCGCGGAAGAAGGCGTTGTGCCTGTCCGAGAACCGGTGATCCAGCCGGATGCCGAACGTCGTCTGATCCTCATAGAAGGGAAACACGCCGCTGTTTTCCGTGAACAGCCGCACCAGCGCCGGATTGTTTCCCGGAACCAGCAGTTGCTGCGCCTGGCGCGAAAGGCCCACCAGCAGTGGATTGCCCGTGGCGGTGAAAAAATCCACAAGCTGCTGCTGCGATGGCGTCAGCCGGTTGAACACGGTGCGGTCCTGCAGTATGGGCACGAAAGCCGTCTCATTGCGGTCCAGCCGTTCGAATCCCATAAACAGGAACGTCTTGTCTTTTTTGATCGCGCCGCCCAGCGTGGCCCCCGCCTGCACGCGGGTGAACGGGCTCTTGCCGCTGTCAAAGTAGTTGCGGGCCTGAATGCTCTTGTGCCGCAGGAAGCCGAACAGATTTCCGCGCCAGTCATTGGAGCCTGACTTGGTGATGATGTTGACCACGCCGCCCGAGGCGTTGCCGAACTCGGCGGAAAAGCTGTTGCGGTTGATTTGAAATTCCTGCGCCATTTCCTGCGTCACCGAGGGGCGCACCCCGGCCGAGGCCAGATAGTTCTCCACGCCGTCGATATAAAACCCGTTGCCCCGGCCGTTTGACCCGCCGAAACTCAATCCGGAGTTCGGCGTCTGAATTGGCCGGAAGCTCACGTCGTCCACCAGTGAGGTGGTTTCCACCACGCCCGGCGCCAGCAGCGCGAAGTCCAGATAGTTACGCCGGTTGATGGGCAGGTTACGGATCCGCGCCTGCTCAATCGTGTTGGCCTGCTGCACCCGCTCGACTTCCACCACCTCCACGCCGGCCTGCACTTCGATGGTCGTGTCCACCTGGCTTACCGTCATCTGCACCGGCAATGAGACCGTGTCGCCCACCCGCACTTCCACGCCATCGATGAGGCGCGCCGCAAACCCAGCGGCCTCCACGCGAACCCGGTAGCGCCCCGGCGGTAGAATAGCGAAGGTGAAATTGCCCCCGGCGTCCGATTCCGTGCTTCTCGATAGTCCGCGATCCGGATCGCTCAGGTTGATCCGTGCTCCCGCCACGGCGGCGCCCGAGGCATCGAGAATCGTTCCCCGGATGTCGCCAGAGTTGCTTTGGGCTTGGCCGAACGCGAAACCAGCCACCAGCGGGACCATCCAGATAAGGGAAGTGGACATATCGTTATTCGTTTGAATTCTAACCTCTATGACATTAGGAAAACAAACCGCGCTGATTGGGGTGTTCGCCGCGATGACCCTCCAGGCCGGGTTCCATGCAGGGCTCGCGAAGCTCGATATCACTCCGCCCGGCCCCATCTGGCTTTCCGGTTATGCCGGCCGCACCAGGCCCTCACAGGGTGTCAGCCACCGCCTTTGGGCGAAAGCGCTGGCGGTGGAAGACGGGCGGCGGGGCAAGGCCGTGCTGGTCACCACCGATCTCATTGGACTGCCCCGCAACGTCTCCGACATCGTGGCCGCCCGCGTCCTCAAGGAGTATGGCATCGATCGTGCGCGCCTGTTTCTCAATTCCTCCCACACCCACGCCGGTCCCGTGGTGCGTCCCAACCTGATGACCATGTATTTCCTCGATGAGCCGCAGAAGAAGGCGGTGGAGGATTACGCGGTGAAACTAACCGAAGACCTGGTGGCAGTGGTGGGCGCGGCTCTCGGCGACCTGGCCCCCGCCCGTATCTCGATCGCCCACGGCAAGACCGGCTTTGCCGCCAACCGCCGCGTGCGCACGGCGAAAGGCGTCAGCTTCGGCGTGGAGAACAGCGGACCCGTCGATCACGATGTTCCTGTGCTTGCCGTGCGCGACGGATCCGGCAAGCTGCGCGCCGCCCTGTTCGGCTATGCCTGCCACAACACCACTCTCGGCGGCGATAACTACCAGATCAGCGGCGACTATGCCGGCGCGGCCCAACTGGAACTGGAGAGCATGCAACCCGGCGCCATGGCGATGTTCCTCATGCTTACCGGCGCCGATCAGAATCCCAATCCGCGCGGAACGATGGCCCATGTCGAACAATATGGAAAAGCTCTGGCAACCGAGGTGAACCGCGTGCTCAGCGGCGTCATGAAGCCCGTGAAGCCCGGCCTGCGCGCGGCCTACCAAAGCGTGGAACTCGAATTCTCCCCGCACACCCGGGAGCAGTTCGAACAGGAACTGAAGACAGGG
>JANRLE010000329.1:0-4496 GCA_033762895.1 Bryobacteraceae bacterium | reverse complement strand
GCGCTGGAGCCCGCCGCCGGAGAATCCGAGCCGCTCAGTTTCCGCTTCCGAGTGCAGGCTGCATCCGGGGAACGGATCGCCGTAAAGGAGTTTGACCTCACGGTGGCGCCGGCCCGGTCGGGGCTTACAATGGCTACCCCGCCTGCGTTGCCCGACGGAAGGCTGGGCCGGACGTATCAGGCGCGGATTGGCGCCGTGGGCGGCCAGTTGCCCTACCTGTTTGCCATGGAAAGTGGCGCGCTGCCCCCGGGCGTGGATTTTTCTTCTGACGGAACACTGACGGGCACGCCGCGGCAGGCAGGCAATTTCAACTTCACAGCCGGAGTGCGGGACGCCGCCGGCCGCAGCGCATCGCGGCAGTATTCCTTGCGCGTGGTGGACCTTCCAGGCGTGGAAATCACCAGCGGCTCCCTGCTTCCCACAGGCTCGCCTGGCCAACCCTATTCCGTCGCTCTTTCCGCTTCCGGGGGACGCGCCCCCTACCGCTGGAGCCTGCTCTCAGGCGGACTGCCACCGGGGCTCATCTTCGACCCCGCTGCCGGACGTATCTCCGGCGTGCCGCTGCGCGACGGCGTGTTCAGCTTCCTGGTTCGCGTCGCCGATGCCCAGGGCGGTTCCGACAGCAGGGGATTCTCCCTTCCCATTCAACTGGCCGGCGAAGACCCGGTGCGATTTACATCCTCCACCCTGCCTTCGGCAACGCTCGGAAGCGCCTATCGTGGTGTGTTTGGAGTGCTCGGTGGGGCGCCGCCTTACCGTTACGCGCTGGTTTCTTCCACATTGCCCGATGGCTTGCGGCTGGAGGGAGACGCCATTACAGGAACGCCCATGCAGCCCGGGAGCTTCCGTATCTCCGTGTTGGCCACCGATTCACGAGGCGCCCGCGCCGAGAACGAATTCACGCTGGTGGTGGGGCTGGCTGCCCTGTCGGGAGTCGCCATTACGGGCGTGCCCGAATCCATCAATCCCGGACAGCAATCGCCTGTGGTGATCGACCTGGCTGGTCCCTATCCCATTGATGTGTTGGGAAGGCTGGAAATGGAGTTCACCTCGGAAACCGCCATGTCCGCCAGCGACCCGGCTCTGCAATTCAGCACGGGGGGAAGGGCCGTCGAGTTTCGCGTGCCGGCGGGGCAGTCCCGCGCCGTGTTCCCGCAATCTCCCTTCGGCGTTCAGATGGGAACCGTTGCCGGCGCAGTCACCTTCCGCGTCACGCTACGGGCGGCGGGACAGCAACTGCGGCCCGTTAGCGATCCGGATCGCACCATCCGTATTCCACAGACGGCGCCAGTCATCTCCAGTGCATCGCTGGTTCGTACCGCCAGTGGTTTTGACCTTGTTGTTACCGGCTTTTCCTCCACTCGCGAGGTGCAGGAAGGCATCGTGGTGCTGAATCCGGCGGCGGGCCGCCTGATTGAGTCCACGCGCGTGGCCATCCCGCTTGCCGGGGTCTTTCAGGGCTGGTTTGCCAATACCCAGTCTCAGGCTTTCGGCTCACAGTTCCGCATGGTGCTTCCGTTTTCGGGTGACGCCACCAGCATTGAATCGCTGACCTTGTCGCTGCGCAATGCAAGGGGAGTCTCCAACGAGGTTCGCGCGGCGTTTCAGTAAAAGCGCTCCTGAAGCCCTACCGGACGATCAGCACTTCGCGCAGATGGTCCTTGGTGAGGAAAAACTTCACCGTCTTGAAATTCTGAAACAGGTTCTCAATCGCACGGCTGTTCAGCGACTGCGGCCGCTGCCGCACCGCCTTGGGATTGACGGCGATGGTATGCCCATCCAGTATCCGGTAGGAGTAAGCCGGCACCAGCGTCTGCTTCTCATCGGCATGGAAGTAGGCAAGCATCACCGCGTCCTGTTCCAGTATGTCGTGCAGCCTCAGGATTGCCGCCTGCAGCAGTGGCGGAGGAAGAAACTGCAGCGTATCCCAGATCAGCACCCCGGCGAAGGTGCTGTACTGGTAGTTCAGTGTCTGCTCGAGGAAATCCTCAATCTTGCGGGCTTCCGAAAGTCCATCGTCGTGCCACACCGTATCAAGGGCGTGCAGCACGCTTTCAGAACTCATACGGTGGCCAAGCGCGGTGATGTAAGTAATATTGGCCTGGCTGGCGCCGCCCAGGTCCAGCACGCCGGACCCGCGGCGGCCTTCGAGCGCTGCCAGAAAGTGTTCCAGGCACCGGCTGGGACGGCTCAGTTCCTCGGAGGGAAACCCCCTTGGCCAAGGCGCGGCTCCGGCCTGCACGGCTTCGTTCGTCCTGTCTTGCGCGGACACACCTAACTCCGGCGCGGGGGCTGGCGCCGCCGCACTGCCAAGCAGCGATTTAATGCGGTCTTTCCACACGATAGGTCAAGTTCGAACCCTCCGAGGTTCAGCGCTTGGTTTCCGTCACAGGCGTGGGCGCCGGGGAAGGACCGGCCCCCGCCGCCGCCGCCATCGCCTGCGGTCTGGGAGCCTGCTGCGGCGCCGGCTTGCCAACATCCTGCTTCACGATATCTATGCTTCCCTTGAAATAGGCGCCGTCTTCAATCACGATGCGGGCGGTGCGGATATCGCCCACCAGCTTGGCTTCCTTACGGACTTCAATCTTTTCGGTTGCCTCCACGTTGCCGTGAATCGTGCCGATCACAACGATCTCCCGGGCCTTGATGTTGGCCTGTACGCGGCCGTTCGGCCCGATCGTCAGCCGGTGTTCCTGCAACTCGACGCCGCCTTCGAATTCTCCATCGAGGTACAGGTCCTCCCTGCTGATGATGGTGCCTTTGATGAGCACCGATTTCCCAATCGTCGCCGTCGCGTTCTGCCGCGCCGGTTCCGGTTCACGGACTGTCATTGTGGACATGGGGATCCCTTCCCTCGCCAGATCGGCCTGTGTCGGCGGAGTGTGCGCTGTTCGCGGTGCTGGCGGTTCGTCTTCTTTTCGGCGTGACCACATTTTCGTGGGTATCTCCTTCCGTTCGGATCCGGCTCGAGGAGAAGCCCCGCCTCTCCCCTTTTCCTCCGAGGGCCACCGTCGTCATTGCAACACCCTCGAACTTCTCATACTAATTGGGGTCACTGGCGAAACGCAAGGAACGCCGCGATGCTTCCCGTTCCGGTACTCACACTTCACCACCGCGCCCGGATGCCCGCCCCGCGGGTTTTGGGATAATAAAAACGGTGGCCAAACAAAAAGATCTCGAAGCCCGGCTCACACGCCTCGAACAGGAACTGCGTTTATTTCAAAAAATCAGCCGTTTCATGGTCCGTGAAATGAGCCTGCAGGAAACCATGCAGGGAATTGTCGGCCTGCTATCCGAGTTCATGGCCTGCGACTCCTGCCTCATTTATCTCAGTGATGATGATGAACTGGTGCTGTGCGCCTCCAAGACTCCCAACCCTTCCACGATAGGCAAAGTCCGTCTGAAGTTGAGCGAGGGTCTTACCGGTTGGGTGGCGCGCGAGAGGCGTACGCTGGCAATCTCGCGCGAGGCCTATCGCGATCCCCGGTTCAAGTTCTTCGGCGACCTGCCCGAAGATACTTACGAGGCGTTTCTCTCCGCGCCCGTCATTGCGCGTAACCGCGTGGTGGGCGTCATCAACGTCCAGCACCGCCAGCCGCACATGCACAGTGGCGATGAGATGGAAGTGCTCACCACGGTTGGCGAGCAGGTGGGATGCCTGCTGGTGCTTGCGCGCATGTCCCCGTCGGTAGTGGAAGCGGCGCGCCATGCCGAACTGGTCCTGTCCTCCGGGCCCGTTCTCCCTCGGCTCTGATGCTCGCCCGCAGGTCATGGATCGCCGGCGCGATTGCCACCGCCGCCACGGCCGCCGATTCTCCCTGGACGATCGTGCGCCGGCCCGATGACGCCACACTCATCGCCGATCTGTCGGCGGGCGAGGGTGTGCTTGCCGCCGTGGCCGGCCCCAAGGCCCTGCTCTCTCTCGACGAAGGAGTGAACTGGACCAGTCCGAACCTGCCCGATCGCGCTTCCTCCATCTTCGCTCTCAGCCCGGCGGATCTGTGGCTGGTGGGCGCCGAAGGCCTGTGGCACTCCACCGATGCCGGCGCCGGGTGGAAGCGGCGGCTGGATCAAACCGGTCTGGAGCGTGTGTACTTTCTCAACCCGGAACACGGTTTTGCCTGTGGCGCCGGCCGCACCATCCTCGAAAGCGCCGATGGAGGCGAGTCATGGAAACGCGTGGCCGCCGCCGATGAGCCCGACACCGCCGCTGCTTATACCGTCTACCATTGGATCCATTTCGTCACCCCGCGCGCAGGCATTATTACCGGCACTTCGCGCCCACCCAGGCGCGGCAATACGGGTGTGCTGCCCGCCTGGCGCGATCCGCTGGCGCACGTGCGGCGGAGGGAATGGCCGGGCGCTTCCATTACGCTCGAAACGCGTGACGCCGGCGGCGTCTGGAAACATTCCACCACCTCCCTGTTTGGACGCATCAGCCGCGTGCGTTACTCCAGGGACGGCCATGGCCTGGCTGTTGTCGAATTCCATGACGC
>JANRLE010000328.1:0-11193 GCA_033762895.1 Bryobacteraceae bacterium | reverse complement strand
TTCTCCGGATGCAGCTTGTCATCGGAAGTCACCAGCACCGGCCGCTTGAACATGCCTTCAAGCTCCTCCAGGTAATGCGTATCCTTCGATTTCAACGCCGCCCCCACGCTCGGATGCACGCGAAGCATCACTTCCTTGCTGTCCACGTGCGGAGCAAGCTTGCCGGCCTCGATCAGAATCTCACCCACCACCGTGGGCACACTCTTCACGTATCCCGACCCTTCGCACGTCGGACAGGAGGAACACAATGCCCGTTCCAGGCTCTGCTTCACCCGCTTCCGCGTGATCGCCACCAGTCCGAATTCATTGAAGGGGACGATCTTGTTCGGCGCCCGGTCGGCCCGCATCGCCTCCTCCAGCGACATCATCACCTTCTGCCGGTTCTTACGCTCATCCATGTCGATGAAATCGACAACGATGATCCCGCCCAGGTCGCGCAGCCGGATCTGCCGCACAATCTCCTTGCAGGCGTCGATGTTCGTCTTGACGATCGTATCCTCCAGCCGGTTCGACTTGCCCACGTACTTGCCCGTGTTGATGTCGATGGCCACCAGCGCCTCGGTCTGGTTGATCACGATATAGCCGCCCGACTTCAGCCACACCTTCGGACGCAGCGCCTTCTCCAGTTCGTTGGTGATATTGAAGGCGTCAAAGACCGGCACTGAGCGCGTGTACAGCTTCACCCGCGACGCCATGGAGGGCTGCATGCGCTGTACAAAGCGCACCACGCTCTCATACAACTGCTCATTGTCCACCCAGATCGCCTTGAAGCTCTCGGTGAGCTGATCGCGCAGCAGCCGCTGCACCACTTCCACGTCGTGATAGAGCAGCGCCGGCGCCTTCTGCTTCTCCGCCTTCTCCTTGATCTCGTTCCATAACTGCGAAAGGTATTGAATGTCGGCCGCGATCTGTTCTTCCGTCTTGCCTTCGCCCGCCGTGCGGATAATGAACCCGCCCGCGATGCCTTCCCGATGCTTTTGCAGGATCTTGCGCAACCGCTGCCGCTCTTCATCGGAGGCGATCTTGCGCGATACGCCCAGGTGTTCCACCGTCGGCATGTAGACGCAGTAACGGCCCGGCAGCGCGATATGCGAGGTGATGCGCGCGCCCTTCTGCCCCAGCGGCTCCTTGGCGATCTGCACCACGATCTCCTGGCCTTCCTTCAGCAGTTCGGAGATCGATGTCTGCGGCGGACGCTCGCGGTCGCGGTCCCGGTCCTTCGGCTTGTCGCGATCCCGTCCTTCGCGTCCCTCCCGGACCTTCGCCTCGCCTTCCCTCGGCTCACGCGCTTCCCTGGGCTCGCGGGTATCCCGCGGCTCCCGGGCTTCTCTCGGCTCCCGGGTTTCTCTCGGTTCGCGGGCTTCCCGCGGCTCCCGTTCCTTGGCGTCGCGCCCCACGGTGCGCACGTCGGCCGGCGCCCCGCGCCTGCGCCGCATCCGCCTTCCTCGGAAACGCGCCGTCTGCTCGCGGTGGCTCGATCCCACGCTGCCCATCGAAGCCAGTGCCGGTTCCGGACCTTCCTCCTCGCCGGCAACCCCAGCCTCGCCCGGCGCGGTTACGGTCTCACCCTGCGCTTCCGCCTGTTCCTCGCCCTGGTCGTCGGTATCCTCGTCGTCTTCTTCGTCGGACTCGGCTTCCACCTCGACGCCCTCTTCGCCATCCACCTCAGGCGCCGCCTCAAGCGAGGCATCTTCCTCGTCGGTGTCTTCGTCCGATTCGATCTCTTCTTCCGCCTCAACAGCGGCCGGACCCGATCCGTTTCCGGACACTGACGCTTCGGCCTGCGCCTGAATCTGGTCGAGCAAATCTTCGGGGATCAACTCGCGGACCTCTTCCACTGAGCCGATGTCTTCGGTCTCGTCCTCGGCCGCGGCTTCGGCCTCGGCTTCTTGTTCCACCTCGACATCCTCAATGGCGCCGGCTGCCGGCAGCGGCGCTTCGGGGGCCAATTCGGCTATCGTCTCCACCGGCTCGGAAGCGGCCTCTTCGTCCTGGCGATCGTCGTCCTCCATCGCCTCAATGGCGCCGGCGGTTTCCTCGGTGTCCTCGCCCGCCTCACCGGCGCCGCGCTTGTACTTCCGCAACGTTTCGCCGGGAAGCACGGGAAATTCTTCGGCTTCGGCCACCGGCGCCGCCTCGGGTTCTTCTTCCACAATCGGCTCGGCGGCCACGATCGTCCTGGTTTCGGCAAACTTACTTTCGGGCAACGGGCGTCCACCGCGCCCCCGCCGCCGCCGGCCCCGCCGCCCGCCTCTGCGGTCACGGTCATCGCCTCCACGCTCACCGGCGGGCGATTCTTCCATCCCGGCAGCCGCCATCCCGGCACCCGCGGCCGCCGGCGCCTGAGCCGCCACCACCACGGCTGGCGCGGGCGCGGCCACCACCGCCGGCGCGGCCTTCACCACCGGCTTCTGCTGCCGCCCTCCACGCTCTTCCGGACCCGAAGGGAGCTTTTCGTATTCATCGCTCTCTTCGAAGAAGTCCGACACGTAGAGGAACGTGTCGCGTTCCAGGCCCAGATCCACGAACGCCGACTGCATGCCGGGCAACACCCGCGTCACGCGCCCTTTGTGGACACTCCCGGCCAGGGAATATTCATGCGCCCGTTGAAAATAGATTTCCACCAACTGGTCGTCTTCGAGCAACGCCACTTTTGTCTCATGGGCATTTGCCGATATCACCAACTCTTTCGTCATTGCACTCCTCCTCTGAGGATGGAGGGCAGAGTGGGCCAAGACCGATTGGAATCAGGAATGGAAGAAACCCGCACCACGCGAACCACGCGCGGCCCCCGGGCCTCCTAGCCAAATGAGGAAGCGGAGCATTCGCTCAAACACTCCCCCGAAAAACTTTTCAAAACCCGTTCCCAAACCTGTCTGAGCGAACCCGTAGCCCGTTCCCATCAACTAATAAACCGTCGCGAACGGACGTTGTTCACCAATCCCAGCATCATCAACGTCGTCAGAATGCTGGAGCCGCCGTAGCTCATCAACGGCAGCGGAATCCCGGTCACCGGCATGCGGCCAATCACCATGCCGGCGTTAACCAATACGTGAAACAGCAGCATCATGCCCACGCTCATGCAGATGTACATCCCTACCTTATCCGGGGCCTCGTGTGCGTTTTGCACAATCTGCATCAGCAGCACCATGTACAATCCCAGAATAAACATCATCCCGACGAACCCATGCTCCTCCGCGAACGCCGCGATGATAAAATCCGTGTGCGGCACCGGCAGAAACCGGAGTTGCGTCTGGTCCCCCTTGGTGGATCCGCGCCCCCAAAGGCCTCCATTGCCGACCGCGATCTGCGACTGAATCACCTGATATCCCGCTCCCTTCGGATCCCGATAAGGATCCACAAAGGTGGTCAGCCTCGCCTTCTGGTAGTCCTTCAGGTAAAGGAACCATCCGGCCGGCATCAGGATCACCGCCAGCGCGCCGATCGCCGCCCAATACTGCCATCGTAACCCGGCCAGGTATACCCCTGACAGCAGAATCGGTACGTAGGTCAGCGACGTTCCCAAATCCGGCTGTTTCATTACCAGCATCATCGGGATGCCAACCAAACCACAGATCTTCAGCAGATCCTGCCATTCCATGCGGTCAGTCCGTACCGATGGAAGGTACCGGGCTACGGCCAATACCAACACCAGTTTAGCGAATTCCGAGATCTGAAGATGCACCCCGCCGAACAGTGGTATCCAACGCCTCGACCCGAATATCTTCGACCCCACTGCAAACGTCACCAGCAACAGCACCAGCGTCCCGATGTACAACACCGGCACCTGGCCCAGGATGGTGTGATAGTCCACGCGGCTGATCACCCACGCCAGCACCAAGCCAACCAGGATCACCAGTATCTGCTTGACGAACACGCCCTTCCATATCGTATGTTGGGTCGCTGAAAAAATCTGTATCGCGCCCGTCACACAGATGGCCAGCGCCGAAAGCCACATCACCCAGTCGAAGTTGCGAATCGATCGGTAGTTCACCATGCCTTCAGCGCGCTCCTTCCGGAAGTCCCGGATTGATCAGAATCCGCTGCGCCGCCAGCACCTTGCGGTCCTGTTCCTTGCGCGCCTTCTTCACGAAATACGCCTGCACCACGTCGCGTACGATCAGCGCCGCACGGTCCCCATGCAGACCGTTTTCGTACAAAGCCGCCACCACGATTTCCGGATTATCCTTTGGCGCAAATCCCACAAACCAGGCGTTGTCCCACAAATCCTTGCGCAGCGTGCCGCGCGCCTTGGCATACTCGTTGGAAACCAGTTGCGCCGTGCCCGTCTTGCCGGCCATCGAAATCCACGGAATGCGCGCCCGCGACGCCGTCCCGCCGTTCACCACGCCGTACATCCCGTTCACCACCTGCGCCACGTTGTCCAGATTCAAGGATCCTTTCCGCGCCGGCTCAATTCGCGCGGCATCGCGGATCAGATGCGGCTTGTGCCACATTCCGCCCACCACCATTCCGCCCACTCCATGGGCCAGTTGCAGCGGTGTTGCGGTCAGGTACCCCTGGCCGATAGCGACCATGATGGTTTCCCCCGAATACCACTTCTGCCTGCGCACACGCGCCTTCCATTTGGTCGAAGGCAGCACTCCATCCACTTCATGCGGCAGGTCGATCCCGGTTTTCCGGCCGAACCCCGCCATCTCCGCGTAGGCCGCAATCCTGTCGATGCCCAGCTTGTCACCCACCTGGTAGTAGTAGCTGTCGCACGACCAGGCCAGGCTTTGAAACAGGCCCACGCCGCCGTGTCCGCGCCGGGCATGGCAATGGACCGTGCTGCCATAGTAGGAAACCGCCCCGGTACAGCGCACTCCGAAACCCGGATGGATCACGCCATTCTCCAGCCCCGCCAGCGCCACCAGCGGTTTGAACGTCGAACCCGGCGCCATCTGCGCCTGAATAGCCCGATTGATCATCGGCTTGTCCGGATTCTCCAGCATCTGCTTCCACTCAGCCGCGCTCATCCGTCCGGCGAACTTGTTCGGATCAAAAGCCGGACCGCTGGCAAGCGCCAGCACCTCCCCGTTCCTCGGATCGATCGCCACCACCGCCCCGCGCTTTCCCTCCAGGGCGAACTCCGCCGCCACCTGTACGTCCAGGTCCAGCGTCAACTGCAGATTCTGTCCGGGCTCGGCAGGCTCCATCCCCAGCAGCATCCGTTCCCTGCCCCGGTTGTCCACCAGCACACGCCGCTGCCCGTCCTTGCCGGTCAGCAACTCGTCGTACTGTTTCTCGATTCCCTGTTTGCCCACCACGTCGCCGGGCCGATGGCTGAGGTATTCGGCCATGTCCAGTTCGTAATCGCTGATCTGGCCCACGTAGCCCAACACGTGCGACGCGATGCCGTCCCGGGGATAGAACCGCACATGGGATTGAATCAATTCCAGTTCCGGAAATGTCTCCGGATCCTTGTGCGATTCCACGAACGCCACTTCGGCTTCCGTCAGATCTTCCTTGATGGGGACCGGTTCGTACTTGGGCCGCTTCCCGAAACGCTTCAGACGTTCGTTGAGCTCCTCCACCGTCATGTTCAGACCCGCGGCAATCGGCGCCAGGTGTTCTTCCTTCAGCGTCTCCCGCGCCAACAACACACTGAACGACGAGGAATTGTCCACCATCACCCGCCCGTCGCGGTCCATGATTTTTCCCCTGGGGGCAAGCACCGGCATCGATTTGACGCGGTTTTTTTGGGCAGCTTCGCTGTAGTACTCCGGCCGGTTTACCTGCAGTTCCCAGAAACCCGCCAGCAGGAAGACAAACACGCCAAGGATGGCGTATTGCGCCAGCGCAACCTTACCCGCGGCGGACTTTACATCCTCCCGCAACAGCCGCTGCGCATCGCGTTCTTTCAGTTCTTCCTGGTGTTGGAAGTTCACCGCACCCGCCTTAACCTCTCACCCTTAGTTTATCCAACAAGGTAAAGAATGGAATGGCCACCACGGCGTTCAGCAGCGCCATCAGCAGCACCCGCCCTACGGCGAACGCCGCGTCCTGGCCCAACAGCGCCTGCACCAGGATCCAGTAAAGAAAGTGGTGGAAGACAAAAAAGAAGAAGCCCAGAATGAAGCGCACCGCCGGATTGCTGATGTCAAACCGCAGACTCGCGCTGGCCGCGAAATAACCCACCAGCGTCTTCACAATCCCCAGTATCCCCAGCGGCTGATGCGACAGCGAATCCTGCACCAGCCCGATCAGCCCGCCCGTGAACAGGCCCGCAACCGGTGACCGCTGCATGATGGAAAAATACACAGTCACCAGCAAAGGGAGATCCAGAAAGGCGAGAAACTCGAAGAACTTCGAAACGTAAACCTGGTAGAGGATCGCCACCAGCGGAACTACGATCAGCGCCACCGGACCGAAGCTGAAAGCGCTGCCTTTTCTTGGAACCTGGATCAGTCGTTCGCTGAACTCGTTCATTGCTGTCCCGGTATCTCGGGCGCCTCAGCCGCCTGTACCGTGTTTCCGCCGGTCTCAGGCCTGGCTGTCTGCGCGGCTGGTCCACGCTCACCGGGCACTGGCGCGCCACCACGCCGGAACTGCGCTCTTACGCGGTCGGCGTCGGTCATCAGAACCTTCGCACCCGCCTGCTTCGACTGTGCTGCGTCGGGCGGAAGCGTCTGCAGATGGTAGGAGACCTGGGTGGTCTCAGCCGCCGGCAGCGGCTGGTGAACCCCTTCGAGGATGATCAGCAGTTCTTCCAATCCGCCAAGCAGTCCGTAGGGCGCGATAAAAATTTCCTTGTAGGCTCTCCCCGCCCGCACGACTTTCACTTCGCCTACCGGCAACCCCTTCGGAAAAATCCGGTCATCGCCCGATGTGTAGAAGCGTTCCCCGACCTCAACCTTTAGTTCCGTGGGTACGTAATCCACAATCAGCGTCCCATGCCCCTGCCCCCGCAGCGCCCCATGTACGCGGTGTTTCTCTGAGATCACTCCGGCGGCGAAGGTCGCATCAGTGATCAGCATCACCTGTGAGGCGTTCCGGTAGGCCGCAATCACTTTACCGGCGATCCCGTCCGGCGTCACCACCGCCATCCCGGGCCGCACGCCTTCATCCGAGCCACGGTCCACAAACACTACCTTCGAATTGGCGCTGGTGGCGTTGGCAATCACCCGCGCCCCGATCGTGCGCGACGGTGTCCGCTGCGTGAATACCGCCAGCGCCCGCGCACGGTCCGCCGTCGAAAGCTCGTTTTTCAGGAACTGATTCTCAAGTTTGAGCTTCGTTACCTCGTCCCGCAGCCGCCTGTTCTCTTCCCGGGCGTTCAGCAAAACGAAATAATCTTTGAAGAAACCGACCGTGCCGGCGCGCAAACCTTCCACCAGTTGCGCCACCGGTGCGATTGCTCCCACCGACAGGGAACGCACCGCGTGCAGGTCTTTGTTGCTCTTTACCTGATAGGCAAGCAACAGCAACTGCGCTGCGATCACGATCAGCAGTACAGTGAGATTCCGGTACCGGCTCAGTCTGAAGTCCATGTCCGAAACCGCCAGCCAGCAGCAATATTCTCTCACAATCGACGTCAAACATCGATTGCAAAAGCTTCATTATTCGGACTTTTCCGCATCAGTCGATCGCGATCCGCCGCAGCAGCTTAAAGTCCGTTAACATCCGCCCCGTCCCCAGCACCACCGACGCCAGCGGGTCATCGGCAATCGACACCGGCAAACCCGTCTCTTCCCGGATGCGCCGGTCCAGATTCTTCAACATCGCCCCGCCGCCCGTCAATACGATGCCCCGGTCACTGATGTCGGCGCTCAACTCCGGCGGTGTCCGTTCCAGCGCCACACGCACCGCATTCATGATCGTCGCCACGCACTCGGCAAGAGCTTCTCGAATCTCGGTATCGTCGATCGTGATTGTGCGCGGAATTCCTTCGATCAGGTTTCGCCCTTTGATCTCCATCGTGAGCGGCTTGTCCAGCGGATACGCCGACCCGACCTGGATCTTGATTTGCTCGGCTGTCCGTTCGCCCACCAGCAGATTGTATTTCCGCTTCAGGTAGCTCATGATGGCATCGTCCATCTCGTTGCCTGCTACCCGCACAGACCGGGAGTATACGATGCCGGACAGCGAGATGACAGCCACGTCCGTGGTGCCGCCGCCAATGTCCACCACCATGTTGCCCGATGGCTCGGTAATCGGCAGCCCCGCACCAATCGCCGCCACCATGGCCTGCTCCACCAGGTGGACTTCGCTCGCCTTGGCGCGGTAGGCCGAATCGATCACCGCTTTTTGTTCGACTTGCGTGATTTCGCTCGGCACGCCGATCACAATTCGAGGATGCACCAGCATCTTGCGTCCGTGCGCTTTCTGAATAAAGTAATTCAGCATGCGCTCGGTCACCTTAAAATCGGCGATTACCCCATCTTTCATTGGGCGTATCGCCACGATATTGCCGGGTGTTCGGCCAAGCATCTCCTTGGCTTCTTTGCCTACCGCCTCTACCTCACCTGTTGTCTTGTTAATCGCCACGATCGACGGTTCGTTGACAACAATCCCCTTGCCCTTGGCGAAAACCAGCGTGTTGGCCGTCCCAAGGTCAATGGCGAGATCGGAGGAAAAAAGGCTGAAAAGTGAACGAAATGTCATCTATTAGAAGGGCTGAGAGGGCTGTACTCACTCACCCTACCAAAGCCTACCACAGAGTCCCCTAGCGCGTCTGCGGGGTATGTACTAGTGCCAGCACCTCGATCGATCTCTGCAGCGCGTACTCATAGTGCGACCGGTCCCATAAGTCCAGTCCGCCCAACAACTTCTCCAATTCCTCGGACAAGCCGATCCCCTCAGATGAAACCTGCTTCACCCGCTTGCGGAACTCCTCCATCCGGCTCCATTCCCCCTCCCGGGCGCCCAATACCGTATCCAGATACATGCTCACCAATTGCACCCGGATACAAGGGTCCGCGGGCGCCGGCTGGTTGGCGCTCTCGCTCATCCATCGCTCAATGTTGCGGAACCAGAAGGAAAGGTAGTCAAAGCCCCGCCGCTTCGTTTCGGCCCGGATCAGCACATGCTGCACGACATCGCCGGCGTGGATCAGCACACACGGCGCGGCCCCGGCGGCCTCGAACCTGGGCGAGGAATAGCCCAACGCGTTCAGCCAGATGTGTCCGTACTCGTGGCCCAGCAGCCCTTCCTCATTCTCTTTCCAGTCGCCGGCCATCGCCAGGTTCAGCAGAATGAAATGGAACACGCCCTCTGAGCCCGCATAGTTCACGTTCAGCGCGTGCGCCCTCACAAACTGCGCGACGAAGCGATCCTGAAGAAGCAGGTTTCGCACCACCGCGCGGCCGGGAAACTCCGGCGGAATCCGCAGCACATTCTGCTCTTTGTCGGTGATCACCGGCACTGTCACAATCCGCCCGCCGGTAAGAGCTTCGATCTCCCGCCGCCAATCCGGTAACCGCACCTATTCAGGTTAACGCGCAAAGCCATGTCCGAAAACGGCTAGCCGCCTTCGATTGGATCGGCTAAGCTCGAAGGCGTGATGCTCGACCCCGCCGTTTGCCACAAGGCCCGCCTGGCCCGCGATCCGCGCTTTGACGGCCGTTTTTTCACCGGCGTGCTTACCACCGGCATCTACTGCCGTCCCGTCTGCCCCGCGCCGCCGGCAAAAGACAAAAATGTCCGGTTTTATCCGTCGGCCGCGGCGGCCGCCGAAGCCGGACTGCGCCCCTGCCTGCGCTGCCGCCCGGAAACCTCGCCCGGCACACCGGCCTGGAATGGCGCTTCCACCACCGTCACTCGCGCGCTGCGCCTCATCGCCGAAGGCGCGCTCGACCACGGGTCCGTCGAAGCTCTTGCCGGAAGACTCGGCATCGGCTCGCGTCACCTGCGCCGTCTTTTCCTGGAACACCTCGGCGCGGCCCCCGTCTCCATCGCCCAGATCCAGCGCATCCAGTTCGCCAAACGCCTGATCGACGCCACCACTCTCCCCTTTACCGAAGTGGCGCTCGCCAGCGGATTCGGCAGCGTGCGGCGCTTCCAGTCCGTGGTGGAGGGAACCTACGGCCGCACCCCAACCGAGCTTCGCCAACTGGCCCGCCGCAATGGCGAAACGAACCTGAGCGGGGATGTCCGCGAATATGTGTTGGACCTGCCCTTCCGCCCCCCTTTCGACTGGCAGGCCCTGCTCGATTTCCTGCGTCCCCGCGCCATCCCCTTCATCGAAACCGTGGGCCCGAGTTCCTACCAGCGCCGTTTCCAACTGGACGGGCAAGCCGGATGGATCGAAGCAACCCCGGCCGGCACGGCGCTTCGCCTCACCATCGGCTACCCCAACGCCCGCCACCTTTTCGGCATCGTGGAGCGGGCCCGCCGCCTGTTCGACCTTGCCGCCGATCCCGCTGCCATCGGGCAGCATCTGGGCAGCGATCCTGCGCTCGGCCCGCGCATCCAACAGAGGCCGGGCCTGCGCGTGCCGGGCGCATGGGACCCATTTGAAACCTCCGTCCGCGCGATCCTTGGCCAGCAGGTGAGCGTCAAAGGCGCCACCACGCTTTCCGGCCGCCTGGTGGAACGCCTGGGAGGAGGAGTGTTCCCCTCGCCAGAAGCCCTGGCCGAGGCCGACATCGCCTCCATCGGACTGCCGGCCAGGCGCGCCGAAGCGATCCGCGAATTCGCCCGCGCCGCCGCCGCCGGCGTCATCGACTTTTCCGGAGCCGCCGGTCCCGCCCAATTCCGCGAGGTGCTCACCAGCCTGCCCGGCATCGGCCCCTGGACGGCTCACTACATTTCCATGCGCGTCCTCAACGACCCCGACGCGTTTCCCTCATCCGATCTCGGACTCTTGAAATCGAGCGGCGCCGCCTCCCCCGCCCAACTCGAGGCCGCGTCGGGAGCCTGGCGCCCCTGGCGCGCCTACGCCGCTCTCTATCTCTGGCAGGTAACGATATGACAACCTATTACACCCTGGTTCCCAGCCCCGTGGGGCCGCTTCTTCTGACTGGAGACGGCGAGTCGCTCCAAGGGCTGCACTTTTCCACCGGCGCAAAGAAGAAAGAGGCCGAGGCGGGCTGGCGCAACGACGCCGCCCCGTTTCGGGAAGTGATCCGCCAACTGGATGCCTATTTTAAAGGAGCGCTGCACGACTTCGACGTGCCGCTGGCGCCACTGGGCACCCCGTTTCAACGTAACGTGTGGAGCGCGCTGCGCGAGATTCCCTATGGCCGCACC
>JANRLE010000327.1:0-4689 GCA_033762895.1 Bryobacteraceae bacterium | reverse complement strand
ATCACGCGGCACGGCGATACGGTAGGATATTTTATCCCCGCTCGTCGAAAGCGCACGGAAGAAGATCGCGCCGCGTTGAAGAAGGCGGCGGCACAATTGGATGCTCTCCTGGCGGCTAAGGGTATCACCGAAGAAGAAGTTGTCGCGGACTTCAAGCGCTGGCGGGCGGGCAAGCCCCGATGAGCACCCGCAAGGGGCTTGTACTGGACGCGAACACCGGGCTGTGATGGGGCGGCGGGTGCGCTCGCTGCTCGAAGCATTCGAGGACACGACGGAATTCTACGCTCCGGATGTTTGCTTTGATGATGCCGGCTAGTACATCCCCAGCTTGCTTGCCGACCGTGGTGAAGATTTAGAAATCGGCTCATCGGTGCTTGAGCAGATCCGGCTACTTGTTACCCCCGTGGATCGTGTTCACTACCAGGATTGGGAGGAACTCGCGCGAGAGCGTGTTGCGGCGCGGGATGCGGACGACTGGCCGGTGGAAGCCTTGGCGCTCCTCCTGGATGTTCCGATCTGGACCGAGGACCAAGACTTCTTTGGCAGCGGGATTGCCACGTGGAGCACGGATCGAGTGGAGGTGTATCTCAAGAACAAATTGCCGCCATCCCCTAAACGCAGCTAAATCCACGGAGGCGCCGTGCCCCCTCCTGATTCAATTGGCGCCAGCCTGGACCGGTCCGGCGCAGCCCTCAGCAACCCGTTCCGCAGCCGTCAGAATCGCAGAAACCAACCACGCCGGTATAACCCGAGCGCGACCAGGTAGAGCAGCAAAACGTTGCCGGCCGCATACAACAGCGAAGCGTTCACCGGGCTCGCCATTCCCAGCAACGCCTCATACACCGGCTGCTTCCACTGCAACAGACCCATCATGCGCGCGAATAGCCCCGCCACCACATACACGGCAATCGCGTTCGACCCGTAGATCACGAATGGATCCGCCCACCGCCGCCACCCCTTCACGTCGATCAGCCAGTAACAACACCCGAACACCACCATCGCCAGACCGGCCATCAACACGGTGAACGAACTGGTCCATAGATTCTTGTTGACCGGAAGCACCTTGTCCCAAAGCAGTCCGGCGAAGATCAGCGCGTTGCCGCCCACCATCAGCCAGCCCACTTTGTCCAGTAGCGGCAGTGCACTTCGCAGCAGGTGCCCGGTTAGCACGCCAAACAGAACGGTGGCGATGGCGGGCAGGGTGCTCACAATGCCCTCGGGATCCCAGGTCTTGGTCGCAGACCACATATGGCCGGTCAGGAAGATGGTGTCCACCTGCTGGGCGAAATTGGCGCCTTTTTCAAGCGACGGCCCCAAGGACATCAACCCCCAATAGCCCAGCAGCAGGCCCGCCGCCACCAGCATCTGCCCTCTCCATGAAAGATAGACAAACACGATGGCGGCGATCAGATAACAGACGCCGATGCGCTGCAGCACACCGGGAATGCGCAACACCGCCAGGTTGTAGTAAGGGAAGCCGTTCAGCAGCAGACCCAGTCCGAAGATGATCGCCGAACGCCGCAGCACATGCGGCAGCAGGCTTCTTCCTTCCCCCAGGCGCCGCGCAAACGACAGCGTCATCGCCACGCCCACAATCCACAGAAAGAACGGAAATACGGTATCCGTGAATGTCCAGCCGTGCCACTCGGCATGACGCAGCGGCGCGTAGACGTGGTCCCAACTGCCCGGGTTGTTCACCAGCATCATCGACGCGATGGTGAGGCCGCGAAAGGCGTCCAGCGACACCAGGCGGCCCGGCTTCAGCCCTTCTCCCCGATCAGCAGCAGCGATTGTCCCAACGGAAAGTTCAATCCCGCCCGCAGCCATTTTTCCTCCAGCGCCAGAGGCATGTATAGCAGATTGTCCAGCCACTGGGGAACCGGCTGCACTCCGCTTTCCACCGGTCCTTTCAGAAAAGGCTCATAGAGTCGGAACTTGGCGAACGCCACCGGCGAAAGCAGCGAATTCAGATAGGTGCAGCGGCTCACGCGCAATCCATGACGGGCCGCCAGCGCCAGCAGCCGCGCTCTGGTGAATCGCTGCCGCTCATGAGCGAACTGCGAATGGCGGCTGCGCAGCACATTGAGCGCCGATACGCGGATCACAAACAATCCGCCCTTTTTCAACACGCGCACCATCTCCGCGAAAGGCTTGTCTTCCTCACCCAGGGCGAAATGCACCAACACATCCATCGACAACACCGCGTCAAAGGCGCCCGTGGCGAAGGGAATGCGTGAAACATCGGCCTGCACCATGCGCTTCACCCCCAGCCCGGTTCCGTACGCCAGTCCCTCCATGGCCAGATCGATTGGCGTCATGCGCCAGCCATAGCGCTGTTCCAGCATCCGCGATAGATGTCCGGTCCCGCAGCCGGCCTCCAGCACAAGGTCCGGGCGGTAGCGCCTGTCCAGCGGATCGAGCAGACCGAACAGAATTCGCCGCATACCGCGAAACCACCAGAATGTCTCTTCGATGGCCGCGATATTAGCGAACTCCGCCGGATTCATCATACGGCGGCGGCGTAGGTCAGGCGGTGCTGAATGCCCTGGTGTTCGGGCAATTCGCAGGTTGGATGAGGTTTGGCCGGGTCCAGATAGCGATCCATTTGCGAGCGGTAATAGGCCAGTGTACGCTCAATGCCGTCCTCAAATGTCGTTCCAGCACGCCAGCCGAGTTCTTTGCCGATCAGCGTCGAATCCGTGTAGTAGCTTCCGATGTCAAACACCGCGCGGTCAGCGGGAAACGGACGCAGGCCGAACGGCAGGTTGCCGCCGATGCGGCAGCAGATTTCGGCGATCTGACGCAGACTGAGCGGTTGCGGCCCGCCCACGTTAAAGATGCGCTCTTCGCGGATGCGCGCCGCGCCCGCTGTCAGGAACGCGTCCACCACATCATCCACGAATACCGGATCGCGCAGTTGCGCCCCGTCGCCAAACACCTCCAGCCCGTTGCCGGTCAGCACACGCCGCAGAAAGGTGCTGAGGAAGCCCTGGCAGGGGATCGCCAGCGACATGCGCGGCCCGTAAACGTTGGTCAGCCGCAGGATCACCGCATCCAGATGGCCGCTGCGGCTCAGCATCAGGTGATAGGCGCCCGCGGCAAGCTTGTGCACGCCGTTGTAGTCCACCGGATTCAGCGGGTGCCGCTCGTCAATCGGCAGGTACAGCGGCTTGCCGTAGATCTGGCGCGTGCTGGCGAATACCGTGCGCACGCCCGGATTCACGCGCGCCACCATCTGCAGGAAACGAAGCTGCGATACCGAATTGATCAGCAGGTCGCGCTCAGGAAACTCCATGCTGTGGATGTGGCTGATCTCGCCGGCCATGTTGAAGATCACCCGCGCGTGCCGGATTGCTTCCGTATCTGCCAAATCGCCAATGTCGCAATGCAGGACGCGCACCCGGTCCATCACCGGCGCGATATTGTGCAGATTGGCGCCACAACCGGGAATTGAGGGGTCGATGATGGTGACGTCAGCGCCTTCTTCCACCAGGCGCACCGCCAGATTACTTCCGATAAAGCCGAGTCCGCCGGTCACGGCGACGGGGATGCCCCGATAGTTCATGTGTAGAATACCTTTCACCCCCCTCGATCCCGTCCGAATGTAATCCAGCTTACCAAACTAGGCGTAGAATTCGCGAACGCGGCCCGCCACCTGCTCGGCCTGATCGAGCGTGAGCCCCGGCCACACCGGCAAAGACACGATCTCCCTGCAAGCCTTCTCGGCATGCGGCAGGTCTCCGCGCTTTAGCCCGCAGTCTGCAAAAGTCGGATGCAGGTGCATTGGGACGGGATAATGAATGCCAGTGCCGATGCCGCGCTCGGCGAGGTATTGCCGCAGCCGGTCCCGCCTGGCGGCGCGGATCACGTAAAGGTGGCAGACTGACTCGCCGGTTCTTACCACCGGACGAACGCCGCGGCACCCGGCGAGAACTTCGTCATAGCGGCTGGCGATCTGCCG
Organism: Bryobacteraceae bacterium; assembly: GCA_033762895.1. Classification (GTDB taxonomy): domain Bacteria; phylum Acidobacteriota; class Terriglobia; order Bryobacterales; family Bryobacteraceae; genus CADEFT01. Next base: position 728 of record JANRLE010000327.1, on the reverse strand, counting down.
GCGCTGTTCGTTCCAGTCTTTCAGATGCGGAAGAAAGGCGCGCAGATAGCAGGCCTGCATCTCATCGAGCCGGGAATTGATTCCCGGCAGATAGGTAACCTGGCCGCCCTTGCGCCCCCCGTCGCGCAGCATGCGCAGCCGATCGGCGACCTTCCGGTTACGGGTCATGATCGCGCCCCCGTCACCCAGGCAGCCCAGGTTCTTGGTCGGATAGAAGCTGTAAGCCACATGCGGGGAAAACGAGGTAAGCGCTTTGCCTCCAAACGTGGCGCCGTGCGCCTGGCAGGCATCCTGGATCAGCGGCTTCCCCGCCCCCCGCGCCAGTTTCAACATGCGATCCAACTGGCACGGCTGGCCGTAAAGATGGACGCACACCATGCCCGCCGTCTTCTTTTTCCAGCGGTTCCCGGCATCGTCAGGGTCCATCTGAAGCGTTACCGGATCGACATCGGCGAATCGGGGCCGGCAGCCCGCCGACAGGATGCCGATGCCGGTGAACGGCGCTGTCAGCGACGTGGTGAGCACTTCCCCGCTCACCCCGGCTTCCCTGAGCGCGAGGCCGATCGCGTCGGTTCCGTTGCCCACGCCGATTGCAAAACCGGCGTCAAACGCCGCGGCAAGTTCCGATTCCAGTGCCGTCACCTGTTCGCCGAGAATGAAGTGCATTTTCTCGAACAGGCGCTTCAGGTTGGCCTCCCAGCCCGGGCGCGTGGCTTCCAGTGCGGGTC
>JANRLE010000326.1:0-13067 GCA_033762895.1 Bryobacteraceae bacterium | reverse complement strand
ATGGCAAAACTTCTGAGCCACGCGAACCAGCGTTGTGCCATATGGCGACATAAGGGCTGACTTCGTCGGCACGCCCACGAACGGCGGCAGCACGCCTGAAACCGTAAGGTCCGGGATGTCAACTGGCGGCAAAATCGGCGGTGTGCCCATTATTGCGCGATGTCCCCATAACGCATGCGGAATTCCTTAGTCTATCACCTCGCCACATCCGGCTGCGCCTCCTTGTTTGGCGAGGCGACCAATGCGAACAGGGCGCGATAATCCGGGTCATGCTGCGCAGTCGCCTTTCATATACTAAGACACAGTTCAGCGCGTGATCGTCCCGCGGATTCTGTCTGGAATACGCGCCATTCGGACACTGATCGTGCGCGGGCAACTCGGCCGACGCCGCCAGAACGTGTCCGGAGCCTTGCCGACGGCGATAGGTGGCGGTAACAGCCTTCCCACCAGCGATTGATCGGCACCTCGATCGTGCTGCCGCCTCGTTGAGGGTACCGACGCTAATGCCCTGTTCTGGGAAACTGGCAGCCTCAAGCGGGCGGGCAGGTAGACCGTATGCCTGTTCGGCGATCTGCACGCGCTGTTGCCCACGGTGCTCGATCCGTCAACTGAACAGCATTGCACCTAGGCGACGGCGGTCTCCGGCATTTCGAAGAGCACTTCCTGCCGCGGACGCTCCACGAAGTCGCGCAATTCGTTCCAATACGCCATGTGCAACCCCGGAGGCGCGATCTGGCGTTTGCCTTCCATCATCGCCTTCATCTGCAGCGCGTTGACCACCGACTGAGCCTTCGCATCGTTGGTGAAGACCACATACGTCTCCGCAGCGAATGCATTGGCGCGGCGGATGCGGGGAATCCATTCCTCCAGATCCGGCGGCTGATAGAGATAGTCGTAGCGCACATCCGGCCCCGCCGGCTTTGAATACTCCGACATCCAATTGCGGTTGTTGCGCCCATGCAGCCGTACGTAACCCACCGACGAGGTCAGGAACCCCGTCGGCGGCATTGCCTTCACATGATCGGGCTGATCGATATTCGCGAAGCCGATGTGATAGTCAATGAACGTACCCAGCGCTTCCTCACTGGCCCAACTGCTGTGCCGCATCTCGGCGGCCAGCGGGAAGGCGTGGAAGGCCCGCCGCAAGCGGATGAGGTATTCGCGGTTTTCCTGGGTGAAGCGGAATGACCACGGGAACTGCATTAGCACGCAGCCCAGCTTGCCCGCGTCCCGCAGCGGCCGCAGCCCCTCAGTGAACTGAGCCACTTCGTCCGTCTCCAGCGCCCTTTCATGCGTGAACCGCCTGTTCAGCTTCGCCGTAAAGCGGAACGCGGGGTTCGCCGCAACCTGATGCGCCCACATCCTGGCGATTTCCGGGCGAGGGAACTGGTAGAAGGAAGTGTTGATTTCGATGGTGTCGAAAAGACTGGCCAGTGCTTCAAGCGGCTGGAAGCGCCTGGGGCGCGGTGAGGGGTAGACAAGTCCATCCCAGTCCGGGCAGCACCAACCGGCAAGTCCAATGCGAAGCCGGGCCGAGGGGGAGGTAATGGGCGGCATCAGAAGTCCTTTCGCTTTTCTTTCGCCAGACCAATGTACGCTTTTTATTCGCCTGTGTCAAGAGGATAGAAGAAACCAACGTCAGGAATGTCAAGAGAGGTGCGGGCGCAAGTTCTTTGGGTGAAAGGGGTGAGTTGCGCCCGCTGTCGTAACGGGGATGTGCTTGAAGAGGCGACCCGGAAAGGGCGCAGGTTACAACTGGATGCAAAACTTGCCTGAAACCGTGGGGTGTGCTATCCATGGTGGAGTTCCATGCAGCAGCCCCCGGAAGCCGCTTCCGCGAGAAGCTGGCGCCAAGCTGCACTCTGCTGGTCGAGGTGATCCGCAATGGAGACGGGCAATCGAAGGCCGATCCGTCCTAGGTTTACGGAATCAAAAGATAAGATGGACAAGAATCGCGCTCCCCAAAAGAAGCCGGTGCCCCCGGACCAGACAAACGCCGAAAACTACTACTACGTGAAGCAGATGCAGTCCAAGACGCCGATGATTATCGTGCTGAAGGGCGGTGAACAGGTGCACGGCGTCATTGAGTGGTACGACAAGGGTTGCCTCAAAGTCAATCGGGACGAGGGGCCGAACCTGCTTGTTTACAAGTCGGCGATCATGTACATGCACAAGGCGTCAGACAACGACTGAGGTCTATTCAGGTCCCACGCGTTCCACCCGCCGGACAAGCCCGAACAGGGCCGCCAGCGCCAGTTGCGGCATCAGCCCGGCCATCAGGAAGACCGGATAATAGCCGAATCTGTCGACAACAGCGCCTGTGGCCAGGGTGAGTCCGATGTTCACCACACCTTCGCACAGGCCGGTGAGGCCGGTGATGCGCGCCATCACGCGCGGCGAAAAGAGGTTGCTGAGCGTGCCGATATGATTGGCCGCCATTCCACCCAGCGCCAGCGATGCGGCGCAGATGAGGCCGAGGGCAAGGTATTCCGACGGCGCGGCGGGTACCAGCGAACTTGCCAGGCAAAGCACGCCGCAGATGACGAACGCGGTTTTTAGGGCCCTGTCCACGCTGAATCCCCGCCTCATGAGCCTGCCCGAGAACCAGCCCATGCCGATGTTCCCGATTCCGGCGAACAAAAACGGGATGCCGCCCAACATGCCGATGGCTTCCATGGAAAAGCCGCGCTCCCGCTTCAGATACTCCGGCAGCCAATACCAATAGAAATGGATGACCGGGCCGGCCATGGCGCGCATCAGCATCGCGCCCCACACCTGGCGCATGGCAAGCAGCGGCGCCAGCGCAATGGACTCCGCGCCGGCCGGTCTCTGCCCACGGTCGCGGTAGAAGAGGATCCACGGGAGAGTCCATAGCAGCCCAAGCACGCTGGGCACAACGAAGGCCATGCGCCAGCCATAGGCCGAAGACAGGCTGACGATGATGAGGGGAGCAACAAAGGATCCAATCACCGTACCGGCGTTGAAGATGCCGCCCGCCAGAGCGCGTTCGTTGGCCGGGAACCACTGCGAAATGGCCTTGACGCCGGCCGAATAGTTGCCGCATTCGCCCACACCCAGCATGAACCGGAACGCGCAGAAATCACGGACGCCGCGGGCGATGGCGTGCAGCCCGTTGGCCGCCGACCACACCATCATCAGCAGGGGCAGGCCGAAGCGCGCGCCGATACGGTCGATCAGCATTCCCGAGGGAACCTGGGCCAGGGTGAGGCCGATGAGGAAGCTGGTGACAATGTAGGAATATTGGGTGTTGGAGAGATGGAGCTCGTCACGGATCACGGGGGCGAGCACGGCCAGCACCTGGCGGTCCAACAGATTCACGGCCAATGAGAGAAAGAGAAGTCCGAGAACTCCCCATCGCCTGGCGTCCTTTTCCAGTTCGGGCATTCAGTTCCACCCTATCAAGTTCGCAGCCACCTGTTACAATCGTTTCCGTGAGCGAAGCAGGGCACGATGTCACACAACTCCTGATCGCGTGGAAAGACGGCAATCGCGACGCGCTGGACCAGTTGATGCCGCTGGTGTACACGGAATTGCGGCGGCTGGCGGCCTATTATCTGCGCCGCGAGCGTTCCGATCACACGCTGGCTCCCACCGCGCTGGTCCATGAGGCTTACCTCAAGCTGGTGGACCAGAACCGCATTCAGTGGCAGAGCCGCGCCCAATTCTTCGGTGTGGCTTCGCAGATGATCCGGCGCATCCTGGTGGACCACGCGCGTGGGCATCAGGCGCAGAAGCGGGGCGCCGGAGCAATCACGCTGACTCTGGACGAAGCCCTTGGCGTGGCCGACGGGAAGAACGTGGATCTCATCGCGCTCGATGACGCGCTGGAAGCGCTGGCGAAAATCGATCCTCAGCAAAGCCGCATCGTTGAAATGCGATTCTTCGGCGGCCTGTCGATTGAAGAAACCGCCGAGGTAGTGGGGGTGTCGCCCGCCACCGTGAAACGCGAATGGGTGGTGGCGCGGGCGTTTCTGTTCCGGGAGATGACGCGCGGGGCGCGGTAACTCCAAGTGGTTGTGTTCATTACGTTTTCGCGGTTTCCGTCCAACAGAGATGGGAGAATCGCCGGGAAGACTCACAAGCGGTGATACAATCGGCCCCCGGTTTCCGCTTGTACAAGTGAAACACTTGGCTCAGGTGAATCACTGGTCGGTATCGGCCGGGGTTCATGATAGAATTTTTTCGGCCAGGCAGAAAATCTCAGAAAATTGAAGGGTCGATTTTTCAAATGCTCTTCCTCAAGCCAGCGATGTCCCGATGCGCGGTGTTATTGGCCGCTGCCGCCTTTATTTCGCCATTGATGGCACAGAACGTACCGGATCTGCGGCCAGGCAATTGGGAACTCGGCATCTACGGAGGCGCCAGCTACGGCATCGACAAATTCCGGCCGATGGGCGGGATCAATCTCAGCTACTCGCTTCCGAAACTGCTGCTGCCCTATGTGGAGTTCAGCTATTTTCCGGAGTTTTTCATCCGCCGCGATGACACAGCCACCGACACGACGACGTTCGGAGCGCGGCTGGTGGACTTTCATGGCGGTGTCCATGTGCGTTTCATCCAGAAGGAGTCGAAGGTCGTCCCCTATGGCGTAATCGGATTCGGAGTGATCAACGCCAAGGTGAACGGCACGACGCAGGCCAAACCGGTGGCCGGTCTTCAGCCCGGGGCCCCGACGAAGTTCTCATTCACGTCCACTGACCCGGCGGTGAACTTCGGCGCAGGCATCCGCTACTATGCCACATCGCGCTTCGGCTTCCGTGTGGAAGCGAAGGTGTACCGGCCCGTGAGCGGTCGCCTGGAGAATTTCTTCAGCAAGTACGAAGGCGGAATTTTCTTCCAGTTCTGATCTTTACGGAGGTTTGAAGATGTTGGTTCGATACTCTCGCCTGTGGTGTCTCAATTTGCTGGTGGTTGGCGCGTGGGCCATTGAAGTACCGCGTTTTGCCGATGCCAGAGTGGGGGAACCCCCGGTGCGGGCCAGGCGTCCGGACACGGCTCCGGCGCAATTGTCGAACCTTCCGCTGGTGTTCGAGGAATCCGGAAGCGGCGCTTTTCAGAGCCGCACGCATCAGCACTCTCTCCTGTTCGGCGAAAGCGCCGTGGACATGCACCTGGGCCCCGATTCCGCCCTCAGCATGCGGTTTCCAGGCGCGGTAAAGGTGCGGCCGTCTGGCGAGGACAAACTGGGCTCCAAGAGCAGCTATCTGCGCGGCGGGCAGGAGAACTGGCGGCGCGGGCTGGCCCATTACGGGAAGGTGCGCTACGCCGGATTGTGGAAAGGCGTGGACCTGGTCTTCTACGGGCGCCAGAAACAGCTTGAGTACGATTTTGTCGTGGCGCCCGGCGCGGATACCAGCCCAATCCGCATGCGGTTCGAAGGGGCGGATGTAGTGGCGGTGGAAGCCGGCGGTTCACTGAAGATCGAAACGGCCAAAGGCGCGATGCACCTGAAGGCGCCCGTCGTCTACCAGACCGTGGAGGGCGGAAAGCGCACGGTGGAAGGCCGCTACACGGTGATTGATGCTCACACGGTGGGTTTTGCGATCGGCGAGTACGACCACAGTCTGACCTTGGTGATTGACCCGATTCTCGACTATTCCACCTACCTGGGCGGCATCGGCGGCGACTTCGCATTCGCGATGGCGATTGACGGGAACGGCAATCAATACCTGGCGGGGCGCACCGAATCGCCGGATCTGCTGCAGAACATCACCGGAACGCGGTTGCGCGGGCCCTCCACGCAGTCCGACGTCTTCGTGATCAAACTCGATTCCACGGGCAGCCGCATCCTTTACTCCACTTACCTGGGCGGACGTGACTGGGACGGCGCTTATGGCATGACGGTGGATTCCACGGGCGCTGCCTATGTGACGGGTATCACGCGGTCAACGGACTTTCCTACTAAGAATCCGGCGCAGCGTACCTTACAGGGAGTTACCGATGCGTTCGCGGTGAAGCTCACCCCCGATGGCAGCGACCTGGTTTTCTCGACATTTCTGGGAGGCACGGACGCGGTTCATTCAGGTGACGCCAGCCGGGGTGACGAAGGCTACGGAGTGGCGGTGGATAGCAACGGCCGCGTCTACATCGCCGGCTACACGCCATCCGTCAACTTCCCCGTGGGTACGAATTCCTTCCGCGCGACCTTCAATGGAGGCGAGACGATCTCCGGGCTGCTCCCGGCCGACGGCTTCGTCGTCAGGCTGCTGGCCGACGGCAGGCTGGACCAGGGAATCTTTGTTGGCGGCACACGAACCGACGGCATCAGCGATATCGGGGTCGATTCCAACGGGCTGGTCTATGTGACGGGCGGGACCACGTCTACCGACTTCCCGCTGGCACAGGGAAGCCAATTGCGAAACGCCGGGAATCTGGACGCCTTCCTCGCGGTGATCGATTTCAACAGCAGGCGGATCACGCACAGCACTTACCTGGGCGGCAGCGATCTGGAGGAAGGATTCCGGCTGTCGGTGGGCCGCAACAACGATGTCTACATCACCGGCTATTCGTCGTCGGCGGACTTTCCTTCCACTCCGCGCGCACTCAGCCCCACGCATGGTTCGCCCACGCGTCTCTCCGACGCCTTCCTTGGGCTGCGTCCGGTGTGGGATGCCTTCGTCGCCCGTTACCGGCTGAATCCGGCCGGCTTTGCGTTTGCGCGTCTGCTGGGTGGTAACGGCGACGACTTCGGATTCGGCATCACTGTGGACCCCGCGAACCGCGCCTATGTCACCGGCTATACCTGCTCACGGACCTTCATCATTACGCCGGGCTCCTACCAGGGCATTTACGGTGGCGGCGAAGCGGATGCCTTCATTACGGTGATTCGCGACGACGGGCAGGTCGCCTCGTCCAGCTTCCTTGGCGGATCGGGCCAGGACGAGGGATATCAGATTGCGCTGGACGCGGCGGGTAACACCTACGTGGCCGGCGTCACTTACTCAGGCGATTTTCCGGTCAGCGCTTTCGCTCCGCAACAAAACAGCCGCGCCAACGGCGACTCGTTCGCGGCGCGCATTGCCGATTCCTCCTGCGACGTGCGGGTTTCACGCGTGCGCGGGCTGGCGCCGGAGGCCGGTGGTACCGAATCGGTGAACATCGCCACCAACACGCCCTCCTGCCGGTGGATGGTCTCCACCTTCGCCCCCTGGATCACGCCGGAGAGGACCTCGGGAACAGGCAACGCCACGCTGGGGCTGCGGATTGCGCGCAACACGGGCGCCGATGTACGCACCGCCATCCTTTCCGTCAATGGGCGGCGCACGTTTGTGCATCAGTCGGGAACCAACCGCTGCGCGCTCAAGGTAACGCCCAGCGCGGTCGGCCTGCCGCCTTCGTCTGAGCGCCGTGTGATCGATGTGCGGGCCCAGTCAGATGATTGCGAATGGCGCGCCACCAGCAGTGCACCGTGGCTTCGCATCACCGCCGGCAGTTCGGGCAGGGGCAACGGGCTGGTGAATTACACGGTCGAACGCAATCGCACGCCGCAGGTGCGCACTGCCGCCCTCAATATCGGAACGCGGCGCGTCAACGTGACGCAGTCGGCCTCGGAATGCCGCATCAGCCTGTCGTCGGCTTCGGGTATCGCCAACAACGCGGGCGGCCTGGGCAGCGTGATCGTCGACACCTCGACGGAGGATTGCGCGTGGACTGCGGTCTCGCGGTCCTCGTTCCTCACGATTCTTTCGGGCGCCTCGGGCGTAGGGAACGGGCGTGTGCGATTCTCGGTGGCCCAGAACACTCCCGGCCAGGAGCGCGACGGAATCATCGAAATCTCAGGCGTCGAATTCCGCGTTGCGCAGACCAACCGGTTCCTGTCCACCTTTGACGCCTCGGCGCTGGCATCGGGCGGCCTGAATCCGTTTAACGAACAGTCCGATGCAAAGGATGAGAACGGACGCTCCGCGGTGCCTAATTGCGGCTTCACTCCTCCGCCGCAGCGCATCCAACTGGATCAGGCCGGCCGTGCGGTGGAATTCCCGATGACGCGTAACTTCGATGGGTGCCCCATTTCGCTCGGTCCGCCCGATCTTCCGTTCATCACCGCTCAGATCCGCAACAACAACACAAAGAACCCGGTGCTGGTGCTTTCGGCGCAATCCAATCCCGCGCGCAACCAGCGAACGGCGAGGTTCCTGATGACGCCGGGCGCCGGCTCTCCGTCTTTTGTCATCACCGTGGATCAGACAGGCGCGGTGGCCACCACCCTTGATCTCAATCCCAAGGACCGGATTCAACTGGCCGCCGTGGCCACTACCGGCTCGGTGGAAGTGGCTTCCATCGAACCGGAGTGTACCTGGGAGGCGAGTGCGCCGCAAAGCTGGCTGCGGCTCAGAGACACCTCGGGGCCTTGCGCGGCGGGTGTGGACTTTGATGCGCAGGCCAACGATTCGGCCAGTCCCCGCACGGGCCGCATCGTCTTTTCCACCGGCCAGGAAGTGGAAGTGGAGCAGCGCGGCGTGCGCGTGGATTGCGCCTATACGTTCGGCGCCGCCGAAATCTCGTTTCCGCCTGAAGGCGGCACGCGTCCGGTGAACGTGCAGACCGATGGAGGCTGCACATGGTTCGCCTCCACGGACAAGGAAGACTGGTTGAGTTTCCCGGCCGGTCCCTCCGGCAACGGTCCGGCGGCACTGCAAGTGCGGGCGGCGCCAAACGATTTACCAGGAGAACGTGTGTCGATCGTCACGGTGGGCGGCGGGCAGTTGATTGTGCGGCAGCAGGGACCGGAGCCTCCTCCGCCCTGCGAGTTCACGCTCGATCCCACCAGCCGCAACTTCCCGGCGGGCGGGGGAACAGGTACATTCCGTGTGAATACGGCGGCCAATTGTGTCTGGCGCGCGGCAACGGTGGCGGACTGGATCCGCATTACCGCGGGCGAGGGGACCGGCCCGGGCGATGTCAGTTTCGAAGTGCTGGCAAATGCCGAGGGCGGCGTGTCGCGCTCGGCCGAAATCAGCGTGGAAGGAGTGACTTTCCGGGTTATCCAGGAGGGCGCGGCCGCGGTCTGCACTTACTCCCTTACTCCCGAATCGGGCAACTTCGCGGCTGCGGGCGGCAACGGAACTTTCCGTGTGAACACGGGCGCCGATTGTGCATGGACAGCCACCACCAGCGCCCCGTGGATTGGCATTGTGAATGGCTCGGGGGCGGGGGCGGGCGACGTCACCTTTGTGGTGCAGGCGAATCCGCAAGGCAGCCCTGCGCGCACGGGTGACATCGTAGTGGAGGGCAGGATCTTCCGCGTTAACCAGGATGCGGTGGTGGATCCAGGCTGCTCGTATACACTGAGTCCCACGTTCCGCAACTTCCCGGTGGCAGGAGGAGCCTCCACGTTCCGCGTCAACGCCGCCGCGGGATGCACCTGGTCGGCAGCGGCGAATGTCACCTGGATCCGGGTGCTGGTGGGCGCCAGCGGATCAGGCAATGGCGAAGTGGCATTCGAAGTGACGGCCAACACGGGCGGGCCGCGCACGGGCGAAATTAACGTGCAGGGTGCGGTCTTCCGTGTGACGCAGGACGGCGTGGCGCCGCCGCCCGGCTGCACCTATTCACTCAGCCCCACCTCCACCACCTATCCGGCGGCCGGCGGGGAAGGGACGTTCCGCGTGAACACATCCGCAGGTTGTGAGTGGACGGCCGCCTCCACCGCTTCCTGGATCACGCTTGTCTCCGGGCAATCCGGTTCCGGCAGCGGTGAGGTGCGTTTCAGCGTGGCGGTGAATGCCGCGGGCGCCGCCTCCCGCTCGGGCGATATCCGCGTGCAGAACCAGGTGTTCCGGGTGACGCAGGAAGCCGGCGGTTCTCCGGCAGGCGACAGCAGCATCACCGCTTCCCCGAATCCGATTACGCAGTGCCAGGCCAACGGCCTCGGCATCACGACGCTGACGTGGCGGTCTACGGAACCGGCGCCGCTGCAGATCCGCATTGGCAGCCCCACCGGCGCCGTGTTCGGTGACGTGGACAGCCAGGGTTCGGGCACAACGGGAGACTGGGTTACCGACGGCATGACCTTCTTCCTGATGAAGGACGGCCGGACGCTGGCGCAGGTGAGAGTGACTCTGGCATGTCCCCGGCCGGCGGGCCGCGGTTCGATTCAAGCCTCGTCCACCTCGGTTCCCGTCTGCGATCCTCCCGGATCAGGCAGCACCACGCTGAGTTGGACCACCGTGGACGTGACCGCCGTGCAGATCCGGCGCGACCGCTTCGATGGCCCACTGGTCACCTCCGGCGGCGCATCGGGCACCTTCGCCGCGCAGATCAGCTTCGATACCACGTTCGTGCTGGTGGACGTATCCGGGGGACGGGCGCCGGCCGAGGCAGGCGTACTTTCCTCGGTACGCGTGACGCGCGCCCCGTGCGATCGGCCCATCGGCATCGCGCCGCCAACCACCGATCTGATCGAAGGCAACTTCGGGGCCTGGGATCTCCAGTTCCCCTTTGGCGCCAACGCGATTGAACGCCGCAACAACGTCAACGACGTGGTGAGCGGCGAAACGTCGATCGCCTTTACGGCCGAGCTTCCGGTCACCGAAATCAGCATGCGCCTTCGCGCGCCCGCCAGCCGCGTGTGGGACTTCAGCACCATCCGGCAGATCGCGTTCTCTTTGCGCACGCTGAACATGGCGCCTTCGAACTGGCGCGGCGGTTCACCCTCGATCGAACTGGTTTCGGCGAACGGCACGCGGCGAATGATTCCCACGATCAATATCGCCGCGCCGGCTTCACAGAGCTGGTATGAAGTGCGGGCTCCGCTGGTTACCGCTTCAAGCTGGAACGTGGTGGACGACGGCAGCTTCGACATCAGCGCGGTACGCTCCATCCGGCTCATCTTCCAGACGCTGGGCGGCAACTATCGCCTCATCGTGGACGGCATGTTCCTGCGGCCTTAAGCGAAGCGGGCCGGCATCGAACCGGTATATGATGGCCATACCCGATTTTTCCAATCGCAGGGGGCTGTCATGAAAAGAACTCTTTCTCTCTACCTGATCGCGGTATCGGCCGCTTTTGCGCAGACCGCATCGCTCACCGGACGCATCACCGACCCGAGTGGCGCGGTGGTGCCGGGCGCGCGCGTCGCCGTGCAATCTGTTGCCACCAATATCGAAGTGACCGTGGATACCAACGCGGAAGGCTTCTATCACGTTCCGCAACTGGCGCCCGGCGAGTACGTGGTGAAGGTGGCGCGCGACGGGTTCGTTCCGCTGCGCCAGACCGGGCTGATCCTCCAGGTGCAGCAGGCCGCGCGTCTGGATCTGACCCTGCAGGTGGGCGCGGTGGCCGAAAGCGTGGAGGTATCGGCGCAGGCCGTGCTGCTCGACAGCGAATCGTCCACCGTCGGCCAGGTCATCGGCGAAAAGCAGATCCGTGAGCTGCCGCTGCTGGGCCGAAATCCCTACGCCCTTGCGATGCTGGTGCCCAGCGTGCGGCCTGCCAGCGGCGTCAACAACCTGCCCATTGACCAGATCAGCACGGTCTCGTTCATGATCAACGGCCAGCGCGCCAGCGCCAACGAATTCCTGCTGGATGGCGCCCCAAACTCGGCCCCCTCGCAGAATCAGCCGGTGGTGAACGCCAATCCGGACGTGGTGCAGGAGTTCAAAGTTGAAACCAATAACTTCAGCGCCGAATACGGACGCGCGGCGGGCGGCGTGTTCAACGTGGTCACACGCAGCGGAACCAATGACCTGCACTTCAGCCTGTACGAGTTTTTCCGCAACGATAAATTGAACGCCAACGACTTCTTCGCCAATGCGTCGGGCAAGCAGCGGCCGCCATTCAAGTTCAACCAGTTTGGCGGCGTCATTGGCGCGCCCATTATCCGCAACAAGACGTTCGTTTTCGCGGGTGTGGAAATTGTGCGGTTCGTTCAGGGCATTACGTTCACAGGCACCGTGCCGCGGGTGGATCAACTGGCGGGCGATTTCTCAAACGCGCGCAACGCGGCGGGCAACGTGGTGACGATCTTTGATCCGGCCACCACTCGCGCCAATCCCGCGGGCGGCGGATTCGTGCGCACCCCGTTTGCAGGCAACCTGATTCCCGCCAACCGCATCGATCCGGTGGCGCGAAATCTGCTGAAGTTCTTCCCGGCGCCCAATGCCACCGGCAACGCCCTCACCGGCGTCAACAATTACGGGCGCACCGACGGCAACCGCGTGGACAAGGATTCCTTCAGCATTCGTTTGGATCACAACTTCACCCCAAGCCACCGCCTGTTCGGCCGCTATTCCTACGACGACACGCCGTTCAACCGCGCGGCGCCTTACGGCCGTGACAACCCGGCCTCGCCCGGCACCGGACCACAGATCTTCAACCGCCAGAACGCGGTAGTGGAAGATACCTTTACCATTTCGCCGACGATGCTGAGTTCCATCCGTTATTCGATCACGCGGCTTGGGAACCAGCGCGAGCCGTTCTCCGACGGATTCGATATTGCCTCTCTCGGTCTGCCTTCGAACCTGCAGGCACAAATCGGCGAACCGCGGGCTTTTCCCTTCATCGGCATCACCGGCTTCAATGTGACCGGCTCGATTCCGAACATCGTGGTTGGCGGCGCATTGGGCGCGGGTGACCTCATCCGGCTGGGCAACACTTCCCATGCCTGGCAGGGCAGCATCACCAAGTCGCTCACGCGGCACACTTTGAAGTGGGGCGCCGAAGCGCGCGTGATCCAGTTCTTCAATCAGCAGACCGGGGCGAACGCGGTAAACTTCCAATTCACGCCGCAATGGACGCAGGGGCCAAATCCGGCGCAGTCCAGCGCGGGGGCGGGGCTCGCGCTGGCCACTTTCCTGTTGGGTGTTCCCGGCGGTGGAATCACGCCCGCGCCACCCGTGACGCAAACCACACGTTCCTATGGACTCTTCCTGCAGGATACTTACAAGGTAACCAACCGGCTCACCCTTAACCTGGGCCTGCGGTGGGATTACGAAACGCCGCGTAAAGACCGCTTCGACAAGCTCACGAACTTCGACTTTACCGCCGCCTCTCCCCTTCAGGCGCCGGGGCTGACCACGCGCGGCGGTCTGACCTTCGTAGGCGTG
>JANRLE010000325.1:0-52713 GCA_033762895.1 Bryobacteraceae bacterium | reverse complement strand
CGTCTCAAGCAGCGGCGTTTCCGGATAAGGATGCCCCTTGTACCGCCGGAATCCCTCGCCAAGCTGTAGACCCGCCCTGTGGCCGCAGGTCTTCGTCCACGCCGCCATCGTCTCCATGTAGTTGTCCATGCCATGGTGGCGGCGCAGCCACTCCCGCTGGCTTTCGTGCGCGGCCAGCATTTCCCACTTCACCTGGAACGTGGAAGTCACGTCCACCACAAAATCAGGCAGCACCGGTTCGCCCTCGCGGTCCGCGCCGCCGATGGGATCCATAAAGTAGAGGTGCGGGATATAGTCGATCGCCGGCGCCGGATCGGCGGCATCGGTGGCATAATTCGGACACCCCGCTCCGAAACACGCATCACGCACCAGCAGGCTGGTCATTTCGTGATCACAAAGGTAGTCCGAAGGCGCCGAGGTGAGCACCAGGCCCGGCTGCACCCGCCGCAGAATTTCCACGATCCGCTTCCGCGAAGGGTTGTCGTTGAAGATCTCCAGGTCTCGGAATTCCGCGCACAGGTAAGAGGCCCCGATCAGGGAAGCGGCCCGGGCGGCTTCCCCGCGCCGTACCGCGGCGATCTCATCGGCTGACAACTCCTTCGAACCCTTGTCCCCCGGCGTCATCGTGACGATCGTGATCTGGTGTCCGCGCTGCGATAGCAGCGCCAGGGTCCCGCCGGCCAGGATCTCGGCGTCATCCGGGTGCGCGTGTATCGACAGAATCCGCATGTCAGCTAAGTTTCGAGCGCACCTTGTCGCTCATCGCCTTGCCATCCACGCGCTTGCCCGTCAGCCTCGCCTGCGCCGCCTTCATCACCACTCCCATCTGCTTGATCGACGTAACGCCGGTTTCGGCCATGGCGGCGGCGATGGCGACTTCGATTTCCTCATCGGTGGCGGAAGCGGGCATGTAGCCTTCCACAATCTTCAGCTCCGCTTCTTCCTTATCCGCCTGTTCCAGCCGCCCGCCCTTGCGAAACATGTCAGCCGCCTCGCGCCGCTGCTTGATGATCGAGTTCAGAATCTGCATCTCGGCGGCTTCATCGATCTCCTTCATTGTGTCCACCTTGTGTTTCATCAAGGCGGCCTTCACCATGCGGATGGCGCCAAGCCGAAGCTCCTGCTTCGCCTTCATCGCCTCCACCATGTCTTTTTGCAGTCGATCCATTAGGGGCATAGCACTAGTACCATTACGCGTACCCGCCAGCCGGGCGTAAGCCGCGCTTTGCTATTCTAGAAGAGTTCGTCATCCGAACGCCACTTTTTCGTTCTCATCCCAAGTAGCAAACATCATGCATATCCGGAAACAACGTCTGCTCACGCCGGGGCCCACGCCTCTGCTTCCTAAAGCGCTGTACGCGATGATGGCCTCCGACGTCCATCACCGTACCCAGGATTTTCAACGCATTTATCGCGAGGTTCTCGCCGATCTGAAGATCGTCTTCGGCACGAAGAACGAGGTGCTGCCCCTGGTGTCATCCGGTTCGGGCGCAATGGAAGCCGCGGTGTCCAACCTGTTCCGCCGCAACGACAAAGTGATCGTCTGCACGGCGGGCAAGTTCGGCGAGCGCTGGGTGGCCATCACCAAGGCTTTCGGCCTCAATGCGGTGGTTCTGGAGGAGCCCTACGGCTCAGTGGTTACGCCCGCCCGTGTGGAGCAGGCGCTGAAGGACAATCCGGACGCGCGCGGTGTTTTTATTCAGGCTTCGGAGACGTCCACCGGCGCCGCCCACGACATCAAATCGATGGCGGCGGCCATCCGCAACACCGATGCGATTTTCGTCATCGACGCCATTACCGGGCTGGGCACAATGCCGCTCGACATCGACGGCTGGGGACTGGACGTGGTGATCGGCGGGTCTCAGAAAGCGTTCATGATCCCGCCGGGCCTGGGCTTCATTTCCGTCGGCCCGAAGGCGTGGGAACGTACGGCCACCTGCGACATTCCGCACTTCTATTTCGATCTGAAGAAAGAGTTGAAGAACGCCCAGAACGGCGAATCGAGCTGGACACCCGCCGTGTCGCTGATCATCGCCCTCGGCGAAGCCTTGAAGTACGTCAAGGAGCTGGGCATGGACAAGCTGATCGACAACGCGCAGATGCTGGCCAGGGCAACACGCTCCGCAGCCACCGCGATGGGCCTGGAACTGTTCTCCCCCCATTCCCCGGCCGCTTCCGTCACCGCCGTGAAAGCGCCCGCCGGCATGGATTCCGGCGTGATCGTGAAGGGCTTCCGAACCCAGTTCGGCATGGTGATCGCCAACGGCCAGGGCTCAATGAAGGGCCAGATTTTCCGCATCGCGCACCTGGGTTACTTCGACTTTGCCGACCTGTTCGCCGTGGTTGGCGCGCTGGAGATCATCCTCAACTCGAATGGCTTCCCGGTGAAATATGGCGCCGGTGTGGCGGCGGTGCAGAACGTCTACGCCGAAGCGGCTTTCGCCAAGGAAACGGTGGGAGCCTGAGCATCGAATGAAGATACTAATCGCCGAACCGATGTCCCCGGCGGCCATCGAGAAGTTGAAGGCCGTTCCGGGGTGGGATGTTGTTGTCTCCGATCCGAAAGAATATTCCGTACACCTGCCCGATTGCGACGCGCTGTTCGTGCGCAGCGCGGTGAAGGTGAACAAGGAAGTGCTGGCGAAAGCGCCGAAACTGCGCGTGGTGGGACGCGCGGGCGTGGGCGTGGACAACGTGGATCTGGATGCCGCCACCGCCGCGGGTGTGCTGGTGATGAACACGCCCGGGGGCAACGCCATCTCAGTGGCTGAGCACACCATCGCGCTCATGCTGGCGATGGCGCGCGCGGTGCCGCAGGCTTCGGCTTCCACCACTTCCGGCAAGTGGGAGAAGAAGAAGTTCCTGGGCAATGAACTGCGCGGCAAGACGCTGGGCGTGGTGGGCCTGGGAAGCATCGGAAGGGAAGTGGTGAAGCGCGCGCAGGCCTTTGAGATGCGCATCATCGCTTCGGATCCATACGTGAATTCGCAGGCCGCCGCCGATATGGGCGTGGAACTGGTTTCGCTCGATTCGCTGCTGGCCCACAGCGACTACATCTCGCTGCACATGGCAATGACGCCGGAAACCCGGAAAATGCTGGGCAGGGAAGCGTTCGCGCGAATGAAGGAAGGCGTCCGCATCGTCAACTGCGCGCGCGGCGAACTGGTGGATGAGGCGGCGCTGCTTGAAGCCATGAACTCGGGCAAAGTGGCCGGCGCGGGGCTGGATGTGTTCGATCCGGAACCTCCGGCGGCCGACAACCCGCTATTGAAAGCCCCCGGTCTCATCGCGACGCCGCACATCGGCGGCTCCACCGAAGAGGCGCAGGAGATTGTCGGCATTCGTATCGTCGAACAGGTGGTGGAATACCTGCTGAACGGCGTCGCCATCAATGCCGTCAACATGCCTGCCTTGTCCCCGGAACACTAC
The DNA here is from genome assembly GCA_033762895.1 of Bryobacteraceae bacterium. GTDB lineage: Bacteria > Acidobacteriota > Terriglobia > Bryobacterales > Bryobacteraceae > CADEFT01. Next base: position 49,284 of record JANRLE010000325.1, on the reverse strand, counting down.
AAGACACTGGGACCGTTTATCGAACTGGCTGAGCGGCTGGGTAACTTCGCCTCTTACGTGGCGACAGGCAATCCGAAAACCGTGAAGCTGGTTTACAGCGGGCGCATCGCCGACATGAATACCACGCTGCTGCGCAACGCCGGGCTGGCCGGCGTGCTGAAGCGCTCCACCGAACAGCGCGCCAACCTGGTGAACGCCATGCAGATCGCCGCCGCCCGCGGCTGGAGCGTGGTGGAGAGCCACGATGGCCGCTCCGGATTCACCGATTCCATCCGCCTGGAACTGGAGACAAACGCTGGCGTCACCACCGTGGAAGGCGCCGTGGTGCTGGGCCGGCCGCGCCTGATGCAGGTGGACGGCATCTACTGCGAAGCCGGGCTGGCCGGACACCTGATTTACCTGCGCAACGAAGATATGCCGGGTGTCATCGGGCACGTCGGCTCCGTACTCGGCCGCAACGGCATCAACATTGCGAACTTCTCGCTGGGACGGCAGGAAAAACCCTCCGCGGCGGGCCAGCCGCTGCACGCCATCGCCCTGGTGGAGACCGACGACACGGTGCCCGAGGCCGTGCTTGGGCAACTGCTGGAAAACAAGGCTGTGGTACTGGCGCGCGTTGTGGATTAGCCGGTAAATCCGCCGGGCAGCCCCTGCTCGTATGGATTTGCATGAAGCAACGAATCTTACTCGCATCCTTGTTCGCGCTGCTGAATGTGGTCCCCGCGCTGGCTGAGCCCGCGCTGAAGAAGACGGTCGGCGGCGCTTTCGAAGTCACCATCGCTAAGCGCCGCATCCCCGGTGAGTTGCCCATCGCGCTGATGGGCGACATCACCATCAACATTTACGATGATGGGTCGATCTCCGGCAAGGTGACCCGCGGAACGCTGCCCGACGGGAGTCCGCTGCCATCGGTGATCTATGAGGGCAATCCCTATGCTCCGGTCATGAATGCCCCGGAAAGTGTGAACTTCACCGGCACGCTGCACGGGCGCATCATCGGTTTCACCTTTGAGCTTCCTACCGGCCCCGATGGCGCGCCGCAGCGCATCACCGGAGTGGGAGTGACGAACGTGAATCTGCTGGATGAATCGGTGGAGCGGGTGGACTATGACTTTGCACAGGGCTCGGCCGTAGGCCCAAGACCCGGTGATAGCGGAGACTGGGGTTCTTTCCTGTCCACGCGGCCGGTTGTCGAGCCGAGACGCACCACCACTACCACCACCACTCGCTGTACTTCGGTCTATAACCCCGACGGCACCCTGCATTGCATGGTCTGTGAGACCGTTACGGTGACCCAGAACTGACCGGTTATTCCAGCACCCGCACTGCAATTGCGGACGCCGCTCCAGGCGAACGGTGTACGCGATGCACCGCCTTCTGGAAATCGTCCTTCCTGGCGTTGTAAATGTCCACGAACTTCTGGGGATTGCGGTCCACCAGCGGAAACCAGGAGCTCTGGATCTGCACCATGATGCGGTGCCCGGAGCGGAAGGTGTGGAAAACATCCGGCATCGCGAACACCACCCTGGTGACCTTGCCCGGCGAAAACGGCTCCGGCTTCTCGAAGCTGTTGCGGAACTTACCGCGAAACGGCTCACCTCGCACCAGTTGCTGGTAACCGCCCATCTTCACTCCGGCGGGATTGGGGGAAGGATCGGGATAGTCGGGCGGGTAAACATCAATCAGTTTCACCACCCAGTCGGCGTCGGTACCGGTGGTGGAGACATGCAGCGACGCCTCCAGCGGCCCGGTGAATGTTACATCCCGTTCGAGCGGTTCCGTCTGATAAACCAACACGTCGGGCCGCGTGGAGGCGAAGCGCTGGTCGTCCAGCATGTGTTCGCGGGTCATTGTGTTGGCGATGCCGGGAATATAGGGGACCGGCCTCGCGGGATCGCTCACATACTCATCGAAACCGGCCGCGGCAGGCGGGGCCGCGCCCAGGCCTCCCCCCGGCTGTAAGTAGAACTGCTTGAGAGCCGCGCCCGCCGGAGGCCACTTATCGTACTTGCGCCACTGGTTCGCCCCGGTCTCAAAGACGTACGCCTCCGGCAGTTTCGGGTCCGGCGCGTCCTTGAGAAAATGCTCGAAGAACGGGAACTCGATCTTCTCGCGGTAGAAAACCGATGTTGGCGCCGCGAAGTTCAGGTGGCCCAGCGATCGCCCGTCTGTGCTTGACCAGCCGCCGTGATGCCACGGGCCCATCACCAGGATGTTGAACCCGCCCGGCGAACCTTTCTCCACCGAACGGTAGGTCTCCACCGCGCCGAACAGGTCTTCGGCGTCAAACCAGCCTCCCACCGTCATCACCGCGGGTTTGATGTTTTTCAGATGCTGCCGCACGTTGCGCGCCTGCCAGAACGAATCGTAAGTGCCGTGCGTCATCAGGTCCTTCCAGAAGGGCACGTCATGCTTCAGCAGCCGCTCATTGATCTCGGGCAGCGTGCCCATCGATAGAAACAGGTCATAGCCGTCCGGAGTGGGATAGTCATAGTTGATCCGCTCGGCGTTGGGCTTGGCATCAGCGCCAGTGCGGCTGTTGGACCAGAACCAGCGGAAAGCGTGGGCAAGGTAGAACGCGCCATTGTGGTGAAAATCGTCCCCGATGAACCAGTCCCCAACCGGCGCCTGCGGCGAGACGGCCTTGATGGCCGGATGTGCGTCGATCATGGCCGTGGAAGTGTAGAAGCCCGGATAGGAGATGCCCCACACGCCGACGCGCCCGTTGTTGTTTGGCAGGTTCTTCACCAGCCACTCCACCGTGTCCCAGGTGTCGGTGGTTTCGTCCACCCCGCCGGGGTTGCGGGGGCGGATCTGCTCAAATTCCCCTTCCGACTTGTAGCGGCCGCGCACGTCCTGGTAGACGAAGATGTAGCCCGCTTTCCGGAAAAAATCGGAGGGGCCCAGTGCCGCGCGGTATTGGTCCGCGCCATACGGGCGCACGCTGTAGGGAGTGCGGGAAAGAAGGATGGGGTAGGATTTGGAAAGGTCCTTCGGCATGTAGACCGAGGTGAAGAGCCGTTTTCCGTCACGAACCGGGATGCGGTATTCGTACTTCGTGTAGTTCGCTTTCACCTCGGCTGCCGGATCGTTCTGCTGGGCGGCCAGCGCGGCGGCGAACAGGAACAGGCATGTGCTGGGAAGATTCACTTTCGGATCTTACTACAATGGCGGGATGAAGCCGCTGATCCTGGGAATATGGCTGGCTGGCGCGGCCTTCGCCGGCACTTTCACATATAAGCGCGTGGGGACGCTGGAAATCCGCGCCGAAGTATACCGGGGGGAGGGCGCCGCCCCTCGGCCCGTGATCCTGTTTATTCACGGCGGAGCACTCATCATGGGCAGCCGAAATTCCCTTGCCGATTCACGGCCCCTCCAACTTGCCCTCTACCAGAAAACGGGATTCACCGTCGTTTCCCTCGACTATCGCCTGGCGCCGGAGACCAGACTGCCCGCCCTTTGGGAGGACATCGCCGATGCCTACCGTTGGATTCGAAAGGATGGCCCTCGGCTGTTCGACGCCGATCCCGAACGCATCGCCGTGGTGGGGCAATCGGCGGGCGGCTACCTCACGCTGCTTGCTGGCGCGAAGCTGCGGCCTGCGCCGAAAGCCCTGGTGGCCTGGTACGGATACGGCGATATCGCCGCCGACTGGTACGCCAAACCCGATGCGTTTTATCGCAGGCAACCGGAGGTCTCAAAGGAGGAGGCGTTCGCCGCCGTGGGGACGGCCGAGTTGGCCGAGCCGCCCCCGAAAAACTCACGTGCCCGCTTCTATCTCTACACGCGCCAACAGGGACTATGGCCTTTGCTTGTGGCCGGGTTCGATCCCGTCACCCAGCGCAGGCAGCTCGGCCGCTACTGTCCGGTCCTCCTGGTGCATCGCGGCTACCCGCCAACAATGATGCTGCACGGCGATCAGGATACCGATGTGCCGGTGGAGCAATCCAGGCGGATGGCCGATGAGTTGAAGCGGCGAGGCATCGAACATGAGTTGGTAATCCTGCCCGGTCTGCCTCACTCCTTCGACCGGGCGATGGACGATGCCGCTGTTCGCGATGCCTTTCAGAGGTCGATCGGGTTCCTTCGCGCGAAACTGAAATGACCGTGCGGCCCTCGTGTCACCCGCGTTTGAGCTCCGTCGTCCGAAAGGGCTCCAGCCGGTCGATGGCATCGGCGCCGCGCTCCGGCAACCATCGGAAGAAGCGCACCGTGATTGCATCCGGTGTGAAGTCCACAATCAGGAACCCGTTCTCCTCCAACGCTGGCAGCCTTTCCTCCACCTCGATCGTCTGCGAGGGATAGGGCCGCGTCCGCCGCCCTCTCGACGGCCAGCCGTTCCCGGTACCCAATGCGCCCGAAAGAAACACATTCACCGGATTGCGCCGCACATCGGCTTCGGCGCCACGCAGCAGGCGCGCCTCGCCGTGCGCGTGCATATCGCCGCTGATCCAGATGGGAACGCGGCCCTTCATCGAGGAAAGCGTCTGCATCAGGCGGTCATGCTGCTTCAGCCAGCCCTGCTGATAATATGGCTTTTCCACCTTGGTGGTCAGCTTGCCGTCTGGACCCAGAATGTCCGGATACCAGTCTCCCCACTTACCCGCGCTGAACACCGGCGGCATCGACGAAAGATTCACGAAATGCGAGACCCGCGTATCGGCGGCGCGCGCGCCAAGCCATTGTTCCACCTCCGGCGGTACGATCCACGCATTGGGTCCGGCCAGCGACAAATAGCGCCGGCAATCAAACAACGCGACCTCCGCCAGACTGCCGTAGCGAATGGTGCCGAAACTTTCGCCCACGCCTTGCGGCTTATCGGGCGCCGATGCGCCCGGCAGACCCGGCGGACGCTCGGCATCGGGCAGAAACTCAGGGAAATAGAGGTTGCGCGTGCCGCGCCCCAGTTGCAGCATGAAGTGATCCGGCGGGTAAGTCACCATCCGGGCGTTGGCGTCGTCATTCTCGAAATAGTCGTGATCGTCCTGCAGAAAGAAGACCGGCGTGGAGCGGAATCGCGTGCCATAAAGTCTGCCGATCTGCTGCTCGCACACGCGTTTCAGCACGTCTTCATTCGCGGTGCCGAACACCGGCTGGGTTCGCACGAAGCGTCCGGTGGAGGCGAGGATGTCCTCCGGATATTGCGGCGGCGCTCCGGTTTGCCGAAGGTCCCAGTAAATGTGATCACCGTTTCCGATGATGGCGTCCGGTGTGAAGGCCAGGGCACGATCGAACAGGCGCTGGCGCAGCGCGAGCGGAAGGAAATTGCTGGCGCCGCCCGCGCCGCGAAGCCGTTCGTCGCCACCCGCGCAGGTGTAAACCATCAGGCGAAATCGTTGCGGGCGATCCGTGGGCGCCGGGAAAGTCTTCACCGGCCAGGGATCGCAAAGCGGGCGCTTGCCCTCATCCAGCAGTTCGAGAGTGTGTGGCTGGCCGGGCGCCAGGCCTTGCGCGTCAAACGACCAGAAGTATCCTTGCGTATCGGTGGGACGTCCGGGCACGGTCTGTTTCCCGGTTCGCAGAACGGGCGCGCGTTGCTTCTGCCGGAAGGATGCCTTGAGCAGGATGCGATTCTCACTGGCCGTGGGCAGCAGGTGAGTGACGGCGCCGGCCTGCCAGGACACCGTCTGGGCGGCGGCGGCGGATGCGGAAAGGAGAAAGGTTCGCCGGTGCATAGGCACCCAGCAGCATATCACTGGAGAAGCGATGAGCGATATCCCGCACCCAGTTCCGTTCACGCAGGCCCGGCTCGCCGCCATATCTTATTGACAGCAAAACACATCCAACAGTCGCCCGCCAGTGGAACGGCAATTGCTTCCCCATCCAGAGGACTGATTGTCTATATGGAGAAGGATGCATGGAAACATATGGTTGGCTTCTCGATCCGAAGAAGTGCATCGAATGCCGGGCCTGCGAATCGGCCTGTAAACAATGGAATAACGTCGAAACCGGCGTAGGCGTACGCTATCGCCGGGTTCTCGTGCGGGAGATGGGTGTTTTCCCCCAGGTCCGTATGCAGGCGCTTTCCATGGCCTGTAACCACTGCGACGAAGCCTGGTGCATGCAGGTTTGCCCCACCAAAGCGATCTTCCGGCGGCCGCAGGACGGCCTGGTGCTCATTGACCCGGAAAAGTGCGTGGGCTGCGGCCTGTGCGCTTCCTTTTGCCCCTACCGGGCGCCCCAATTCAACACCCGCACCCGCAAGATGGAAAAGTGCACGGGCTGTTATGACCGCATCGAAACGGGCCTGCAACCGGCCTGCGCCACCATCTGCCCCACCGGCGCTTTGAAGTGGGGCAAGTGGAGCGAAATTTCCACGATTGGCATGGCTACGACGGAAAACTTCGCCAATCCGAACCAGACCAAACCGCACATCCGGTTTGTTAATGACCCCTATCCGGTGAGTTAAGCGAGGATACCCATGACACTGACCAGAAGAAATTTACTCCAACTCTCCGGGGCGGCGGCCTTTGAACAGTTTTTCCGGCCGGTTTCCGCCCGCGCCGCCACCATCACGAAAGTCAACACCTGCTGCGGGATCTGTTCTCCGGCGTGCGGCCTTCAGGCGACGCTCGAAGACGGCGTGGTGCGGTTCATTGAAGGACTTCCGGGCGACAAGCACGGCGACGGCCACCTCTGCGGAAAGGGCACGGCGGGCGCGCAGTTCCTCTACGATCCGGACCGGCTGAAATACCCCATGCGCCGCACCAATCCCAGGAAAGGCTTCAATGAGGACCCGGGCTGGGTTCGCATAAGCTGGCAGGAGGCGCTGGACACCATCGCCGCCAGGATGAAGTCCACAGTGGATCAGTATGGCGCCGAGTCTCTGTTATTCGTCACGCTGCCGGCGCCCGATCTCTGGGCGCGTTTTATGAACGCGATGGGCGTGGTGAACCGCGTCGATCACATCGACGTCTGCTTCCAAACCGACCGTATCGTGCAGCGCTACACCACCGGCGGCAAGACCTGGTGCAACGATTTCGAGAATTCGAAATACATACTGCTGTTCGGCTGGGATCTGGTGACCAAGGCCAAGATTGTCTACGCCAACGGCATCGTGCAGGCGCGCTCCAATGGCGCAAAGATCGTCCACTTCTCGCCGCAATACACGCCGACGTCGCGCATGGCGAATGAGTGGCACAACATCCGCCCCGGCACGGACCTGGCGGTGGCGCTGGCCATGATCCAGGTGATCATCAGCGAAAACCTCTACAACAAGGAATTCGTCGACAGCTACACCAACTTCGCCGAACACGAAGCGGCGATCCGCGAACACTTCGCGGCATACACGCCGGAATGGGCCGCCGGCATCAGCGACGTGCCGGCCGGCGAAATCCGCCGCATCGCGCGTGAGTTTGCGGCTTCGGAAGCCAGCATCGCCCCGGCTCATAAGAAGACGCTGTGCGCCAACTATATGAACTCCACCCAGTTGGTACACGCCATCTCCATCCTGAACATCCTGGCGGGTACCGTGGACCGGCCCGGCGGCCGCTATTTCCCGCGCGCCATCTCCGTTCCGGGAGTGGATGCGATCTATCCTCCCCCGGCCTATCCCGCCAAACGGGGCCGCCGCGTGGACGGCCGTGACAAACTGCCCCTGGTCACCGAAACCGACACCGGAATTTTCTCCACGCTGGCCGACGGCATGCTCAATAAGTTCCCCGGCATGATCAAGTTCGCCTTCTGGAACGGCTACACCATCCTCGGTTTCCCCAATCCACGCCGCATGGAGGAGGCGATGAAGAACGTGGACTTCATGGTGGTGATGGACTTCATCCCCACCGACACCGTATCGATGGCCGACATCGTGCTGCCTTCGGCCATGTATCTGGAGGGCAACGACGTTGTGGTGAGAGATTATCACGCCAAATATCCGCAGGCGGTGGCCCGCGCCGCCGTTGCCGCGCCAATTTTTGAGGCGCGCTCCATCGCCTCGGTGGCCATCGAATTGGGCAGGCGCCTGGCGCCAACGTACTTCACTCTTCCCGACGGCTCCGCCATCAATCCCACCACTTTGTTGAATGAAAAGGTGAAGCGCGCCGGCCTGGGCGAGAACTTCGCCGAGTTCCGCGCAAAGGGAATCGTGGAACGGCCCGCGCCGTTCACCCCGCGCACGTCCTTCACTACCGGCCATCCGCAGAACAAGTGCCAGATCTACGTCCCGCAGTTCGCTACGCGGGGCACCGATCCACTGCCCAAGTGGATACCCAAACGTGAGGAAACGAACCCGAGCTACCCCTATTACTACATGACTTTCATCCCGGGAATCCATAAGCGGAACACGACCCAGAACAACCGGATTCTCAATGAGATCATGCCTGACAACGCCGCCATTCTGAACCCCGCCCTGGCCGGCAAACTGGGAATCCGCGAAGGGCAGAAAGTGCGTGTCAGCTCCCGCGTGGGCCAGATCGAGCTGCCGGCTCACCTCAGCGAAACCTTACGGCCCGACGCCATCATGGTGGCGCACGGCTTCGGCCACCAGTCGCGCTTTCTCGGTGCGGCGGGGAAGAAGGGCGTACGCGACGGCGACCTGGTCCCTGACGCCTCCATCGATGATTTCCTGGCGGCCGGCAACTACGGCGGCGCATCCTGCATCATGGACGCCGTCTGCAACATCGAGGCACTATGACACCGGACACGTGTTACGCAGTGGGCGACCTTTTGCTGGAGCCTCCGGCGGGCGATGAGGCCGCCGCGCTGGACTATGCGCGGCTCTTCCTCAGCCCGCAGGGCGCGATCTGCCCGCCGTGGCAGTCGGTACAAGGGGACGCCCCACGGCTGTTGGGACCACCCCACCATTCGGCCCTCGCCTGGTACCGCCGTTACGGATTCGAGCCTGTCACCGATTCCGAACCGGCCGACCACGCCGGCCTGCTGCTGCTGTTCTATGCCCGGTTGGTGGAACTTGGGGAACCGCCGGCCGTGTTGGACGCTTTCCGGCGCGAACATCTCGGTTGGCTGGCCGCATTCGGAAAGACGCTGGCTAAGGAGGCGCGTTCGTCCGTCTACAGTGAAGCCGGGCGATTGCTGCAGGAGGCCTAAGCGACTTGCGGGGTTGGGTTCACCCCATCCATTCCGCCCGACCCCGCCAGAATCTTTGAAACACGTACGAAACGGCATGCACTAATGGGAACGGGATTTCACCACAAGGGATTCCTTACCCGCGCCGGGACCCTCGCGTCCCGACCACGCGTGTCTGGTTTGCCCTTGTGGTGAAAACCCGCCCGGGCTATTTCGGATTCACTTTGAGCTACCGGGGGTCCTGACTGCGCGTATACCGATGGAGGCGGCGCCAGCCGCGTCCAGACCGCAAGCAGAAGACCGATGACCAGGGCCCGAACCCGTGACCACTACCAGGATGCCGAAACCGCCTGCCGCCAGGCGCTGACCCAGGTGGAGGCTCCTGCCGGCGCGGAGTCACCTGACGCGGCCAATCTGTTGAACGAACTGGCCGGCATTCTGAACCGGCGCGGCAACTGGTCTCAGGAACTGGAATGCGCAACCCGCTCCGTGTCGATCATGCGCGGCAAGGCGCAGTCAGTGGAAGGTCTTGACGGTTACCGGATTCTGGTCCAGGGACAGGCGGCAGCGGGCCGCGCGCTCCGGGAATTGGGCCGTTATCAGGAATCCGAAGCCGCGCTTGGAGCCTTACGCACGGCGCGCCGCCATCTGGGCCCGGCGGCCCACGAAACGAACATGGTTCGTATCGGTTTGGGCGTGCTGCTGAAGAAATACATGGGCCGCCTCGAAGAGGCGGAGCGGCTCTACCGGCGCGCACTTGTCTACCTGCGTGGCCAGGGGGATCAGGCGGGCATCGCGACTGTCCTTTCCGGCGAGATCCGGCACAAGCTGCCGGGTCCGAATCATCCCGATACGCTGGCCCATGAGGCGGCGCTGGCCGCGATCCTGGATGCCGGGGGGCAATATGCCGAGGCCGAACAAATCTATCTGCGTGTCCTGCGAGGCTTTGAGCGCTGCTTTGGTCCCGAACACCTCGAAATTGCGGTGAACCTGAACAACCTCGCCGCGCTGAAGCAGGCCATGGGCGACATGAAGGAAGCCCGCAGGCTCTACCGCCGCTCGCTGGAGATGAAACGGAAGCTGCTGGGCGCCCATCATCCCGAGTGCGCCCTGACGGAGGCGAACCTGGCTACCACCCGGTCTCCTCGCGCACCACGCCGGCTGAGCGTTTGCTGACCACCACCTCAAGCCCGTTCGACATCTTCAGCAGCCAGCGTTTGCTGGAGAGCGGCGATATCCTGCGGATCTGGTCGGTATTGATAATGGTGGAGCGATGCACCCGCCGGAACCTGCCGCCGGGCAGCTTCGCCTCCAGCGCGCGCAGCGTGTGATTGGCATAGTAGCGGCCGCGCGCCGTGAGGATATACACCACTTCCCCTTCGGCCTGAAACGCGATGATATCCTCGGGATCCAGCAGGTGCAGTTCCTGCCCCAGCCGGCCGACGATCTTTCGAATCTCCCTGTGCTGTTCCGGCGGCCGTTGCATGCCCGCAAGCTGCGCGCGGACCTTGGCCAGCGCCGCCGCCAGCCGCTCCGTACGGACCGGCTTCAACACATAGTCCACCGCGCCGGCATCGAACGCCTCAAGCGCGTGCTTCTGATAGGCCGTGACGAAGATCAACAGTGGCAGAGCGCCGGATTGAAGCGAGCGGGCCACCTGAAAGCCATCCATCCCGGGCATCTGCAGGTCCAGCAGAACCGCGTCCGGACGCAGCTTCTGAATCATCTCCACTGCTTCCAACCCGTCGCATGCCTCGCCGGCAATCTCCACCCCGGGAAGTTCCTCCAGGGTCTCGCGCAGCACCTGGCGGGCGATCGGCTCGTCGTCGGCAATCAGCACTCTCATGGCGACACCAATTCCGGCGTTCCGGCGGGAACCGCAAATTCCACGGTTGTGCCGCCGGGTCCGCTGTCCACTTTCAGATCGGCCTGGCTCCCATAGGAAAGGCGGAGCCTGCGGGTGACGTTTTCCAGGCCCACGCCAGCACCTGCCGTGCCTGTCTGTTGAAAGCCGGCGCCGGTGTCGGAGACCGTAATCCGCAGCGAGCCGTCCCGCACCCGCGCCTGGATTCGGACCACACCTCCCTTGGGGTTTGGCGCGATCCCGTGTTTCACCGCATTTTCCACCAGCGGCTCCACGGTAAGGCTGGGGATGGAGAAACCCAGCGCCTCAGGCGCGATGTCCATTTCCGTCTCGAGCTTCGGCCCGAGACGTAGCGCCTCAATCTCCAGATAGGCGCGGACGATAGAAAGCTCCTCCTCAAGCGGAATAAATTGCCGGTCAGTGTTCAGGAAGTAGCGGAAGATGTCAGCCAGGTTCAGCACCGTGCGGCGGGCCCCTTCGGCCTGGCGCGGGATGACGCCATAAAGCGTGTTCAGCGCGTTAAACAGGAAGTGCGGATGGATTTGCGATTGCAGCGCCCTTAGCTCAGCCTGCGTCATCAGGCGGCGGAATTCCGTTTCCTGGATCCGTTCCACCTGTTCGGCAAGCTCGGCCTGGACGCGCTTTAGCGCCTCAAAATCGCGGCTGAGGTATCGTCTTCCGCCCGCCCGCCGTCCCAGAAGGATCCAACGCGTTTCCGAAGCTGAGACCCTGATGGGAACCACGGCTTCCACACCCTCCGTCTCCAGTCGCTCACGGTCGGGCGGCGGCAGATCGGCGGCGGGCGCGGCAAGCGCCGGGCCGTGCGCGGGCGGCTGCGTCTGAATCAAGTCGCCATCGAAGAAGCGGGCCACGCGCAGGGCGGCGCCTTGCACCAGGTTCTTTTCTCCGGAAGCCGATGCGGCCCCCGTGCGGATTTCATGCAGCAGGGATTCCACGTTCTGGCGCGAGAACAGCAGCCGCCCGAATAGATTGTCGAGCCGGGAGCGCAGAAACGCGAACAGCAGCAGGGCCGCGCAACCGCCCACCAGCACCATTCCTTCCCAGAACGGGCCGGCGGCGCCTTCCAACCATACACGCGTCCGCACGGCCGCGAAAACGAATACCGCGGCCAGCAGGATGTTCGCCAGAAACCGGAGAAAGGCGTCCAGGAGCAGAAAACGGTAATCCTGAAGGAGCACGAACAGGGCCAGGACAATGCCCGCGTGGTGGGCCACAAACTCCACCGGCCAGGAATCGGAATGGCTCTCCCCCAGATGTACTTGCGACAGCGAGAACAGGAACAGAGACATGGTGGCCACCAGCCGCGGCGCCAGCCTGCGATCGGGCGGCATGATGCGCAGCAGCCCCACCATGGCGATGAGCGTGAGCGTGCCGAATCCGATGGTGGTGATGCGCAGCGCCAGCCGGTGAAGACTGTGGGCGTCAACAAACAATTCGCCGGTATGGATGCCGATGGTCACCAGTGCAAGGCCATACCCCGCCATGCGAACCCAGGGAAACCGCCCGCCCAGCGAAAGGTGCAGCAACACGGCCGGCAGCAGGCTGAGCGCCGAGGAACTGACCGCCACCAGTATGTGCGGCATGGGCCCGGAGGCGTGATTCCAGGCAATCACCAGCAGCGACGCCAGGTTCCACAACAGCGCCAGCGCCGCGGCCGCCAAAGTCAGTCTGCTGCCGCGCAGCCTTGCGCCCGCGCGGTCGCGCAACAGCATGGAGAGAAAGATGCCGAAGATCAGCGTGCCCGCGCTGTGGCCCAGCGTGTTTACCAGCAGCGGTTCGTGGACGGGCAGAACGCCGGGCATCATTCAGGAAATATCGCCCTCTTCGGGAATGTGCCAGCCTTCAAAGGGCTTGAACACTTTGAAGCGTTGTTCGGGCCGGTGGAAAAGCATGTGGCTGGTGAAGCGGTCCGCCACCTCTACGCTGGCCGGACCGTAGTGCATGGGCGCCACCCACCTGGCGCCGATATCGGAGGCAAGCTGCGCCGCTTCCTCGGGAGTAAAGTTGTTTTGCTCACGGCCGGCAACGGGCAGCAACGCCAGGTTTACGTTATATGGACGAAGCCGGTCCGCCAAACCGTCGTAGGGAACGCAATCGCCGGCGTGGTAGATCGTAGTCCCGCCGCAGCGGATGAGATAACCAAGGTAGGGATAGCCGCCGATGGGTGTCCAGGAGAGATCCGGATGCGCGCTGGGAACGGCGTACACCCTCGCATAGACGCCCATCTTGAAATATTCGACGCGCAGATCCGAATCCGTGGTGGTCATGCGGTGGTAGGGGACGCCCAGCTCAAAGGCATGCCGCGCGGCGCTCTTTGGCAGCACCACCTTGGCCCTGGCCGAGGAATCCAGCATGCCGCGCAGTGCGGCCGCATCCATGTGCTGCGCATCGGTGTGGGTGCACAGGATCAGGTCGGCGTTGTTCACGTCGGCCGGCTGCAGCCCGGCACCCGGCGGCAGGTAGGGATCCACGTAGAACACGATACCGTAATACTTGATGGCGAACCCGCAGTGGCCCAGCCACCACAGGACGGGCGAAGCCGCCTCGGTCCCCTCCATCGCCGCGATCAGGGCCGGGCCGGTGACTTGCATCGCTTACTCCTTCTCTTTACAGATTACTCCGCCTGCCACAAGGCGCGAAATGATTCACGGGCCCGTTTCCCCGGCCCAGCCCGGGATTTGTGCGAATGGCTTCGGTGATGAATTCCTTGGCGCCAACCACGGCCGCCTCCAGCGTCTCGCCCAAAGCCAGTCCCGCGGTGATGGCCGCCGAGTAAGTGCATCCGGTGCCGTGCGTATGCACCGTGGCAATCCGCAGCGAGGGCAGAAGGCGCACGGCGCCATCTTCGGTCAGCAGCAGATCGGTGGTGTCGCCCGCCAGGTGGCCGCCCTTCACCAGCACGTTTGCCGCCCCCATTGCCTGTATCCGGAGCGCGGCCTGTTCCATTTCCGCCAGCGTACCCACGGCCATGCCCGCAAGAGCCTCCGCTTCATGCAGGTTCGGGGTCACCAGCTTGGCCAGCGGCAGCAGTCTGGCCGCCAGCACGTCGCGTGCCTCGGCTGCCATCAGCGGCGTCCCGTGCTTGCTGATCATCACCGGATCCACAACCAGCGGGCAGGGGAACGAGCCGGCCAGTCCGGCAACCGCCTCAATCAGCGCCGCGTTTCCCAGCGCCCCCGTCTTGGCGGCAAGCGGCGGAATGTCACTAATGGCAGTCTGAATCTGGCGCACGACAAAGCCCGGATCGAGGCAGAGCACGTCATCCACGCTTTCGGTGTTCTGCACGGTGAGCAGCGTAATGGCCGCTTCGCCATAAACGCCGAACTGATGAAATGTTTTCAGATCCGCCTGGATCCCCGCGCCTCCGGAGGGATCGGAGCCGGCGATGGTAATTGCGACGGGCAGCACACCTCCAGCTTCGCACTTTGACGGCGCGGTTACTTCCACGCACTCAGCCTGCGCCCGAGACTGGCGGCAATGCCGGGTTCCCGACTCCGAAGGTCAACCGCCTCACCGGGGTCCTGCCGCAGATCGTAAAGATGTTCCTCCTTCCCTACCTTCAGCAGTTTCCATTGCCTGTGCCGGATGGCGAAACTGAGCGGTGTCTTCACCAGCGGATCTTCGAACCTCCAGTAAAGGTCGCGCACCGGCCCGCGCCCGCCCCGCAATACGCCGCGCAGATCAAAACCATCGCGCGACTTCTGCCCGGTGATTGTAGGGAACCAGTCCGGCAGCCAGGACACGGCATCGGTCAGCGTTCCCGGCCGAGTGAGCCCGGGCCAACGGACGATGCAAGGCACCCGGATGCCGCCTTCGAGTAACTCATACTTACCGCCACGCAGCGGTCCATTGCTTCCGGCCTCGGCGGGCGGGCGCTTCTTCACCCACCCGTGATCGGAAAGGAAGACCACCGCCGTGCGGTCCCACTGGCCGGTGCGCTCCAGGGCCGCGCGCAACTGCCCGATGCCGTCGTCCATCGAGCGCAGCATCCCGTTGTAGACTGCCTGGGAATCGGGCAGGCGCCCGCGAAAGCCGCTCACCCAACGTTCCGGCGCTTGTATGGGCGTATGCGGCAAGGCCAGCGGCAGGTAGAGGAAATACGGTTTGTCACGGTGCGATTCCACAAATTCAGCGGCCTTGGCCGACGCCAGGTCCGGAAAGTAACCTTCCAGTTCCACGGGTCTGCCGTCCTCGTAAGTGGTGCGCCGGCCGGTTGCGCCGCCGCCCATCGAAAGGTGGGTATGGTAGTCAATGGTTCCGTTGAGGAAGCCCCAGAAGTAGTCGAAGCCGCGGCGGTTCGGCCGGTAGGCTTCGCCCATGCCGAGGTGCCATTTCCCGATCAGCGCTGAGCGGAAGCCCTGGCGCTGCAGCGGCTGCGGCATCACCGTAAGATCAAGGGCAAGGCCACCCGAGTCATCTTTGTCACGCAATACGCCGGTTACTCCGGTGCGTTCCGGTATAAGGCCCGTCATCAGCCCGGCGCGCGCGGGCGAACAGACCGGCGAGCAGGTGTAGTGATTGGTGAATCGCAGGCCATCGGCGGCCAGACGGTCCAGGTTCGGCGTAGCGCCCGTTGTGGAGCCATAGCAGCCAAGGTCCCCGTAGCCGAGGTCGTCGGCCAGAATCAGAATGACATTGGTGCGCGGGGCGGACTTTGCCGCCATCGCCGCCAGCATCTGACGCCGTGTGTACATGCTATTTTCCCGTGCGGCGCTGCGGCCCGCGAGCCATGCGTTCCTGCTTGGCGGCCCGCCGCGCCAGTTCGCGCAGTTTCTCGGCCACTTCGCGCCGCCGGTAGCGCACGTGCGTTCGCATGGCTTCGGCTGCTTCTTCCGGCTTGCCTGAAACCAGCGCCTTTGCCAATTCCGTATGCCAGCCCGGCGGAAGGCCGGCCAGTTCGGCGGAAAGCATGAAGAGCCAGTTGAACAGCAGCACGCGGCTGCGTTCAATGGCGGTGACCAGCTCAGAGCAACCCGTGGCGCGCGCGATCAGCAGATGAAACGCCACGTGCATTCGTTCGATGCGGGCGTGGCGCCTGGCGTCGTAAGGGCAACGGTCCAGGATCGAGAAGCCCGCATCCAATCGCGCCGCCGCGGCCAGCAACCGTTCGCGCACCGCCGGGCTGGCGGTTTCGGCGAACAGCCGCGCGGAATGTGTTTCCAGGGCCTCGCGCAATTCGTAGTTGCCGGCGATTTCCGACGGAGCCGGGATGCGCACGCGGCTTCCCGCCCGGGCCCTTGTTTCCACCAGTCCTTCGGCCTCCAGCCGCGTGAGCGCATCTCCCACCGGCACCGGACTCATGCCGAACTGTTCGGCCAGACGGCGGCGGGAAAGCGGCGCGCCAGGAGGAAGACGGCCCTCCAGGATCGCATCGCGCAGGTTGCGATAGGCGTCATGGGCCAGGTTTTGCGGTGAAACTGTCACGCCAGTTTTCAGTGTACACGTTTGACTTTAACGTAAAACTGCGGTACCAGTTTTGAGGGAGGCTTCTTCATGATCCGCCACGCCGCGCTATTGTCCGCCATCGCCAGTCTGCTCATTTCCGGACCCGCCGCCGCCCAGAACATCACCGGCGCAATCCTTGGCACCATCACCGATCCCACGGGCGCCGCCGTACCCGGCGCATCCGTGGAGCTGCTGCACGTGGAAACCAACCAGACCACGCGTGCCGCCACCGACGGCGCCGGGTTCTACCAGGCGAACTACCTGCGCCCGGGCACCTATCGCGTCAGCGCTTCGGGCAGCGGGTTCAAGACCTCGGTGCGCGAGAAGCTGAGTCTGGTAGTGGAAGGGCGCCTGCGCATCGATTTCCGGCTGGAAGTGGGCGACACGGCCACCAGCCTCACGGTGAGCGGCGAAACCCCGCTGGTGGAATCGGAAAGCGCTTCCCTGGGCCAGGTGGTGAACACGCGGGCCGTGGAAGAACTGCCGATTCGCGGCCGCAACATCTTTGACCTGGTGGGATTGACCGCGGGCGTGCAGGTGAATCCCCGGGCCATCGGCAGCACCGCATCGACGGGCGATGTGGGCGCGCCCCTGTTCGTTCTCTCCGACATTTCCATCAACGGGGGCCGCTTCCGCACCAACGACTATCTGGTGGACGGCGTGTCCATCATGCTTCCGGAAAACAATAATTTCGCGATCTCCCCTTCGCCCGACAGCACGCAGGAGTTTAAGGTGCTTACCAACAGCTTCGGGCCGCAGTTCGGGCGTAGCGGCGGCGGCGTGGTGAACGTCATCACCAAGGGCGGCACGAACGAATATCATGGCTCTGCCTACTGGTTCTTCCGCAATGACCGGATGCGGGCCAACAACTTCTTTTCCAATGCGCGGCGGCAGGTGCGCCCGGTGTTTCACTTCAACATGTTCGGGGGCGCGGCCGGCGGGCCGGTGGTGAAGAACAAGACGTTTTTCTTCGGCGATTTCCAGGGGCATCGCGAAGACATCGGCGGCGGCGCGGGAATTCTCACCGTGCCATCGGCGGCTGAGAAGCAGGGCGACTTTTCCGCGGCCCGCAACGCGGCCGGCGCGCAGGTGACCATCTACAATCCATTCACGACGCGGGCGCTGGCGGCCGGCGGGTTTGCCCGTGATCCCTTCCCCGGCAACATCGTTCCTCAGAACATGCAGAGCCGCGTGGCGCGCCGCCTGCTGGAGTTCATGCCCGGACCCAATCAGCCGGGCCAGGGGCCGGCGAATATCAACAATTACGCATGGAACCCGGCCAGTTTCGTCGATAGCGATCAATGGTCGGTGCGGCTGGATCACCGCTTCTCCGACCGTCACAGCCTGTTCGGCCGCGCCAGCCGCAACACCGGCGACACCGGCCAGTCCGGGCCGTTCGGAAATATCGCGGACACCGTGCTTGGCATCACCACCAACCGCGTCATTGTGGGCGTGGTGAACCTCACGTCCACTTTGTCGGCTTCGCGGATTCTCAATCTCCGCGTGGGCGCAGTGCGCCGGTTTGAAGGACGCATCCCACGCTCCTCAGGGCTGGTGAGTCTGAACGATCTTGGATTCTCGCCCAACATTGCCGCGGCTGCCCAGGAGCAGCTTTTCCCCACCATTTCCATCGCCAACTACACCGGGCTGGGCGCTCCGGGCGGCGACCGCATCCGCCGCGGCAACGATATCTATTCCCTTGTGGCCGAGCAGACCGAGTATCATGGCCGGCACACCCTGACTTATGGCGCCGACATCCGGCTCTATAATCAGACTCCGTATCAGGGCGGTTCCCCTTCCGGCAGTTACAGCTTCGGCCTGGGCCAGACACAGGGGCCGGATCCGCTGCGCGCCTCGCTCACGGCGGGCAACGGGCTGGCGTCGATGTTGACGGGCTTCGGCGGCGGATCCATCAGCAGCGTGCCCGCGGGCTCACTGCGCAACATGTACTATTCGTTTTTCTTCAACGACGATATCCGCCTGGGACGGCTTACGATCAACGCCGGCCTGCGCTGGGAGTATGAGCAGCCGCGCACGGAACGTTACAACCGCCTGGGCACGTTCGACTTCGACTCCCCCTTCCCGATCCGGATTCCCGATCTCGGCGGGCTGCGCGGCGTCCTGCGCCTGGCCGGACAGGACGGGCAGCCTCGCGGGCAGTTCGATTCCACTTACGCGAATTTCGGGCCGCGCGTGGGGCTGGCCTACCGGATGAATGACCGCACCGTGGTGCGCGCGGGCTATGGCATCTTTCATTCCCCGAGATTCGGCACCACCGGCGCCCAGAACTTCGGCATGCCCGGTGCGCAGATCACAACACCGTGGGTGGCAAGCCTGGACGGGGTGACTCCGCTCAACACCATCGACAATCCTTTCCCAACAGGATTGCTGCAGGCGCCCAACACCGAAGTTTATCGCACACAAATGGGATTGGGTATTCTGGCGATGGATCGTGGCAATAAGTCGAACATTTATAACCAGCAGTGGAACTTCACCCTGCAGCGCCAGTTACCGGGCCAGTGGCTGCTGGAGACGGGCTACGCCGGCAACAAGGGAACCCGCATTCCGGTGTCGGGTGACTGGAACCAGATTCACCCGCAATATCAGGCGCTTGGCGCGGGCCTGAACAGGCAGGTGACGAACCCGTTCTTCGGCATCGCCGATGTCGGCATCCTGTCCCAGCGCACGGTGAGTCAGGCGCAACTGCTTCGCCCATACCCGCAGTACACATCGGTGAACTCGAACTCACCGGCTGTCGCGCAGAACATGGGGTCATCCTCGTATCACTCCTTCCTCCTGCGCACCGAGAAGCGTTTCGCCCGCGGCTATCAGATCCTGCTGACCTATACGAACTCCAAGCTGATCGACAACGGCAGCGGCCGCATCTTCGGCGAAAGCGCCTTTGTCCCGCCCGTGCAGAATTTCTACAATCTGGCGGCGGAGCGCGGCCTCTCCGAAGGCGACATCTCCCAACGCCTGGTGATCAGCCATACGCTGGAGTTGCCCTTCGGCAAAGGGCAGCGCTTCGGGTCGGGCGCGCCCGCAGGCATCCGCTGGATCATCGGCGGCTGGTCCGCCACGGGCGCCTTCACATGGAACTCCGGATTCCCGCTGGCGCTTACCTCGACCGGAAACAGCGGAGTGGGGGGCGGCGTGCTGCGGCCCAATAGCACCGGACAGTCGGCCGAGTTGAGCGGCGCGCCTCAACAGCGGCTGACGCGCTGGTTCGATACATCGCGCTTCACCGTGCCCGATCCGTTCACCTTCGGCAATGTGTCACGCACGCTGCCCGATGTGCGCGGGCCCAGCCGCGTCAACTATGACTTCGCCCTGCAGAAGGCGTTCCCCGTGCGCGAGCGCTTCTCTTTGCTCTTCCGGGCGGAGGCGTTCAACCTCACCAACACGCCTTACTTCTTCACACCCGGCGAAGCACTCGGCTCGACTGCGTTTGGCGTCATCAACTCGGCCACCGGCGAGCGCCAGGTACAGTTTTCCCTGAAGCTACTCTTTTAGATATGCGGACTCTTGTTCTGATTGCGTGCATGGCGGCCTCAATGGCCGCCCAGGTACCCGACCCCCGCCACCTTTCCAACGGCTGGGTGATTCCGGATGAAGGTTACTCCGACCAGCCCTATATCGTGAAGGCCGGCGATGGCGCCTGGGTGTGCGTCATCACCACCGGGCCGGGTCAGGAGGGCGCGGGCGGGCAGCATGTGGTGACGCTGCGCAGCACTGACGCCGGACGCACCTGGTCAAAGCCGGTGGATGTGGAGCCTTCGAGCGGACCCGAGGCGTCCTACGCCGTCCTACTCAAAATTCCCTCCGGCCGCATTTACGTCTTCTATAACCACAACACCGATAACATCCGCCAGGTGATCGGCGACAAACCCGCTTACCGCGACGGCTGGGTGAGGCGCGTGGACAGCCTGGGCCACTTTGTGTTCAAGTACAGCGACGACCACGGCAAAAGCTGGTCTCCGCAGCGTTACGAGATTCCGCAGCGCGATTTTGAAATCGACCGCCGCAACCCCTACGGCGGCAAGATCAAGTTCTTCTGGAATGTGGGCAAGGCATTTATCCACAAGGGCGCCGGCTATGTTCCTCTGCACAAGGTGGGCGGCTTCGGCGAGGGTTTCTTCACATCCAATGAAGGCGTGTTGCTGCGCAGCGCCAATATCCTGACCGAACGCGACCCGGCGAAGCTGAAATGGGAGACGCTGCCGGATGGGGATGTGGGGATCCGCACGCCGCCGGGCGGCGGCCCTGTCTCGGCCGAGCACAGCTTTTCCGAATTGAGTGATGGGTCGCTGTTCTGCGTCTTCCGCACCATCGACGGCCACGCCGCTTTCAGTTACAGCCGCGACGGCGGACGCACCTGGGACCCATCGCAGTACATGAAATTCGACGACGGGCGGCTGATGAAACATCCGCGCGCGGCGAACTTCGCCTGGCGGGCGGCGAACGGCAAGTTCCTCTACTGGTTCCACAACCACGGAGGGCGTTTCATCCGCGAACATCCCCGGCGGCGGACCATTGCTTATGAGGACCGCAATCCGGTTTGGCTGGTGGGCGGTGTGGAGGCCGATTCCCCCAAGGGCAAGGTGATCCGCTGGACACAACCCGAGATCGGGCTCTACGAGGATGACCCCATGATGCGCATGAGTTATCCGGACTTTGTGGAACAGGACGGCAAGTACTATCTCACCGAGACGGAAAAGGAGATCGCCCGCGTTCACGAAGTGGATCGTACACTGCTGGAAGGGCTATGGAATCAGTTCGAAAGTAAGTCCGTGGCATCGGCGGGATTACTGCTCGATCTGCCATCGCCCGGATCTTCGGCCGAGGCGCCGCAGTTTCCTGCATTCCTGCAGCGGGCCCGCGGAGCCCATGGCACACAGGATCTGCGAACAGGATTCTCGCTGGACTTGTGGGCCACGTTGAAAACCGTGGCGGCGGGGCAGACTTTGTTAGACAACCGCACCGCGGAAGGCGTGGGATTCCTCCTGCGGACCGTGGACAACGGCGCGGTGGAACTGAAGATGAACGATGGGCGTACGGAGAATCGCTGGGCCTCCGACGCCGGCGCGCTGCGGGCCGGCCAACGGCATCACATCGCCGTGATCGTGGATGGCGGACCGAAAATCATCAGCTTCGTGGTGGACGGCAGGTTCCACGACGGCGGCAATGACCGGCAGTTTGGCTGGGGCCGCTACAGCCCGAACCTTCGCTCGGCCGCGGGTGGGCCGGCGCTGCGCATCGGCACGGGAATCGAGCGGCTGCGGGTGTACGGACGGGCGATCCGGATTTCCGAGGCCATCGGCAATTGGCGTGCGGAATGCCGGGGGTGTTGAGCTAAGATCCCGGCAAAAAATACCCCGGGCGCGCAACGATCCCTCCCCAACTGGCACCATTTTCCTATAACGTATAGAGACGGCCCTACTGTGGAGGCTCTTCATGCTCAGCAAACCCTGGTCCCAACGCAAACCCCGCTACGATTTCGTTGTCGTCGGCTCCGGCTACGGCGGCGCCATCACCGCCGCCCGCATCGCCAATGCCAATTTGCCCAACAAGCAGTCGGTCTGTATACTGGAGCGCGGCAAGGAGTGGGAGGTCGGCAAGTTCCCCAACACTCCGGAAGGCTACGCCAGCAACCTCCGGGGCGACTTCAACCCCCTCGGCCTCTATGAGGTCCTCACCTACCAGGACATCTCGGTCCTCAAAGGCAGCGGCCTCGGCGGCACCTCGCTGGTCAACGCCAACGTCGCCATCATCCCGGAGAAGGAGGTCTTCGATCTCCCCGGCTGGCCCAAGGCGCTGACCCGCGACGAGTTGATGCCCTACTACCGGAAAGCCGCCGAAGCCCTCAACGTCTCCAAACACCCGCGCGCCATGGAGCTTGCCAAGGTGCAGGCGCTCGACCGGCGCGCCCAGCAGATCGGCCGCCGCGCCGAACCACTGCGCCTTGCCGTCAATTTTAAGACCGGCCCCAACCCCCAGGGCGTCCATCAGGACGAATGCACCGACTGCGGCGATTGCATCACAGGCTGCAACGTATCGGCCAAGAACACGCTCTACATGAACTACCTGCCCATGGCTCAGCAGGGCGGAGCCGACATCTTCACCCAGATGAAGGTGGAATGGATCGAAAAAACCGGCAACGGCTGGAAGGTCCACGGCCGCTGGCAGAAGTCGAACCTGAGCAGCCAGAAATTTGAGCTCGAATGCACCAACCTCATCCTGTCCGCCGGCGCGATTAACACCACTGAGATCTTACTGAGATCGGCGAACCTGAAGGGCCTTTCCGTCTCCCCGGCCCTTGGCACGCGCTTCGGCGGCAACGGCGATTTCTTCGGCCTCTCATTCAACGGCGATCGCCCCACTGAGGTGCTTGGCTTCGGCACCCCCCCGCAACCGCCGCCACTCGAAAACAGGCCCGGCCCCTCCATCGTCGCCGTCGTCCGGCACAATGCCGGCGAGCCCCTGCTGCAGCGATTCACGGTTGAGGATCTCTCCTTCGCCAGCGCATCGGCACGCTTTGCCCAACTGGCTTTTCAGAACCCGCTGCTGTTCCCCCGTGAGGACACCGATTCGGGCGACACGGCTGCGGAAAACGCCCGCATCCTGCGCGATTTCGCCGGCACGGACAAGTACAACGGCGCCCTCAACCACACCATGCTCTATCTCTGCATGGGCTTTGACGACGCGCGCGGCACCTTCGTCTTCGAACGGCCGTTGTTTGAGCGCGACGGCCGTATCCGCATCCAGTGGGATGGCGTCGGCCAGCAGGAAGTGTTCCGCAAGATCAATGAGGAATTGAAGCGCCACACTCGCGCCGAAGGCGGCAGTTACATCCACAACCCGCTGTGGCGGATTCCTGGAGTAAACCACCTGGTAACCGCTCACCCGCTGGGCGGCTGCCCCATGGCCGACGACTTCATCGAAGGCGCGGTGGACGAATTCGGGCGCGTCTTCAAATCCGACGGCACCGTGCACGACGGGCTCTACGTCGCCGACGGCTCGCTGCTTCCCAGCGCACTGGGCGTCAATCCGTTCCTCACCATTTCCGCCGTATCCGAACGTATCGCCGACCGCAAGATCCGCCAGCTTCAGGGTGAAGCCTACCCCGCGCCCAAAGTGAGCGTCGGCTTTGCCGGCATGGATGCGCTGCCCGCCATCAGCAAGACCGAGGCGGAACTGGAGCGTATCTTTCAAGCCGCCGAGTCCAAGGACATCGGTATGATGGTGAACCGCGGCGGCGACATCGAAATCGACACCGTTCACAAAGTCATCCGCAATGACCATGCCTGGAAGGGTTACTTCCCCGCCGGCCACCTGCTCAACCGGATGTCCGCGCTCATCTTCACCGGATTCCAGAAGCGCTTTGAATTGAAAGCCGCCAAGTTCAGCGGACTCACCAGCGATACCGACGGCCGCATCCGCGCCCGCAATTCTCTGGAGATGCTGACGCTCACCAAGAAAACAGGCGATCTCCCTCCCGGCAAGTACGTCCTGCTCAAATACCTGGATCCGCCGTGGCAGGGTTTCTACGACATCTTCAAGGTGATCAACCCCGACCTGTTGATCGGCCGCGTTTACATGGGAACTTACCCCAACGGCACGCGCCTGTTCACCTTTCCCATGACGCGCACTTATGCCTTCAATCACATGCGCGTGGAGGATCACCGCCAGATCTGGGAAAAGCAGGCCAGCGTCCCCACCAAACAGGATCTGAACGGCATGTGGCGCATGGATGTCATCTCCAACGCCAATCAGGCCGGCGCCATCGCCTATCTCCAGTTCGATCTCAAACCCGACGGGCGCCTGGAAAGCCGCTATCAACTGATGGGCCTGTTCGAAGGCCTGGTGATGCCCTCGTTCGCCGCCAGCCACTTCACCCTCACCGATTTCACCGGCTTTCATGATGAAATCCGCAAAGTGAACGACGATCTGCTCATCGGCAAGTGGGTGGTGGAGTTGCCGGCGGAAACGGCGAATCTGCCGCCGTTCGGCTCGCTTGGCATCTTCCACCAGGAACAGGTTCCCGGCGAATCCCGCCCGCGCTTCGGCTATTACTATCTGTTGACGCGCACCAGTCAGAAGGAGTTCGCCACCAATTCTCTGCTGCGCCCCAGTCTCGATGTGCAGCTTCCCGCCGGACTCGGCCTGGAATTCGACGAGGAGATGGTGGGCTGGTATTTCCCCAATCAACCCACGCCCAAACCGGGCCGCGAAGGCGATCTCACCATCGCCAGCCGCATCCCCGCATCCGGCCAGCCGGAAAACGCCACAAGCTGCCGCTTCAAGCTCCGCATGCGCGCATCTGACATCAACGAGTTCATCGACAGCGCTGAGCACGAAGCACGCGCCGAAGGCACAATCACCTTCGGTGACTTCGACGGCCAGGGCCCCGCAACGTTCACCGTCGACCGGCAGAAGACCCTCTTCAACTATCTGCGCGTTAACCCCGAAACGGGCGAGCCCGAAATGCGCTACCACCTGGAATTCGATGACAGGCGAGGCCGCCGCGTGATCTTTGAGGGGCGCAAGTACATGCAGAAGGACGAGGCCGGCGGGTTTCGCGGCTTCGCCGAGGTGCTGGAAGACTACACCACGCTCTACTGCCACGTCAGGGTCACCGTGGACGGCCAGCCGCGCGAAATCGGAACCGGATATCTGAAATTCCGCACTTTCGAGGACGTCGCCGCATTCAGCAACCTCACCGGCTTCCTCGCCTCGTTCCGCGTCACCGGAACGGACGATCCGCTCATGCGCATCCGCGGCCAGATGAAATTCCTCGCCTTCACCGGCCAGTTCGTACAGCGCGAATACGATCCCGCCGCCGCTACCACCGGGGTTCTGCGCGACGATGTGCGCGCGGAGGTGCTGCGCGGCGCGGACACGCCCGACTTCTTCAGCACCCGAACCACGGAAGAGTTGCAGGCCGTACTGCGTGAGCAGCCCACTCTGCCGCTCGAAAAACTCGTCAACACGCAGTCGGTCCACATCGACATCGAAAACGGCCGCATCTTCCGTGACTGCTTCTGGAAGGGGTCCTTCGCCAAGGACTCGCTGCCCGGCCTCATCGCGCCACAGCAGGAGGTGGGGCGCATCTTCACCGGCGGCGGCTACTGGAAGCGCTTTGACGGCATCAGGGACGGCGCCGCCTTCGGTCAAGTGGTGAACTACGAACTCAAGTGGCTGCCCGGCGACCCCGAAGTCCGCGAGATCGCCTATCCCAACGACAGCCGCCGCTACATTCGCAAGGGCGACAAAGCCCTGCTGCTCACTTACCGGAATCCGCCGTATCAGCAGGTTTACGATCTGATCAAGGTGATCGACGAAAACAACTCCGTTGGAGTGATGCACATCGGCGACTTCCCCAACGGAACCGAGTTCGCCACCTTCGTCATGTCGCGGCACAACTATCCGCTCCCGGCGATGTCAGTGGACGATCATCGCCTTTTGATGGCCGACCCGCGCACGGGGGAGCCCGCACCCGCGCAAATCGCCGGTGACTGGGCCGGGCGCCTCATCCTGCTGCCCACGGCTAACCTCAGCCTCATCAACCAGCACAACCCCGTGCTGTTCCAATGTACGTTCGCCGCCGATGGCTCGGCGAACTACAAACTCGGCGCCCTCGCCACCAGCTTCACCAAGCCCGCCGGCACGTTGAAGGACCTGCGGCTCATCGGCGGCCACACGCTGATTGGGCGATGGGATCTGCCAACCGCCGACGCCGGACTGCTGAACATGGTCCAGCACTGCATTGAGCCCGCCGCCGGCCGGTTCGCGTTCCACTTCGTGCTGTCGAGAAAGTGAAACCTTGATACCATACAGAACCATGCAGGCTTCCGCAATTTCCCGCCGCGGCTTTCTGTCCGCCGCCGCCATGCCTTTGACAGGCCTGGCCCAGAGTGCCGCCCGCCCCAACATCATCGTCATCATGGCGGACGATCTCGGCTACGAATGCCTGGAGTGCAACGGCGGCACATCGTATAAGACGCCCAACCTGAACCAGTTCGCCAAGACTGGCGTCCGCTTCACGCATGCCTACGCGCAACCTCTTTGCACGCCCACCCGCGTGCAGTTGATGACCGGCCAGCACAACTTCCGCAACTGGCAGTCCTTTGGCACCATGGCGCCCACGGAAAAAACCTTCGGCCACATGATGCAGCGCGCCGGCTATCGCACGGTGATGAGCGGAAAGTGGCAGTTCTACAGCTATGAGGCCAGTCCATCGCCCCGCCGCGCCACCGGCATGAAGCCTGAGCAGAGTGGTTTTGACGAGTACCTGCTTTGGCACGACCTGTTCACCGAAACCAAAGGCTCCCGCTACGCCGATCCCGTGATCAGCGAGAATGGCAAGATCCGCAAGGACACCAAGGGCAAGTATGGCCCGGACCTTTTTGTCGACTATCTCGACGGATTCATGGAACGGAATAAGAACCAGCCGTTCTTCGCCTACTATCCGATGACGCTCACACACGGACCTTTCAACCCCACACCGCGCAGCGCGGACTGGGCCAAGGGGGACCGCCTCAAGGATGATCCCAAGTACTACGCCGACATGGTGGAGTACATGGACCACTGCGTGGGCCGCGTCCTTAAGACGGTCGATCGCCTTGGCCTCGGCCAGCGCACCCTGGTCCTGTTCTATGGAGACAACGGCACGCCCAGGGAGATCACCTCGCGCATGGGGTCGAAGATCATTCCCGGGGGCAAGGGACTGACCACCGACGCCGGCATGCACGTTCCGATGATGGCCCGCTGGCAAGGTGTCTCTCCGGAAGGCCGCGTCTGCCCCGACCTGATCGATTCCACCGACTTTGTACCCTCCATGGTGGAGGCGAGCGGAGCCAAGTGGTTCGACGGCCGTCCCTTGGATGGCCGCAGCTTTATCCCGCAGGTTCGCGGGCAGAAGGGCAATCCCCGCCAATGGGCGTTCTCACATTACGATCCGCACCCGGGCTGCAAGGTGAACTTCACGCCTACGCGCCTGGCCTGGGATCATCGCTGGAAACTGTATCTGGATGACAAGCTCTACGACATTCAGAATGATTATTTCGAGAAGTCGCCGATTCCAGCCGCTACGGCTTCAGCGGAGGCAAAAGCCGCCCGCGCAAAGCTCCGCGCCGCTCTCGACCAGATGGCGCGCGTGAAGGCGCCGAAGTTCAATAAGTTCGCCACCGACGGCCGGGCGGCTTACTAACTCAGACACTCAGCACGGGGCAGGGCGCGCGCTCGATGATCGAGTTGACGTGCGTCCGCATCCGGCCGAGAACGCCGTGCATGTGCCCCCTGCCGATCACGATCAGCCGGGCCTTGCGTTTCTCGGCCTCCGTACGCAGCGCCTTGGGGATGTCGCCGTGCGTCACAGCCGCCGGGCACTCCACGCCTGCCCGGACCTGCAGATCCGACAAGCGCCGCAGAGCGTCCGCTTCCAACACGGACTGCAGGTTCTGCGCCGTCGCCGGCTGGAGCTCGGGATCCACCCAAACGCTGGGTATCACGTGCAGCAGTTCAAGACCGGCGCCTTCGGCCCTGGCAATTGCCGCGGTCATGCGGATGGCATCCAATGATCCTTCCGTGCCATCCACCGCGCACAGCAGCGGGCCCTGTTCCACGTGTCCGGCGATCTCCTCCTCGCCGTGCCGGTGCGTATCGGTCCAGACGGGACAATCGGCGTCATAGACCACCTTCGCCGTCACCGAACCAATCAGCAGCCGACGCAGCCGCCCCTGCCCCGTGGTCGGCATCATGATCAGATCCACGCCGTTGTCCTTGGCGTAGATGCTGATCGCCTGGGCCGGATCTCCCTCGGTCAACTCGATGTGGTAGTTACAGCCGTCAAACGCCGACGCCGCCAGATCCTTCATCCTGCGCCTGGCGTCGGTGCGCACGGATTCCAAATCCACCAGCGCAATGTAGGCATACCAATTGATGTAGCTGGCATGGCCGAACTCCACCGTGTGGAGCAGGCTCACCTTGGCCTGGTAGCGGTCCACCCACTGCCTCACCAGCCGTAACGTTTCCACGCATTGGGGCGAAAAATCCACCGGACACAGGATGTGTTTGAAAAGGGCTTGGCTCACTGCGATTTCCTTTCTTGCTCCGGCGCGGGCGCCTCCCCGGGGCGCCCGATTGTACCGGATTTCGCCGCCGTCAGGCAACCGCCACTTTCACCCGCTTCGGCATCTCCGGAGCCGCCTTCCTGGCGGTGATATGGAGCATGCCCCTGGCGAGCCTGGCGGTTACCTCGTCAACATCAATCGGCGCGGAGAACTCGAACTTACGGAACAGCTTCCGGCCGCTTGTCTCTCCTTCCACAACGATACAACCGGGTGTAACATCCACCTGAAGTGAGTCAGCGGGAATACCCGGCACCGCTACATCTACTTTGTACTCCGACTCGGTCTCCACCAGTCCGGCGGCCGGAACCACGGCCACGTCCTTTTCCGCCGCCAGCCAATCGTCCAGGTCGTGTCCCAACCCGTAGCCCCGGCTGGCGAATCGCTCAAAGGCCCGCTTTTCGATATCGTGAACCAGTTTCCCAATCTCCGGAAAGGCCGCCAGCACACCACCTTCGGGTGGATTCCTGACAGCCTTCACCGGCACCGCAGTCGCTTTCATCAGTCACTCCTTTCTCGATCAATCGCTAGTAACGGAGCATGGCGGCGACGCTTGTTCCCGCCGGCATATCCCCGGCTGGCGCAAGAAATACCTCGCCACCTTTGTTCAACACCTCCACCGCGATGCGATTCTCCTCCGTCGCCTCACGCCACTGCTGAAGCCATACCTCCGGGTTGCTTTCCGCCACGAACAGCTTCCACACGCGTCCTTCGATTGCGGCCTTGAGCGTATCGTGGGAGCCCTCCACCCGCTTGGGATTCTCTTTCAATCGGTCCGTCAGCTCTTTCACCCCGGCGTCATAGCGTTGCCTGAGAATGGCTACGCCTTTGCTGTAGAGATCCCCAAGCGTCAGGTCTTTCCACGCACCTTCGATAAAACCTTCCCGCACAATGTCCAATCCCGGCGCGAGACGAAGGAACTCGTTCACTTCATAACCCACGCCCGCCAGCACCACCGGCGCCGTCTTTCCGGCCAACATCGACTGAAGTCCGGCATTCACCTGCCTAAGGTACTGCTGCAGGTACTGGTCAGCCGTCTCCATCTCATCGCCCGTGCCAAACCGCACGGTCCGCAGCCTGCCCACGGCTGAGCCGCTGATGGACTCGGCCGGCGTGCGATTGCTGCGAAGATGATCGGGCTGATCGAAAGCCAGCGCTTGCTCAATGCTTGTGGGCACGCTTTCCGCTAAGGGAACCTCACGGCATTCACCTTCAGCGCAGCGGAACAGTTTCAGATCGTGCTTGGCCAGGCCGAGCACGTGGAACTCAGCCGGCTGTGTCAAAGCACCCAGAAGCGGCAGCAGGAAAGGCTGTTGCCCCACTGTGTACCCGCGGCCTGCGGGCTGAGGCAGATCAAACTCCTCAAGGCCCGCTTCGGTGGCAAACCAAGCCACCCCGTGGTTATGCCCCTTCTCCATTTCCTCTGAGCCAGCGCGCTGTTCCAGCGGCTCCAGCAACGTCTGAATCTCGGCCTCCGGTGTATGATGCCGCTCCAACTCCTGCCGGATCTCCTCCAGCGCGCGACGCAGCCATACGGTTTCCGGACGCGACCCGCCGCCGGGCGCGTAACCAGGAAGGAAGATCGATACGCACGAACCCGGCGCACGAAGCATCGCCTTGATGCGCTCCCCGGCGACAAAGCCTTTGCGAGCAGCAGTCACAGTCATACACGCCTCCTTTTGAACCCTGACCTCTTGCATTCCCGATGCCACATTGTCAGCGGCCGCCTCAGGCTGCCCCAGCCAGTTGATTCTCGATATGCGCGACGCCGCCTACGTGTTTGATGCCATCCAACAGGTGCGCCATCTCGTCCGGGGCCACCGCGCCGCGAAGCGTAACTATGCCCTCGTGGGCCTGCACTTCCACCGCCCGGGGATGGCTTACCAGTCTTCCCAGCTCGGCGCGAACCCGGGCCGCCAGCGTCTCATCGGGGACAGGACCTCTTCTTAAAAGGCCGCGCGCTTCGGCTGCCACTCCAGTGATCCGATTCGCCAGATCTTCGCCTCGGCGTGCCACCGTCTTCTCCATCTCATGCACCGTGCTGACGGTTTTGTCCCGGATGGCGGCCCGCCGCCGCGTTCCACGCTCGGGATCGAGCAGGTACATCAAACCGGCGCCCGCTCCCGCACCCAGGGCAAGGAAGGCGCCCGCACGCCAAATATCTTCGTGGCGATTCTGAAAGAACTCTCTCTTGCGGAACATCGTTGCCTCCTTCGCCATCCGGAGTGCACGCGAACTTCCAATCTAAGATAGAACTTGGGGCATCTGACAAAGCAACCAATGATCGAACTCCGCGCCGTCTCCAAAAGGTTCGACGGCAAACGCAGTGTCACCGCGCTCGACGGTGTAGACCTCAGCATCGCCAAGGGGGAGATGGTTTCCATCGTCGGACCGTCCGGTTCCGGCAAGTCCACGCTGCTGAACCTGATCGGCGGGCTGGACCATCCCAGCTCCGGCGATCTGCTGATTGACGGCGCTTCGCTGGTCCACGTCTCCGATGACGAACTAACCCGCGTCAGGCGGGACAAGATCGGTTTCATTTTCCAGTTCTTCAATCTGCTGCCGACGTTGAGCTGCCTGGAAAACGTGTCGCTGCCGCTGCACCTGCGCGGATGGAACCGGAAGCAGATCAACGAAAGGGCGCGGGAATTGTTGGACCTCGTGCAGTTGGGCAAGCGCCTGGAACATCTGCCCGAGGAGCTTTCCGGCGGCGAGAGACAGCGCGTGGCCATCGCCCGGGCGCTTTCCGTCTATCCGCCCATTCTGCTGGCCGACGAGCCCACCGGCAATCTGGATTCACAAACCGGCGCCGAAATCCTGCGGCTCATCCGCGATCTGCAGACCAGGCTGAACGCCACAATTCTGATCGTCACCCATGACATGGGCGTGGCGGAAAGCTGCCGCCGCACCATTCGCCTGCGCGATGGCCGCATCGTCGAGGATATCCGGAGGGAGGATATCCGGAGGGAGGACATCCGCCGATGATGCTTCTCAAACTGCTGACATGGCCCTACGTGCGCAAGCACAAACTGCGAACATGCCTCACGATTGCCGGAATCGCACTGGGCGTGGTGATCTTCGTCGGCATGCGCACCGCCAATGATTCCGTTCTCTACGGCTTTCAACAGACAGTGGACCGCATCGCCGGGAAGGCGCAGCTACAGGTCACCTCGAGCGAAGCGGGCTTTCCCGAAGAAATCCTGGAGAAGGTACAGTCGGCCGTGGAGGTGGACGTAGCCGTACCGGTGATCGAGGCTACGGCGGCGACGGGGCTGGCCGGACAGGGCAACCTGCTGATCCTTGGCGTCGACATGACGGGCGACCGCAGCCTGCGCGAGTATGACCTGGAAGAAGGCGAACAGTCGGTGATCGATGATCCGCTGGTGTTCCTGGCTCAGCCGGATTCGATCATGGTCAGCCGCGACTTCGCCGTCCGCAACGGGCTTACCACCGGCGGCAAACTGGCGCTGGATACGATGGACGGGCCCAAGCAGTTCACCGTGCGGGGCGTGATGAAGCCGGGCGGCCTGGCCAGCGCCTTCGGCGGAAACCTGGCGATCATGGATATCTACGCCACTCAGAAGGTGTTCGGCCGTGGGCGCATGTTTGACCGTATCGACATCAGTCTTAAGCTGGAAGTAAGTGTGGAGCGGGGCAAGGCGGCATTGGAGAAAATTCTCGGGCCTGGATTGCAGGTGGATCCGCCGTCTTCGCGCGGCAAGCAGTTCGAATCCATCTCACGGCTGTTTTCCATTGGGGCGTCGCTGAACAGCCTGTTCGCGCTGATGATCGGGCTGTTCATTATTTACAACACTTTCTCCATCGCCGTGGCGCAGCGGCGTTCGGAGATCGGGATTCTTCGGTCGCTTGGCGCCTCACGCGGGCAGATCCGCGGCTTGTTTGTGCTGGAAAGCGCCGTGCTGGGGTTGATCGGTTCGCTGGTGGGCGTGGTCTTTGGACTGCTTCTGGCCCGCGGGATGGCGGGATACCTCAGCAATTTCCTGGGTGAGGTGTACGGCGTGGCGCAGAAGACCGAATCGGTGGCGGCCGACCCCAGGCTGCTGCTGTTTGCCGTGCTGACGGGCATCCTCACCAGCATTGTCGCGGCGTGGATTCCCGCGCGTGACGCCTCGCAGGTGGATCCGGTGAAGGCGCTTCACAAGGGCGGTTACGAGATGTTCTCAGAAAGAGAAAACCGGCTGCGGCGTATGCTGGCCCTGGCTTTCGGAGCGGCGGCGCTGGCGCTGCTGTTTTCCGGCGGTACCGCGGGACCGCGGCTCTACGGCGGATACCTCTGCGTTCTGGCGGCGGCCGTGTTGCTGACGCCTTCGCTGGTGCGGCGCGTGGTGGCGTTGCTGCGGCCCGCGATGAAATGGCTGCTGCCGGTGGAAGGCTCGCTGGCGGCCGACAGCCTGGTGCAATCGCCGCGGCGCACCTCGGCCACCGTAGCGGCGGTGATGCTGGCGGTGGCCCTGGTGGTGGGGTTGGGCGGCGTGGCAAACGCCAGCTACTCTTCCATTCACGACTGGATGACGGCCGCGCTGAATCCGGATCTGTTCGTGGGCTCATCGGAATCGTTGACTGATCGCAGTTTCCGTTTTCCCGCGTCGATGGGAGAGGAGATCAGGCGGATGGAAGGCGTGGAGGACGTACAGATCGTCCGCACCACCCGCGTGCTCTACGATGGCGCTCCGGTGATGCTGGTGGCCACATCGCTTGAAAGCCTCGCCCGGCGCATTCACCCGAAAGTGGTCGCCGGCGACCCTTCCACCATGTACCGGCTGGCAGGCGAGGGCAAAGGCGTCATCGTCGCCGACAACCTCGCCTTGCTGCACCGCCTGAAGCTTGGCGACATGCTGGAGCTTCCCACGCCCACCGGCATGTTGCGGCTGCCGGTCATCGGCATCACCATCGACTATTCCGATCAACAGGGCGCGTTTCTCCTTGACCGCACACTGGTCGTGCGGTATTGGAAGGATGACACGGCGAATCTCTTCCGCGTGTATCTGCAAAAGGGCGTCACTCCGGCCGAAGGCAAGCGCCGCATTCTGGAGCGGTTCGGCGGACAGCGGCGCCTGTTCGTGATGACCAATGAGCAGGTGCGGACTTATATCATGAAGGTAACCGACCAGTGGTTCGGGCTTACCTACATGCAGATCTTCGTGGCGGTGCTGGTGGCGGTGCTGGGCATCGTCAACAGCCTCACGGTCTCCATCACGGACCGGCGGCGCGAATTGGGCGTGCTGCAGGCGGTGGGCGCGCTGCGCAGACAGGTGCGGCAGGCAATATGGATGGAGGCGGCGGGCATCGGGCTGGTGAGTATCATTCTCGGGCTGGCGCTGGGCGGCGTGATCCTTTTTTACTACCTTGGGATTATTCGCGAGGATCTGGCCGGCCTGCGGCTGGAGTACCAGTATCCGTTCAACATCGCGCTGCTGTTGATTCCCACCATGCTGGGAGCGGCGCTGGTATCATCCATCGCGCCGGCGGAATCGGCTGTGCGCGCATCATTAGTGGAGGCCTTGGAGTATGAGTAAGATCACGCTGGCACTTTTGCTGTCCAGCCTGGGCTGGGCTCAGGACGCCCGCCAGATCGTAGGCGAGGTGCAGAGCCGCGCAAAGGCGTCTTCGCAGCGTTACGAAGGCTGGCTGAAGGTGGTGGATGGCAGGGACAGGGTGACGGAGAAGCGATGGGTCTATGAACGTATCGGCTCGGCGGGCGACAGCAAGGTGGTGCTGCGCTTCACCGCGCCCGCCGAAGTGAAAGGAGTCGCGCTGCTCATCGTGAACCATCCGGACCGCGCCTCGGATCAATGGATGTGGACTCCGGCGCTTCAGCGCGACCGGCGCATCGCGTTTCAGGATCGCTCCACACGGTTCTTTGGAACCGACTTCAGTTTCGAGGATCTGGAGGAGCGCGACGTCAGCCAGTACGACTACCGCGTGCTGGGCGAGGAAAACGTGGATGGCGCCGCCTGCTGGAAAATCGAATCGGCGCCGAAGAAGACAAAATCATCGCAATATTCGCGTTCGCTTCTGTGGGTGGATAAGGCGCGCTATGTCTTTGTGCGGATCGAAGCTTACCGGGACAGCAAACTGGTGCGGCGCATCCGCTACAGCGATTACGAACAGGTACAGAAGATCTGGACCCCGATGAGCATGGAAGTGGAGGACACGGCCAGGAAGAGCCGGACGATCCTTCGCACGGAAAAGCTGGAGTACAACGTGCCGGTGAAGGAAGAGGCGTTTACGTTGCAGGCGCTGCGTCGTGATTCATGATCCTGTTGTTTCTGATCCTGGCCGCGCCGCTGGGCGCGCAGTTCACCTCGCGCGGATACCTGGAAACGCGCGGGCTCCTGTTTCCCCAAACCGCGCCCAATGATTCCGGCCATCTCATTGGCGAAGCCATTCTCCGTTGGGATGCGGGTTACCAGGCGGGGAACTGGCGGCTGAACGGCGCCATCGACACCCGCACCGACACACACCGCCAGGTGGAACGCCAGGCGCGCATCGACTGGCAGGACCGCTCCCTGCAGCGTCCCGCCTTTTCGCTGCGCCGTTTTTCGGCAACCTACAGCAGCAAAGGTCTGACGGCCGAGTTTGGCAAACAGTTCATCCGCTGGGGCAAGGCGGATATTCTCAACCCGACCGATCGCTTCGCGCCCCGCGATTTCCTGGAAGTAATCAACAGTGACTTCCTTGGTGTCGTGGCCGCACGCGCCACTTATGAACAGGGCGCGAATACCTTTGATGTGGTGTACACCCCCCGTATGACTCCCAGCCGCGCGCCACTGGCCAACCAGCGCTGGGTCCCTCCGGTGGACACCGGCGGCTTCCTTGTTCGCGACGCGGGCGTGCGCTATCCCGGGGCGGGCCAGGTTGGGGCGCGGTGGAATCACATCGGCCGCGGATTCGAATTCTCCGCGTCGTTCTTCGAAGGATTCAACCATCTGCCCTCACTGGACCTTTCACTGAACCCGTTCACCGGCGGCGCGGCCGTGAGCCGCTTCTTTCCCCGCCTGCGAATGTACGGCGCCGATGCCGCTGTGCCGCTGCGTTGGTTCACGGTGAAAGGCGAGGCCGGCTATTTCAAGTCCTCTGACCGGCGGACGGATGAGTTTCTGCTCTACGTCATCCAGCTTGAGCGGCAGCAGGGGGAATGGTCGTTTGTGGGCGGCTATGCCGGCGAGTATGTTACCGCCGCGCGCAACCCGCTGTTCTTTGCGCCGGACCGCGGGATTGCGCGCACGTTCCTGGGACGCGCCGGCTACACGATCGACGCGCGGAGGTCCATTTCCCTGGAAACGGCCGTGCGCCAGAGCGGCAAGGGCGCCTACGTGAAGGGCGAGTATTCGCAGACGTTCGGGCAACACTGGCGCGCCACTGCCGGATTCGTGTTACTGGCGGGCAGCCGGACTGACTTTCTCGGCCAGTACCGGCGTAACTCCCATGGACTGCTGGCCGTGCGTTACAGCTTCTAACGCGGGGGCCGGGCCGGAGGCAGGCAGCAATCCACACCACACAAATCCGCGCGCACGCCGCCGCCGGCCATCCGTTCCTCCACCAGTTCGCGGATCATGCCGACAAAACGCGGATGCGTGCCGGCCGTGGCTGCGCGATGCATGGTGACGCCCAATTCCTCGCACAGTTGCTTCGCCTCGGTGTCCAGATCGAACAACACTTCCAGATGATCGGAAACGAACCCGATGGGAACCACCACCAGTTCCTTCATTCCCCTGGCGTGCTCCTCGCCAATGGCATCGCGGATATCAGGCTCCAGCCACGGCACGCTGGGCGGACCGCTGCGGCTCTGATACACCAGCCGCCAGTCCGTCAATCCCACCGCTGCCGCCACCGCGCCACAGGCCTGTTCCAACTGCTTCACATAACGGCAGCCGTTGGACATCGATACCGGGATGCTATGCGCGGTGAAGAACAGCTTGGGGGCGGACAGACCCGCCATGGCGTCCCGCGCTTCGGCCGCCACCACTTCCAGAAATGCCGGGTGATCGTAGAACACGCGGATCTTGTCGATTTCCGGCGCGCCTTCCCCCACCGCCGCCTGCGCCTTTGCGATGTCTTCCCGGTACTGCCGGCAGCCTGAGTAGGAACTGAAGGCCGAAGTGACGAACGCCACCGCCCGCTTCACACCGTCCTGCTTCATCTGCCGCAGCGTGTCCGCCAGAAAGGGATGCCAGTTGCGGTTGCCCCAATAGAGCGGCATCGCCAGTTCCCCGCGCAGCGCCTCCAGCAGCGCCCGATTCTGATCGTTGATCGGGCTTTTTCCACCGAAGTGGTAATAATGTTCGGCCACTTCCAGCAGCCTCTCCCTTGGCACGTTCCGCCCACGCGTCACGTTCTCAAGAAACGGCATCACGTCTTCCGGTTTCTCCGGTCCCCCAAAACCGACCAGTAGAAACGCGTCGTATGAACTCATAAACTCTCCCTCAATATTTCCAGCGGCTTCTGGTCCAGGATACGGCGGCTGGCCGCCCAACCGGCTGCATTCGCCAGCAGCGCCGTCAGCGTGATGGTCACAAGGTGCGGCAGCGGATCGAAACGGTAATCCACCTGGAACAGGCGATTCAACACCAGCCAGGAAAAGGCCGTGGCGAGCATGCTTCCCAAGATGCCAGCCGACAGCCCCAGCACCAGAAACTCCATGGAAAAAATCGCCGCGATCCGCCGCCGCGTCGCTCCAAGCATTTTCAGGATCACCACCTCGCGCACGCGCCGGAACCGTGTCCCCGCCACCGAAGAGGCCAGTATGATCGCGCCCGCAAGGATCGCGAAAGCCGAAACGAAGCGGATCACCAGCGCGATCTGATCCACCACCTCCTGCACGATCACCAGCACATCGGCGCCGTTGATCACGGTCACCGTGGGATAACGTTCAAACGCCGCCCGCTGCATTTCCGGCACATCGGCCGGCTTCATGCGCACGGCGGCGAAGTATAGCACCGGCAGCCCTTCCAGCGCGCCGGGATTGAACATGAAGTCGAAATTCGATCCAATGCGCACCGCCTCTGAGCGGTAGACGCAAACCACTCTCGAAGCGATGGTGCGCCCCTGCGATTCCCAGTCGATCTGCGATCCCACCTCCACCGGCAACGCCTTCGGCACTTCTTCGCTGACGCAGACCTGCGCGAACGGCGGGTTGGCGGCAAACCACCGGCCCTGTGTCACGGTGGCCTGGGCCGGCGGCGCGGCGGCAAACGACACCGAACGCGTCTGCCGGAAGCGACGGCCGAATGCCTTCATGTCGATCTCCTCGATCGGCCGCCCGTCCACCCTGGTGATGCGCATCGCCACCGCCGGCACCAGATCACTCCTGCCGCCCGCCCGGGACCGCAATAACTCCGTCATGCCATCCTTCTCCGCCTCTGTAATATTGATGAGAAACACGTTCGGCATATCGGGCGGCGCCGAGTTGGCAAACTGCGCCAGCGTCGATTTCTGGATCAGGTACACCGTAAGCGTGAACATCACTCCCATGCTCAAGGCCACCAGCAGCGCCGCGGCCTGGTTGCCCGGCCGGTACAGATTCGCGATGCCGTGGCGGGTCATCGCAGGAAGCTTCGTTGCCTTCACCACCCGCTCGATTCCCTTCAGCATCAGCGACGCCACCAGCGCCAGTATGGCCGTGCTGGCCGCGAAACCGCCGGTGAAATAGGCCGCCACCCGCCCTGATTCACTTAGCCACCACACGACACCCAGGATCCCGGCGAGAATCAACCCTCCGGCGGCGATGGCCGAAAGCGGCGCCCGCCGCGGATTCTCCTGCATGTCGCGGCGCAGAATCAGAGACGGCTTCACAGCACGGATCGAGATCAGCGGCGGCACCGTGAACAGTAGCGTGGTCAGCAGTCCCACGGCCAGCCCCTGCAGTGCCGAAACCGGATCCCACGTGAATCCGGGAGTAAGATGAAAGTATCTGGCGATGAGGCTTGGAAACACCCACTGTATCCCCAGCCCGATTGCGATCCCCACCACGCCGCCGGCCAGTCCCAGCATCAATGTCTGCAGTACGTAGATGTGAACGATCTGGCCCGATCGCGCCCCCAGCGATTTCATCACCGCGATGCTGTCCAGCTTTTGCTGCAGGTGCGAGTGCATCGCCATTCCGACGCCGATCGATCCCACGATCAGGGCGATCAGGCTTACCAGGCTCAGGAAAATCGTGGCGCGGTCCAGGCCGCGGGTGACCAGGGGATGCGTCTCCCGGTAGTCGACGATCATCGCCTCCGGAAACGCTTCCTTGAGCCGCCCCTTCACCTTATCCACATCCAGACCCGGCCCGACACGGAACAAAAACCGCTGTGCCGCGCGGCTGCCTTCCACCATCAGCCCCGTGCGCTCCAGGCCGTCGCGGCTCATCAGCACACGCGGCCCCACGTTCAGGGATCCGGCCATGCGGTCGGGCTCCACCACCACGTTCGCCACCACGCGGAATGCGGCATCGCCCACCTTTACCTGATCGCCCCGCTGCACGCCCAACCGCACCATCAGGTCGTCGGAAACGGCAACCGTATCCGGTTGCAGCGTGTGGGCCAGCGTGCCTGCCGGCTCCAGCGTGATGCCTCCATAAAAGGGATAGACACTCGGGTCCACAGCCTTCACCGCCACCAGAACCGGAGGCTTTCCCCCGGACACCGATAGCATGGAAAGCGCCTCGGTAATCCAGGTTTGGGCGACGCCTTGCTTTGCCAGCACGGCGATGGCGTCGTTCTGCGCCTGCGTTGGCAGCGCGAACTGCCGCGCGGTAAGATCGGCGGCCATCAGCTTACGCGCATCGCGCAGTAACATGCCGCGGAAGGCTTGCGAGAATCCCCGGACACCGGTCAGCGCGCCCACGCCCAACGCCACCGCCGCCACCACGAATAACAATCGGGCCGACGACGCGCGGGCTTCCCGCCAGGCGATCTTCGTCGCTGTGGCCCACAGAAACCGGTCAGCCACGAAGTTCATCCCCCACCACCAGGCCGTCCTTCAAACGGATGATACGGCCGGCGTGCGTGGCCAGCGCCGCGTCGTGCGTCACCAGCACCAGCGTCGTTCCTTCGCGCCCGTTCAGGCTCAACAGCAGTTCCAGCACGTGTTGGCCATTGGCCGAATCCAGGTTGCCCGTGGGCTCATCGGCCATCAGGATCGGCGGCCGTCCCATAAACGCCCGCGCGATAGCCACGCGCTGCTGCTCGCCTCCGGAAAGCTGGATCGGATAGTGCTCCTTGCGTTCGGTGAGGCCTACGGCATCCAGCAGCTCCAATGCCCGCCCCGTGCCGTTGGCGCCTCCGGCAAGCTCATGCGGCAGCAGCACGTTCTCAAGGGCGGTCAACGTGGGAATCAGTTGGTAGTTCTGAAAGACGAAGCCCAGCTTGCGCGCGCGCACCCCGGCCAATTCGTCTTCGGAAAGTCCGGTGATTTGCTGGCCGTCCAGCACGATGCTGCCCGAACTGGCCGAATCGAGCCCCGCCAGCAGCCCCAGCAGCGTGCTCTTCCCGCTGCCCGAAGGTCCCATAATCGCTATAAACTGCCCTTTGGGTACGGCAAGATCGATGCCGCGCAGGATCTCCACGGTACGGCCGCCGTTGGTGATGCTTTTCTTGAGACCCGATACTTCAATGATCATTCGGTTAGGGGTGCGCTACCATCATTATCGCAGTGCGCTTCCTCCTTTCATTGATTCTTCTTTTTTCGTGCGGCTGCACAAAAGAGGAGCCCGCGCCGGTTGAAATGGCGCCGCCCGTGGAGACCAGGGCTGCCGCGGACGAGCGGCCAGTCATCGTGGCGTTTGGCGATAGCCTTACCGCCGGCTATGGCCTTGATCCGGGGCTCAGTTATCCCGACATCCTGCAGCAACTGCTCGCAACAGAGGGCTATCGCTACCGCGTAATCAACGCCGGCATCAGCGGCGATACCACCAGCGGCGGCGTGGGGCGCCTCGATACCGTTCTTCAACAGAAGCCGGAGATCGCCATCGTCGCCTTGGGCGCCAACGACGGTCTGCGCGGGATACCCGTCGCCGCGACACGGGCAAACCTGGACCACATCATCACCGGCCTGAAGCAGGCAGGGGCCAAGGTGCTGCTGGGCGGCATTACCCTGCCGCGCAACTACGGCGCAGATTAT
This sequence comes from Bryobacteraceae bacterium, assembly GCA_033762895.1. GTDB lineage: Bacteria > Acidobacteriota > Terriglobia > Bryobacterales > Bryobacteraceae > CADEFT01. The sequence goes on along the minus strand of JANRLE010000325.1, from coordinate 8,673 downwards.
ATTCGCGACTTCGACCGCATCTATCCCGAGCTCGCCCGCAGGCACAACGTGCCCCTGTTGCCCTTTCTGCTGGAAAACGTGGCGTTGAACGGGAAGTTGATGCAGAGCGACGCGCTGCACCCGAACGCCGCGGGGACCAGAGTGGTGGCGGCCAATGTGCGGAAAGCACTGACGCCGCTGTTGCACAAGCCCTGAGTCCTGACCGGCCGGATATAAAGGTGCGCCACCAATCCGCCGATTGTCCCGTCCATGAGCCCGGCAACTCCGAACGCCCTCAGTTTACCTGCCGGGCTTGCCGTGCCCTACCGATTCCTGGCCGGCGTCACCATCTTCCTCAGCGCGTTCCTCCTGTTCCAGGTGCAGCCGATCGTCGCCCGCCAGATTCTGCCCTGGTTCGGCGGTACAGCGGCGGTGTGGACCACCTGCCTGCTGTTCTTCCAGGCCGTTCTGTTCCTGGGATACGTCTACGCGCATTGGCTGACCCGTTGGGCCGGGCCGCGGCGCCAGGCGGCCATCCATACCACTCTGCTCGTATTGAGCCTGGCCGCGCTGCCTGTGATTCCGTCGGCCGGCTGGAAAAACATTGACGGCGATCCCATTCTGCACATCCTGGGGCTGCTGGCGGTGACGGTAGGGCTTCCGTTCGCACTGCTGTCGTCCACCAGTCCGCTGGTTCAGACATGGCTCAGCCGGTCGCCGGGCCAATCGCTGCCCTACCGGTTCTATGCTCTCTCAAACGCCGCTTCACTCGCCGCCCTTCTGCTCTATCCGGTGGCGGTGGAGCCCTGGATGGCAACGCGGTCGCAGTCGATGTGGTGGTCAGCCTGTTATGCCGCTTTCACGGCCTGCTGCGCAGGCTGCGCCTGGTATGCCCCGGCGGCATCGGAAAAGGCGGCTGACGCGTTGGGTGCTCCCACGCTCGCGGTCCGGCTGTCCTGGCTGGTTCTGTCCGCCATCCCCTCGGCGCTGTCGCTTGCGGTGACGAATCACCTGTGCCAGAACGTGGCGCCGGTCCCGTTTCTTTGGGTGGTTCCACTGGGCGTGTACCTGCTGACGCTGATCCTGTGTTTTGACGGTGAGGGCTGGTATCGCCGGCTCTTCTTCGTTCCCGCCTTCCTGGCAGCCTCGTTGGGCGCGGCCTGGCTCCTGATGGACGCATCGCCCGATAGCAGCCTGTTTCTGATCGTCCCATGCTTTGCGGGCCTGCTGTTTCTCTCCTGCATGTACTTTCACGGCGAACTCGCGCTTCGCAAACCGGATCCCAGCCACCTTACGTCGTTTTTCCTGATGATGGCGCTTGGGGGTGCGATCGGCGCGCTTGCCGTCGCCATTGGCGCTCCGCTGCTGCTATCGGGAAACTATGAGCTGGCACTGGCGCTGGCGGCGGCGGCTGTGGCGGCGCTGCTGATGGAATACCGCAAGCACTGGGCATCTGATATCGTCTGCACGGCAATAGCGGTGGCGATGTGCGTGGCCGCGGCGTCGGTGATGGGCGCGATGCGATCGGCCGCCGTGCTTTCCGAGCGCAACTTCTACGGATCCCTGCGAGTGGTGGAGGGCGGCGGGCAGCGCGCCATGGTGCATGGAGTGATCTCGCACGGCTTTCAGGTGCTCGATCCGGCCAGGCGGCAACATCTCACCGCCTACTACGCGCCCGGTTCGGGCGTGGAGCGGGCCATTGCGCTGTTGCGGAAACCGGACATGCGCGTGGGCATCATCGGGCTCGGCGTGGGCAGCCTTGCCGCGCTGGCCGCGCCCGGAGACTACTATCGCTTTTACGAAATCAACCCGCGGGTGGAGGCGCTGGCGCGCAGCCATTTCACGTTTCTTTCTGAGTGCCGCGGGCGGGTGGAGGTTGCCATTGGCGACGGGCGGCTCACCCTGGAACAGGAGCAGCCACGTTCGTTCGATGTGCTGGCGATCGACGCCTTCTCGGGCGATTCCATTCCATTCCACCTCATGTCAGTGGAAGCCGTGCGCCAGTATCGCCGCCACCTGGCGCCGGATGGAGTTCTCGCGTTCCACGTCTCCAACAGCGTTCTCAATCTGGTCCCGCTGGCTCAGCGCCTGGCGCAGGTCTCGGGCCTCGAACCACTCCATATCCACGCCGCCGCCGATCCGCGGTTGTACCGGAGTGAGTCGGATTGGGTCCTGATGGCCGCCCCTGGCGCCTGGAGCCGGCACCCGGCCCTGGCCCGCGCAGGTTCCCGCAGCGGACCGCCCGCTGGCGCCCCGGTCTGGACGGACGACTACAGCAACCTGTTCCAGGTCCTCAAGTGATTCGCATACACTGGTTAGGACTATGGCGACTGCTCCGGTCATCGACATTGAGGCGTTGCTCGCTCCGATTGAGGGCGGCAATCCGGCGGGGAAGGATCTTTCCCCCACTGGCATCTTCGGCGAGTTGAACGAACTGCGGCGCTCCGACGATGCCGAGAATCTTGGCGATTGGGCGCCTAAGGACATCAAGACCGCCAACTGGCCCAAGCTGTTTAAGGTGGCCGTGGAGTCGCTCACCAACCAGAGCAAGGACCTCCGTGTGGCCGTGCATCTCAGCGAAGCACTGGTGCAGTTACACGGCTTGGCCGGCCTGCGCGACGGCCTGCGCCTGATCCGCGAAATGCAGGAGCGCTACTGGGACAACGTCTATCCGGTGGTGGACGAGGAGGACGGCGTAGAGGTGCGCGCCGCCGCCATTGGCCGCATTGACCGGCTTCTGCCGATGCCGATCCGCTTTGTGAAGGTGACCAAGCCCTCGCTGGGCGACGTCCCGCTGACGCACGCCGATTGGGACCTTGCCAACTACGTCGACAACCTGCAGGCCAAGGATCAGAACGCTTACAACGAAGCCATCGCCGAGGGCAAACCGACGGGTGAAGTGTTCCGCCGCGCCGTCAACACCACGCCCCGTACCTTCTATGAGAAGTTCGTCGAGGACCTGGATCAGGCCTCTTCCGAGGTGGTGCAGCTCAATCAGTTGATCGAGGAGCGCTATCGCGACGCCGAAGACCTTCCGCTGCTCAGTGACGTGAGGAGGTCGCTTGACGGCGTGGAGCACATGGTTTCCGAGATCGAAAAGGTAGTGGGTCCGCTGCGGCAAACCGGGGAGGACTCGGCGCAGGAGCCCGACAGCGCGGACGAGGAGAGCGCATCCGGCGGGACAGGCGTGGCCCGCGCCCGCTTCACCGGCGACGGAGTGCCGCTGGAACCTTTGGATCGCGCCGATGCCCTGCGGCGCCTGCAGGCCGTGGCCGGTTACTTCCGCAAAGCTGAGCCGCACAGCCCCATTACTTACTTAGTGGAACGGGCAATCGCATGGGCCGGCCTGCCGCTGGATAAGTGGCTCGAGGAAGTGGTGAAGGATGAAACCGTCCTCGCCAGTATTCGGGAGACGCTCGGCGTCAAGCCTCCTCCAATGGAATAGGCAGGCGGTAGCGGCATTTCTGCCGGTCGCCCCGTTCGTACATATCGGTCCACTCGGGCAGGGCGACGGTCTCCACGTATTCCGCCCCTGCGAGTTCACACGTGCGCCGCGAAGCGACATTGTCGGGATTGCAGGTGATCCACAACTCTGTGAATCCCAGGTGGCGGGCGACGGGAATCAGCAGGCGTACGGCGCGGGCGGCGTAATGGTTTCCGCGGAAAGGCGGCTCCACCTGATAGCCGATGTGGCCCGCGTAGAAGCGGAAGAAGGCGGCGTTGGAGACACGCAGGGAGATACGGCCCATGTATTCGCCGGTCCGCGCACGGCGCATCTCAAAACGGTAATAGGGCGCCGTGTCGCCACCGGCGGCGGGGACCTTCTCGACAAGCGTCACTTCCAGATCGTTGTCGCTGAAGGTCATTCCATCAAGCTTGCCACACGGGCCGGAAAAAGGGGTTCCCGGACAGAATCGTTTTTCCATCCCAGGATGTGCTGCAGGGCGGGGCCGCAGATCCGCCCCTGGCACGGGCCCATGCCGCAGCGCGTCTGCAGCTTGGCCTCCCGCCAGTTGGCGTGCTGCCGGATGCGTCCCAGCGGGACATCTTCACAGCGGCAGATCACGGTGTCATCGCCGGCCAGTTGCGTCACCTCGCGGCGCAGTACAAAGGCGGTCTCCAGTGCCGCGGCGAACCGCTGCTGGCGCGCCCGTTTGGCGAAAAAGCGCCTTGCATCGTTGGCGTGCGCGCAGCCCGCGATACGGCCTTCAATCACAGCAAGATCCACGCCGCCAATGCCCGCCGGCTCGCCCGCGCAGTAGATTCCCGTCACTGTGGTCTGTTGGAATTCATCCACCTTCACGAAGCCGTTTTCGATCTGGCAGCCCAGCAGTTGCGCAAGCTCGGTGTTCGGCTGCAGGCCGTATCCAACAGCGAGGTAATCGCAGGATTCCGTCCACGCGCGGCCGGATTGCGTAAGTGTGACGGCATGCGGATCAGCCGATAACACCCAGCAGCCTTCCAGGTAACGAATGCCGGTGAGGCGCAGCTTGAGGCCGGCCGCCTGCGCGAGTTTACCGGGGTAGGCGGCAAGTGTCCGGGCAAACCGGCGCGCCTGTTCAGACTGTTCGGCGATGAGAACGATCTTGCCGCCCCGGCTTCGCAGGTAAGCCGCCACGGCCAGCAGCAGGGGGCCGGAACCCGCCACGATCACGCGCTTTCCTTCGATTGGCAGGCCGCCCTTCACCATCGCCTGCAGGCCCCCCGCGCCCATGACGGTTGGCAGCGTCCAGCCGGGGAAAGGAAGAAAGAGCTCGCGCGCTCCGGTGGCGAGAATCAGCTTTTGAAACTCTATTCGGATGACCGCATCCGGTGTCTCGGCAACCAGTTGGCGTCCGCTGGCGGCGATCACGCGCGTTCCGCACATCACTTGCGCGCCTTCCGGAATGGCTACCTTCGATCCGCGCCAGATCTGGCCGCCGGGGGCGGGATTATCGTCAAGCAGCAGCGCGCCGCCCGCGGTTTCGGCGGCGGCGAGTCCGGCGGGCCCGGCGCCTACGATCACGGTTCCGGCCTTCATTCGGTGCTCACCTCCATGCCTTCGCGGCACAGCGTCTGGCAGCTTCTTACGTGCGCCACGCCATCCACCCTCAGCCGGCATTCAAAGCAGATCCCCATGCCGCAAAGGGCCGAACGCGGTTGGCCGGTCACACTGCGCCGCAGGAGGGTGTGCCCGGCGGCGAGCACAGCGGCGGCCACCGTGACGCCGGGCTGCACCGTCCGCGGAATGCCGTTAATGCGAAGCCGTATCATAATTGCGGGAAGGAAGATAGGGTTCGATGGGTATGGCCGCCCTTCGCCCGAGTATCTGAGCCGTCAATAACCTCGCCGTTCCCAACGAAGTAGTGATGCCCAGACCTTCGTGGCCGGCCGCCAGCCAGACATTGCGATACCCGGGACAGGGTCCGATCAACGGAAGCTTGTCGGGGGTAGAGGCGCGGAAGCCGGTCCAGCCGCGAATGGCTGACAGGCGGGCAATCGCCGGCATGTAGGCGGCGGCGCGCTCCAGCATCCACCCCATCATCCTGGCGTCGATGGAGGGATCGGTGTTGCCGTACTGGCGCGACGATCCGATCAGCACCTGTCCGGTGCGCCGCGGTTGTACGTTAAACGCCACCGAATCGGCGTCAATGGAGTGCGCGCTCTTGAGATAGCCAAGCTCGATCAACTGGTGGTTGACAAAGCCCGGATAACGGTCAGTGATGAGTAAGTGGCCCTTGCGCGGCTGCACGCCGGGAGCCGCGGCGCCCGTGGCGTTAACAATGCAGCCGGCGGTGAGCGTGCAGCCATCGTGCAAACGGACTTCGGTGTCCCTGATTGCCGTTACCCGCCCCTGCCGCAGTTCGGCCCCATGCCTGCGCGCGCGCTCCATTAGAAAGCGGGCGGCCACGGGCGGATACACCACGCTGTCGGCGGCCACCAGCAGCCCCCCCGCAAGGCCGCGCCGGAGGTTCGGCTCAGCCTCGCCCAACTCCCGCTCGTTCAACACGTGCGCCGAAACGTTGCGCTGCCGGTAGAAGGCCAGCTTGCGCCGCACTTCCGCCATTTCCTCGTCATCTGCGGCCACCCAGAGCGTGCCGGCCGGAAGAAATTCGGCTTCCTCCGGCAGTTCGGGGGCAAGTTCCATCCATAGACGGCGCGAGTAATCGGTGAGCGCAAACTCGGCTTCCGAATCGTCCATCACCACGATATGACCCATTCCCGCCGCGGTGGCCCCTCCGCCCAGCGCCCCCGGTTCGATCACCACCACCTTCAGTCCCTGGCGGGCCAGTTCGTCGGCGCAGGCCGTGCCCACAATGCCGCCGCCGGCGATGATCGCGTCGTAACTCATTGGCCGCGGATGCCCCAGCAGAACGGATCTGCTTCGTTGAGGATCAGTTGCGTGTCGGCGTTGACATACGCCGAGCCGCGAATGTGGGGGATCACTTTGTCGCCACTTACCGTGATGCGTCCCTCAAAGATACTGCCCGTAATGCTCTCCTGCCGCCACACGGCGGATTCGCTCAGCTTTCCGGCGGCGTGCAGGCAGGCCAGCTTCGCGCTGGTGCCCGTGCCGCAGGGCGAACGGTCGTACGCCTTGCCGGGGCAGAGCACGAAGTTCCTGGCGTCGGCGGCCGGATTCCGCGGCGGGCCGCTCAACTCAATGTGGTCGATTTCCGCGCCGTCCGCGCCAGTGACGCCGTGCGCCGGCAGCGCCTGGCGTATCGCCCAGGCGAACGCGGTGAGGGCATCGAGGTTTGCCAGTTCCAACCCGGCTGGAGCCTCTTCCACCAGATAGAACCAGTTTCCTCCCCAAGCCACGTCGCCGTGAACACGGCCATAGCCGGGTACCTCGATTGCCACGGCTGCCAGGTAGCGGTAACTCGGAACATTGTGGATGGTCACGTCAGAGGCGTTGTGTAACTCCGCGGTCACCGCCCCGACAGGCGTTTCGATCCGGTGCTCGCCCGGCTGGATACGGCCCAGGTAGCCGAGGGTAACCATCAGGCCGATGGTCCCATGGCCGCACATGCCCAGGTAACCGACGTTGTTGAAGAAGATGACACCCGCCGCGGCGTTCGTTTCCACCGGCCGGCAGAGCAGCGCCCCGACAATTGCATCGTTGCCGCGCGGCTCATTGACCACGGCCGAACGGAAATCGTCATACTCCGCGCGGAAGGTGGCCAGCCGCTCCGTCATGGATCCGGAGCCAAGGTCCGGCCCGCCGGCGATCACCACGCGCGTGGGCTCCCCACCGGTGTGCGAATCGACGGCATGGACTTTCATAGGGTGGCGGCAATGGCGGGCCGCGTAGCGATGGCTGTGCGAATGACCGCGAGAATCCGTTCGCGCTCCGGCCCCACCAACGGCAGGCGCGGCGCGCGAGTCAGTTCAGAACCCATGCCCGTTTCCGCCATGGCCAGCTTGATGTACTGGACCAGTTTCACGTGCGTATCCAGGTGCAGCAGCGGCGTGTACCAGCGGTACACCTTCAGCGCTTCCACGTAGTTGCCGGCCATGGCAAGGTCCCACAACAGCCGGTTTTCGTGCGGGAAGGCGTTGACAAGGCCGGAAACCCAGCCGGCCGCGCCGAGCATCACGGCTTCCAGAACCAGGTCATCGACGCCGCAAAAAAGGATGAAGCGGTCACCCGTGGTGTTGATGAGATCGGTGATGCGCCGCACGTTCTCCGACGATTCCTTGATAGCGACGATGGTGGGTTCACCGGCAAGTTCAGTGAACAAATCGGGCGTAATGTCGACGTGGTAGGCCACCGGATTGTTATAGATCATCACCGGCAGCCCGCAGGAATGCGTCACCTCGCGGAAGTGGGTGAGCGCTTCGCGCGCGTCCGCCTTATAGATCATCGCCGGCAGCACCATCAGCCCATCGGCGCCGCTGCGTTCGGCTTCCCGCGCCCATCGGCACGCCTCGCGCGTGGTGCACTCGGCCACCCCGCTCAGCACCGGGATGCGGCCGTTCACGGTCTTCACCGCCGCCTCCAGCACCTGGCGCTTTTCGTCGAAATCGAGCGACATATTTTCGCCCACCGAGCCAAGCATGATCAGCCCGTGGATGCCGGCATCGATCATCTTTTCAACGTGCCGCATGGTGGCGGGGATATCCACGGATTGATCGGCGTGGAATTGCGTGGTGGCGGCCGGATAGACGCCATGCCAGTTCACTCTCATGGTTTCACCTCGTAGAATCGCCACGACGGCTTGTGGCCGGCGACGGGTGCGCGTCCCGTGAGTTTGGCGCGCAGCATTTCGATGGGAATATTATGTTCCTTCAGCTTCGCGTCGTGAAAAGCGCGATTCGTCATCTTTCCGGATCGCACCAGTTCGCCATGCAGGGCCCGGAACTGGAGCGCGCCCAACATGTAGGCGCATTGATAGAGCGCCCCGTATCCGGCATCCTCCACGCTGCGCCGCACTTCCGCCACGGCGTTTTCCCGCTCATGCCCCACGCGCTCGATGAGGAACTCCACGGCCTCCGGCGCCGTCATTCCGCCCAGGTGAAAACTGAGCGAGAAGATGATCCGGGCGCAGCGGTGCATGCGCCAGAACAGGGCTCCAATGCGGTTTTCCGGCGTCTTCTGGAAACCCAGATCCCACAGCAGCATCTCCCACCACAGGGCCCAGCCTTCGGTCCAGAACGGAGTCTGGAAGATCCCGCGGTAAGGCTTATGGCGCGCGTTCATGAACTGTTGTA
>JANRLE010000324.1:0-2409 GCA_033762895.1 Bryobacteraceae bacterium | reverse complement strand
GGTCATGGCGCCCATGAACTGCTCCAGCCTGGGCAGCTCTTCATACAGTTCCTCGAAGACGCCCTTCATGCCATGCTTGGCCTCATTCTGGGGCTTGCCGGTGCGCAGGGCTTCGGGCAGGTCGTGCCAGAACTTGAACAGGCGCTCATTGAGCATCACCAGGATGCCGCCGACGTAGCGCGGGCTGTTGCGGTCCAGGTAAAGTGCGCCGGCGGGGGTGTTGGAATACCTGGCGAGCGGCCCGTCTCCGTCGCGGTCCAGGAACTTCATGGCCACCAGTGCGTCGAAGAAATCGCTGATGCCGCGGGGGTGCAGGCCAAGTTCGGCGCCCAGTTCCGCGCCGGTCATGCTGCGGCTGCCCAGTTGCGTGAACAGCCCAAAGTCCACGGCGGTGAGCAGGACTTTTGAGGACCAGAAGGCGAAGGCGGTTTGGAGTATGGCGCCGGGATCGAGCGGCGGCGTGGTGGTTTGCATGAAGATTGGTTGATTATACAGAATCGGGCGGTTGGGCGATGACGCGCTCCCGCATCAATACCTCCATCAGTCGCCGGGAATCGGCAATGCGGCTGGTGGCAAGCTCCAGGTAGTGCTCGCGGCTGTGATGCATCCGAGCCAGTCCTTGCTCCTGCGCCTTCATGGCCGTGGCGGCGGCCAGGCGGGGCGCCGTTCGCCAATCGGTCATGGCGGGCAGAATCGACTCTTCGCTGAGGCTGTGCTCTTCGGCGCAGCGCGCCAACTCCATGGCGGCGGCCACGGCCATTTCATCGCTGATGGTGCGCGCACGGGCGTCCAGTGTTCCGCGGAAAACGCCGGGAAATACCAGGGAGTTGTTCAACTGATTCGGGAAGCCGCCTCGTCCGGTGGCGGTGATACGCGCCCCAGCCCGCTTTGCGTCATCCGGCCAGATTTCGGGTGTGGGGTTGGCGCAGGCAAAGACGATCCCATCGCGCGCCATGGCTCGCACCCAGGCCGGGTCGATGACGCCGGGGCCAGGGCGGGAGAAGGCGATGACGGCATCGGCTCCGCGCATCGCGCCGGCAATCCCACCGCCGATGAGTTTGGGATTGGTCTCCATGCAGACCGTCCACTTCTCGGTAAACTGGCCGGTCTCAAGGTCCTTCCGGTCGCGGTGTAGGGTGCCACGGGTATCGCAGGCGATGATGCGCCGCGGATCGGCGCCGCAGGCCTTCAGCAGGCGGTAGGTGGCCACGTTCGCGGCGCCCATTCCGATCATGGCGATGGCGGTTTGCTCCAGCGGTTTGCCCACCACTTTCAGGGCATTGGTCAAACCGGCCAGTACGGCCGTGGCGGTGCCCTGCTGATCGTCATGCCATACCGGAATGGTCATCGTGCGCCGCAATTGGTCAAGCACGCGGAAGCAGCGCGGCTGGGCGATGTCCTCCAGATTGATGCCGCCGAAGGAAGGTTCCAGCAGTTCCACCGCGCGCGCCAGTTCCTGCTGATCCTGCGTGGCGAGGCACAGCGCCACCGCGTCAATTCCTCCCAGGTACTTGAACAGCAGGGCCTTGCCTTCCATGACTGGCAGGCCTGCGTGAGGGCCGATGTTGCCAAGCCCAAGCACCCGCGAGCCGTCCGAGACAATGGCGATCAGGTTGGCTTTGTTGGTGAGGTCGTAGACCAGTTCCGGAGCGGCTGCAATGGCGCGGCATGGTTCGGCGACGCCGGGCGTGTACCAGTTGGCGAAGTCGCGTGCGTCGCGGATCGGGCACTTGGGCGCAGTTTGCATCTTGCCGCGATAGAGGGCGTGCAGGCGGACGGCGTGTTCGGCTTGTTGCTGGCCCACGTCTTGCGTGTCAGCAATTTGGAGACCTCGACTTACGAGCTATCAGAGCGGCTTGTGGGAGGGGCTGCGGGTGGAGCGGGTTCTACGTACGAGACGGTGGATCCGTTCCGGCCCTGCCGTTCGATCTTGTGCGCGGTGGACTTAGGGGAGACGGCGGTGGCAGTGTTGCGTGCTGCCAACCTGCTGGCAGCGCGCTATCACGCAACGCTGCGAATCGTGCATGCGGCGGCGGGTGAGGCGGATGAACCGGTTACAGGGGGCGCTGGGCCGGCTGCGGACGAACGCGCATGAGTTGATCCGGCGGTCGCGATGTGCCGTGTTGAGTGTTTGAGGATTGCTCGAACGGGCGCCGGGACTATTGCGCGGGCGCCACCACGGGCGCCGGCGGCGGCACGAACTCCGGCCGTACACGCCCGGAATGGGGCGCAACCAGCATGTCCCAGGAATCCACGGCTTCCAGGTCGGACCCCTTCAACCGCTTGATCTCGGTGAGCGCGCCGTTGTTCCAGCGGTCATCGGGAACGCCGTTGATGAACCACGGCGATCCGTTGTCGGCCAAAATCAGCCCGTATTTCTTCATGGCGCGGAGAATTACCTGCGTTTCC
>JANRLE010000323.1:0-20537 GCA_033762895.1 Bryobacteraceae bacterium | reverse complement strand
GGCAACGATGGGATCTTTCAGCAACTGCTGAAAGCTTATGACGTGCTCCACGATCCGGTGAAGCGGGCCGCCTACGATGCCCAGCATCGGGCTCAGCGCCGCGCGACGATGGAGGTGTTCGACAGAAACACCGAACCCAACAGCAAACAGGCCGAGCGCAAGAAGCGCGAAGGCGTGCTGGGGGCCCTTTATCGCAAGCGTCAGCATAGTCCCACGCGCCCCGGCATGAACCTGCGCGAACTGGAGGATGTTCTGGGCATTCCCAAGGAACACCTGGAGTTCGCCATGTGGTTCCTGAAGGAAAAGGGTGATCTGAAAAGCGGCGACAACGGCATGTTCATTCTGACCATTCAGGGCGCAGTAAGCTACGAGAACATGGTGGAGCCGCCCGTGGAGTCCGGCCGCACGGTCTATCTGCTGCCCGCTCCAGCCGAAGAGCAGGTGGCCTAGCAGGGCTCAAAGCCTCCGCGGCAGCCCGGTATATCATAGTTGGACTATGATGCGCATACCGGCTGCCGCTATCGTCTTTCTGGCGCTGCTGTTGGAGTCCTGCACATCGCCCGCTCCCAACCCGGCGAAAGAGCAGGACTGGTTCCGGCTCACGTTCGGGCCCTCCGACGCCGAGCCCGCTGATTGGTCCGGTTCCCTCGAAGTGCCTGCCGGCCGTATCACTCACCTTTCTCCCTGGCGGTTTGACAAGGACGACACCCTGGACGCTGCCGGCGCAACGTGGAAATGCCACACCCGCCGCGCCGATACGCCGATTCCCGAAGACTGGTTTGTCGGCGCCCTGCATATCATCCCAAAGGAAATGAAGCGCGCACTGGGGCCACTGGTTCCCAACGGGCTGTACTTCGGCGTGGAGGGGGCCAATGAAGTGAAGATCCGAACCGCACAAGGCTTAGCCTCCTTTGTTCCCTCCCGGGTCGCTTTCGGCGCGCCGCTATTGCTGCTGAACGGCCGCGTCGCGGTGGAGCGCTCGGCCGCCGCCGTGAATCTAACCGCCAGGGACGGGATGGAAGATGATTATCCCGCGGCCGCCGGTGGCTGGATTGCCTGGACCGCCTACAAGGCGGAGAAGGAAGAGCTGATTGTGAGCCGCCCCGATGGATCGGGGCGCCAGTCGATCGCTGAAGGTGAGTTCTTTCGTCCCTTTCTTGCCGCCGGCGGAGGCCGCACCCACCTGCTGGTTTCCGTTCACACCAGCGACACCTGGAAGATCGGGATGGTGACGGAGCAGAACGGCAAGTGGGGCAGGCTTGATCTGATCTCAGAGGGTGGTCCGGACCTGATGCCGCGCGCCGTTGTGGATTCGAACGGTCACCTGCGCGCAGTGTGGCAGGGCTTCCGTGACGGACGCAGCCAGGTGCTTGGCCGCGCCTGGAACGGCAGGGAATGGCTGGACCCGATGATCGTCAGCGATAACCGAAGCAACGCCTGGGAGCCGTCCATAGCCGCCGATTCCCAGGGCCAGGTTCACGTTGTTTGGGATGCCTACGACGATGGCGTTTACAACATCTACTATCGCGGCCAGCGCGGCGGCGTCTTCCAAGCGCAGCGGCGGCTGGCGCCGTCGCCCGCCTTTCAGGCCCACGCCGCCATCACCGTGGATTCCTCCGGTCACGTCTGGGTGGCGTGGGATGAATCCGGTCCGAACTGGGGCAAGGACACCGGGTTTTTGCTGAAATCCAATACCGGGACGATGCTGTACGACGGCCGCCAACTTCGCGTGGTGAAACTGGGCGGGGCGGGATTGGAGACCGCACCCCCGCTGCCGGCCGGCTTCTTTGAGCAGGCGCAACTGGCCGCCGACAAACAGGGAAACGTATGGTGCCTGGTGCGCCGCCGCGACGCGAAGCTGCATGCCGTCTACAGCCCGTCTCTAAGACGCGACCGGTTGCAGCAATATTCCATCTGGGACCATGCGGTGCTCCGGCTGTCGGAATCCGGCTGGACACAGCCCATTACGCTCACCAACTCGGCTGGCCGCAACGATCATCGCGCCGCCATCAGTGTGGAAAGCGACGGCGCAGTGCTGGCCGCCTGGTCGGGCGACGGCCGCCTTTACGCCAAGCCCTATCCGTACGTGAAAAACGAGGTCTACGCTGCGCGGCTTCCCTCTGCGCCCCCGTCCGGCGCCATTGGCGCCACGGCATGGTCACCAGCCGCCGTGGCTGTGCGCCCGGTGCATCCCGCAGAAGCCGGGCAAATCGAAAGAATCCGCAAGGAACGAATTCAAACGCAGGGAAAGTCCTTGCGCATACTGCGCGGCGACATGCACCGCCACACCGACCTCAGCTTCGATGGGGACCTGGACGGCTCACTCTGGGACTTCTACCGCTACACCATCGACGCGGCTGGCTTTGACTATTCCGCCGTCACTGAACACAACGCGGGCGACGATATGGAATACATCTGGTGGCTGGTGCAGAAGTCGAACGACCTGTTCCACTATCCCGGCCGGTTCACTCCGGTATACGCCTATGAGCGCAGCCTGCGTTATCCCAACGGGCATCGCAATCTGGTGTGGGCCAAGCGCGGCGTCCGCAGTCTGGTGCGAAGCAAGGAAGAGGAGGAGGGCGTCGAGGGTGCGGCCAGGCTCTATGAATATCTGCGCAAGACCGGGGGGCTTGCCATGTCGCACACCTCCGCCACGCTGATGGGCACCGACTGGCGCGACAACGATCAGAACCTGGAGCCGCTGGTGGAAATCTATCAGGGCGACCGTACATCGTATGAGCACGAAGGCGGACCGCGAGCCGCAAAAGGCAGCGACCCGCTCACGCAGCCGGGCGGATTCCGCCGCGAAGGCTTTGTCTGGAATGCCTGGGCCAAGGGCTACAAGCTCGGTGTGCAGGCTTCCAGCGATCATGCCTCCACGCACATCTCCTATGCCGTGCTGCTCGCCGAAGGCGACAGCCGCGAGGAGATTCTGGACGCCATCCGCGCGCGCCACGCCTATGCCGCTACCGACAACATCTTGCTGGATGTACGCTCGGGCGATCACATCCAGGGCGATATCTTCACCGGCACGGCGCGTCCGAAGATCTCGATCCGGGTGGAGGGCACCGCGCCTGTGGATCGGGTGGAGATCATCCGCAACAATCAGTTCGTCTTCTCCACCCGGCCGGGGAAGGCGTCGGTCAAAATCGATTTCGAGGATGGCAATCCGCCGGCCGGTGAAAGCTATTATTACGTGCGTGTGCTGCAGCGCGACGGCCAGATTGCCTGGTCCAGCCCAATGTGGATGCGGCGGCCGTGACGGGGGATGCGCTAAACTGGAGAGAAAAGTACTCTATCAACCATGCAGCTACATCCCTCTCATCCCGGACGTTATCCTGAACACCTGGTCGCGCCGATGCGCAGCGACCTGACGCAATACGGAATCGAAGAAGTACGCACGCCCGAAGCCGTGGACGCCGCCCTGGCGCCGGGCAGCGGCAACGTGCTTCTGGTGATCAACTCGGTGTGCGGCTGTGCTGCCGGCAAGGCTCGCCCGGCCATCGGAATGGCGCTGCGCCATACGGTGAAGCCGGACCGCGCGGTCACGGTGTTTGCCGGGGCTGACGTGGAAGCGGTGGCCCACCTGCGGACGGGCAAACTGGCGGAGGTTCCGCCGTCGTCGCCTTCGATGGCGCTGTTCCGCAATGGCGAACTGCTTCATGTGGTGCACCGGCGCGACATTGAATCAAGCGATGCGGTGACGCTGGCGGGCCGGCTGGCGCAACTCTTTGAGCAGTACTGCGCGGCGGAGCCGGTGGCCGGCTAAGGCCGGCATTCCTATTCGCCGGCTCCGCGCGTCCGCACCGAATCCGGCAGATTCACCTCGGGCAACCAGCGGGCGTGGTCCCGCTTGATTACGGCGTAGCTCGGCTCGCCCGCCAGGTTGTTCCACTCCAGGTCATCGCCCTGGTGGTCATAGAGTTCCTCTGTGCCGTCGGAATAGCGGATGTAGCGGAAGCGCTCACTGCGTACAGAGTGGTTGCCCCGGCCGAAGGTGGTGAGGGCCGGGCGCTCCCAATTCGCTGCCGGATTCTTCAATAGCGGAACGAGGCTTGTGCCCTCCAGATCCGTCTTTGCCGGCAGCCCGTGCAGTTCCACCAGCGTCGGATAGATGTCCAGCAGGTTCACGGGCCGCGTGCAGCGCCCGCCCGGTTTGGTGACTCCCGGAGCCGACATCATCATGACATTGTGCGTGGCTTCCTCCCACAGGGCGAACTTGCGCCAGTGCAGTTTTTCACCCAGGTGCCACCCATGGTCGCTCCACAGCACTACCGTGGTGTTGTCCTTGTGCCCGCTGTTGTCAAATGCGTCCAGCACACGGCCGAGCTGCGCATCGCAGAAGGCGATGGAAGCCAGGTAGCCCTGCACCGACTTGCGCCACTGCTTGTGCTCCATCACCTTGCGGTGATCCCCGTCCGCCTTCGCCATCCTGCGGCCGATGGGCGGAACATCGTCCAGATCGTCGGTCTTGATGGTGGGCAGCGTGATCTTGTCCAGCGGGAACATGTCGAAGTACTTCTCCGGCACGTACCACGGCAGGTGCGGCTTAAAGATGCCGCAGGCGAGGAAGAATGGCTTTTCCTGCTTTTTCTGCAGTTGGGAGGACACGTAGTCCACGGTCCTGTAGTCGCCCATGGCAGAATCGGCTTCCTTGATGGGTCCCCAATCGAAATGGCCGGTATTGGCGATGCCGTTCACCGGGGTCTTTGCGGGCCGCGGATCGGGGAACTTCTGACGGTTGAGTGCGGGAGCAAATTCATCCCAACTCGCCGGATCGGGAAACGCATCGTGGTAGATCTTTCCCGAACCCATTGCACGATAGCCGTGCCGCCGGAAGTACTGCGCGAGCGTCACCGCGTCTTTGGCAGGGGACTGCCGGAACGGCTGGCTGTTGTCGTAAACGCCGGTGGAGGATGGACGCAGCCCGGTCATCAGGGCCGCACGCGAGGGATTGCACAGCGGCGCGGCGCAGTATGCCTTGGTGAAGAGAACGCCGCGCGAGGCCAGACGGTCCAGGTTGGGAGTCCTGGTGTCGGGATGGCCGCCCAGGCAGCCGATCCAATCGTTCAAATCGTCGACGGCGATGAACAGCACGTTTCGCCGGGGCGAACTGTTCTGCGCGCCCAGGATCGCGGGGAAAGCGCCCGCGCCGGCCAGAATCTGTCTACGGGTATAGCTCATGGAAATCTCCTATTTCAAGAAACCGCTGCGCAGCGGTTCGGCAAGGCTGATGCGGGCGTTCTCCTCATCGTCGATGGCCAGCAGATCGCGCAATTCGGCGCTCAAGGCCGCCTTGGTTTCCTCGCGCAGCATATTGCGCTGGAACTGCTGCTGCGGCTTATCCCAACGGCAGTAGAAGGCGTGCAGGCAACGCCGCGGCGCGCCGGACCGGTTTGCCGTTCCGCCGTGCCAGGCGTGAGTGTTAACCACTGCCACGCTACCCGCCCGGCCAGTCACCAGAATCTCATCCGGATGTGGCGCCATTGCGTCGGCCAGCACGTCCTGCGGAAGCTGACGCCACTTGTGGGAGCCCGGCACCACGCGCGTGGCTCCGTTCTGCGCCGTGAAATCGTCCAGCATCCAAATGACGTTGCACACCGCGTTGCCGAGGTCGTCGGCCAACTGCCCGGTATCGCAATGCAGCGGCTGCACCCAATCGCTGTGCGGATTCGGCGACCGCGCGTTCAGGCTGGAGAGCTTGAACCGGCCCGGGATCACCGCGCCCACATACTCCAGAATCTCCGGGAACGAAACCACGCGCCGGAACACTTCCCCCTTGTCAACCAGGTTCGCCAGCCGCTGTGTGTCCTGCTCTTTGCGGAATTCGGCGCCGGCGTTTTCGCCTTCTGCCGCGAGCGCCGCGTCCAAGGCGGCGCGCGCCTCCCGCAACAAATCCGCGCTCATCCAATCGCGCAGCACAACGAAGCCCTGTTCATCGAGTTGCCGCTTTTCCTGTTCACTGACGGGCATGGCATGATTGTACATTGCAGAAGGCCATTCCGGAGCCCCGGCGACTGCTCGTGCGATCCACAAACTGGGTGGGTGACGCCGTGATGTCGCTGCCCGCGCTACGCGCGATACGGCGGCGATTTCCCAACGCGCGAATCTCCATTCTGGCGCTCAACTGGGTGGCGGATCTCTACGGACGTGAGCCCTTTGCCGACGAAGTGATCGCCTATCCCGCGGGCCGCGGGCGGCGCGATCTGGGAGCAAAGGCGAGACTCATTGGCCAACTCCGTGAGCGCGGGTTCGACACCGCCATACTGCTGCAGAACGCCTTTGAAGCCGCCGCCGTTGCCCGAGCCGCCTCCATCCCCGTGCGCATCGGCTACAACCGCGACGGCCGGGCGCTGCTGCTGACGCACGCCGTCGCCTTACCGCGCAAGGGCGAGATCCCGCGGCATGAGAGTTTCTACTACCTGGAATTGCTGCGGCGCGCAGGCATTGTGAACGAACTGCCGGCGGAGGTGTTGATCCGGCTTGAGGGTGCGCGCCCGGCCGAAGGACTGGGCGAGGTGATCGGCGTCAGCCCTGGCGCGGCCTATGGTACGGCAAAACGCTGGCTGCCCGGGCGATTCGCCGAAGCCGCTTCGCGGGTGGCGCGGGAAATCGGCGCTTCGGTACTGTTATTCGGATCCGCGGCCGAGCGCGAACTCTGCGATGGGGTGAAGGAGAAGCTGACGGTGCCCGGCCGCAACCTGGCCGGACAGACGACGCTGCGCGAGTTCATCGATATGGCGGCGGCCTGCCGCCTGATGTTGACCAACGATTCCGGGGCGATGCATATCGCGTCGGCGGTGGGCATTCCGACCGTGGCCGTTTTCGGCGCAACCGATCACATCGGCACCGGACCCACCGGCCCGCTGGCCCGTGTGGTGCGCGAGCCGATTGAGTGCAGCCCCTGTTTGAAGCGGGAATGCCCGCTGGGCCACCACAACTGCATGAAACTGGTGGAGGCGCATCGAGTGGCGCAAGTGGCCCTCGACTTGTTGAAATAACACATTGGACACGCGAACCAAGATCGTTTCACTCGAACAAGCCCGCCGTCTGGCGGATGACTGGCGCCAGGGCGGGGAAGCCGTGCGCGCCGTAATCGGATATTTTGATCCGTTGTTACCGGAGTTTGTCTCGCGGCTGAGGGCAGCGGCCGAAGGCGGCCGCCTTGTCGCCGTGGTGGCGGCGCCACAGGACGCCTACCTGGAGGCGAGGGCGCGGGCCGAGCTTGCGGCGGCTTTGGACTTTGTCGATGCCGTAGTGATGGGCGAAGACGCCGGCGGCCTCGGAGATCTTCTCTCTCTGGATGAACCCGGCCTGCGCCGCGAATTCATCGAATACGTGCGCCGGCAATCGCAGTGCTAATCACATGCGGATTCTGGTGGTGAGGCTTGGGGCAATGGGCGACGTGATCCACACGCTGCCCGCCGTGGCCAGCCTCAAGGCAAGCTTTCCGGGCGCCCATCTTGCCTGGGCGGTGGATCCAAAGTGGGCGGTGCTGCTTGAGGGGAACTCATCGGTAGACGAAATCATTCCGCTGAACCGCAGGAAGTGGGAGAGCATCCGCGCGGCCTGGACCAGGCTGCGCAGGCAGCGCTTCGATCTGGCTGTGGATTTTCAGGGCCTGATCAAGTCGGCCGCCGTCGCACGGGCATCGGGCGCCCGCCTGATCGCCGGCCTGTCGAGGGAGGCGGCCAGGGAGGGGCTCGCGGCGCTGGCCTATACCAGAACCTGCACGCCTCAGGCGGCGCACATCGTGGACCGCCACCTGGAACTGGCGCGAGCCGCCGGAGCGGATCATACGAGGATCGAATTCCCGATCCCGCCCGGCGCGGCCGAAGGCGATCTTCCCAAGGAAGGCTTCGTCCTGGCCAGTCCCTTTGCCGGCTGGCCGTCCAAGGAATGGCCTATGGAGAACTATGCCAGCCTGGCCGCGCTGCTGCGCCGGCAATCGGGGCTGCCACTGGTGCTCAACGTCCCACCCTCGGCTCCCGCAATGGAAGGCGTCATCATGCACGTGTCCTCCATTGCCGGACTGATTGACGCCACCCGCCGCGCCCGCGCCGTCGTCGGCCTGGACAGCGGCCCGCTGCACCTTGCCGCCGCACTGGGAAAACCGGGTGTGGCGATATTCGGACCAACCGATCCGGAACGGAACGGGCCCTATGGAGGAACGATCCGCGTGCTGCGGGCGCCCCGTGCCGTCACCAGCTACAAGCGCCGCCAGCAGCACGACGAGAGCATGTCGCGCATCCGCCCCGAAGATGTGATGGAAGCACTGGAGACCCATGCGATTCCCGAAACCCTACGCTGACTTCGTGCAGCGCTTCCGAGTGCCTGGCGGGTTCGTGCTGCTGGCGGCGTTCCTGTGGTTCTCTGATCCGGGGTACGCCTCGATCGCGTGGGGAATGCCGGTGTGTGCGCTCGGGCTGTGGATCCGCGGGTGGGCGGCCGGACACCTGACCAAGAATCAGCAACTCACCGACAGTGGCCCTTACGCCCACGTACGCAATCCGTTGTATGTGGGATCGCTGCTGGTAACGGCGGGTATGATGATCGCCGCGCGGAGTTGGGGGCTGGGGGTGCTGTTCGCCGCTGCCTTCGTGTTGATCTACCTGCCGGTGATCCAGCAGGAGGAATCACACTTGCGCGGCTTGTTTCCGGCCTACGATGCTTACGCCCGGCGAGTGCCGCTGCTGATTCCAAGGCTCACACCGGCCGGCGGAACGAAGTCCTTCGATTGGGACGTGTACCGGCGCAACAAGGAATGGAAGGCGCTGGGCGGATTTGCCGTCGGCGTAGCGGTGCTGATTCTCAAGGCAGCGTTAGGGCATTGAACAGCAGCTTGAATGTCTGCCAGCTTTGGGCGCGATACTGTGGCCGCATTCCGAACAGGATTGCGCGGCCCTCTCCCATCGGCGCCTCCACCAGCGCCGCGCGTCCTGCGATGTATTTTTCGCCCAGCAGCCAGCCCGAAGCCAGCACATCGGATTTCGGATAACGCGCGATGACGCGCATGCCTTCGGGCAGTTCCCAGGCCGGGCTGCCTTCAGACCAGATGGCGATGTTCTTCGGCAGTCCGCGCGTGAGCGGGTGTGTTTCGTCCAGCGTGACGTTGAGCAGCGAACCGGGTGAATAGAACTCGCGGTTGGACAGGCCTCGGACGGAATTCTTCAGCCCGATGCCGATGTGGCCCACTGCAAACAGCGTGGACTCATTGAGAAACACCAGGGTGCCGCCGTTGTTGGCGAACTGTTTCAAAGCCGCGGCGCCCTGATCGCCCAGTCCGCCGGTAAGTTCGGGCGGCATCGCGCCCGGCCGGTAGCCGTTGTTGATGGCGCCGGGTCCCTGATCGGGAAACACGATGACGTCGTAATTCCGATTGAGCCCGCCTTTTAGAATTTCGGCGTTGCCCAGGCGCGTGTAGCGGAAGCCAAAAGTATCGAATGCCCAGCGCGTCCAACCTTCGTCCATGCTGGGCATGTGACTCTTATAGAGTGCGATGCGGGGGCGCTTCAACGGCTTGATGCCGCCACCGGTGGCGCGGTAGATGTAGAAGTTGCCGGCCGAATCGCGCGCTACCGGCTTGCCGCTGTTCCAGGCCGCGTTGACCTCGCGCCAGGAACGGACGTCGGAGGCGGCCAGCGAACCATCGGGCTTTGCGGCGCTGAGCTGGAATTCGAACTGGCGCGCGGGAGCGAGGGTTGTCTGAAAACGATCCTTCGCCGTATCCACCGCCACGCCCATCAACAGGGGCAGCGTCTGCGCCGTCACGTCGTAGGGGCGCTTGGGAGGGCCGCCGGGATAGAGCCGCAGATCGGGATACTCCTGGCGCTCCAGCAGCGTCTTGGCAAACGAACTGAACGGCTGCTGCATGCGGATGACGTAGGACCCCGCCGGATAGGACCGGCCATCGGCTTCAAACGCCGAGGCCGCGCGTTCCACCTCCACCATGCCGAAGGCGAGCGTCTCCAGCAGTCTCTTCGCCGCGCCGGGATCGAACTGGTCGCGCGAGAGAATGAACGAATACGGCGACTCACGTTCGGAGGCGCGCTTGAGGATACCGTGGAAGTTGCGCAGCAGATCTTCGCGCCGCGTGGCCGCCTGCCACAGGCAGGATTCCCAGGCGATCAACTGATCTTCGATGATGTCGCGCAGCCGCCAATCCCCCCCGAGCCATGGCTCCAGGTAATTCCACGTCCGCTGGTGCGGATCGTAGCCCTGGGCTGAGCGTGAGATCTCCGAGGCGGCGATGGTGACTGGGGAAGCGAGCTTCGCGCTGGCCGATTCGCTGAGGATCCGCATGCCCCCGTGGTAGGCCTGGTAGTGGCGGGCCGGCGTCCAGAAATCGTAAAGCGCGTTCACCACCACGCCCTTCTTCCCCGCCGCCGTGAGATCGGCGGCCATACCCATGCCGATCATGTTGGCCGACTGCGCCATCACCGGATCGACGTTGGGATCGATGGGATCCATCCACGGCGGCACGAACATGCGCGAGGCGTTCTGCCCCTGCTGATGCACGTCGTAGACGATCTGCGGATGCCACGTATTGTGAAGCTGCGAGATGACGGCGCGGGTTTCCGGCTGCGAGAAGATGTACCAGTCTCGATTGTTGTCGTGGCCCGTGTAGGCGTGATACAGCTCCGGCGGAGAGGTGCCTTCGTAGGGCGTATTCAATGTCTTTCGATACCACTGCGTCACGATATCCACGCCATCGGGGTTGAGCGATGGCACCAGGATAAAGATGGCGTTGTCGTAAATCTGCCGGAACTTGGGGCGGTCTTCGGTGAGGAAACGATAGGCGAATTCGACGGCGGTGTGGGTGCTGGCCACTTCGGTGGCGTGGATGGAGCATGTGATCATGACCACCACTTTTCCTTCGGCGATCAGCTTTGCCGCCTCCGTGTCCGGCGTGCGGCGCGGGTCGGCCAGCCGTTTCTGAATCTGCTGATAACGGCCCAGGTTTGCCAGCGTCTGGGGCGCTGCAAGGAAGGCCGCGATCAGCGGACGGCCCTGCACCGACCTGCCGATTTCGCGCACCTGGATGCGGTTGCTGTTCTGCTGCAGCGCGCCGAAGTAGGAGACCACCTTGTTCCAGTCGAGCAGCGTGCGGTCCTGCCCGATTGGGTGGCCGAAGTGGCTTTGTGGCGTGGGGACTTCGGCAGCCAGCGCCACGGCCAACAGCGCGGCTGCGATCAGGCGCATTGGCGGTTCAGCTCGGTCCACAGCGCCTTATACCAGCGAAGGAAACGTTCCGGCTCCTTGCTTTCCTGCGCCTCGCACAAGGTGTAGCGGTTGTACTTGCTGGCGCGCAGCAGGCTGAACAATTCGCGGTAGGGGTAGGGCCCGGCGAGCTCATTGATGTGGACGTTCTTGATCCACGGCCGAAGCAGTTCGAAGGATTTCTTTATGCTGCCATCGGCAATGTCGGTCGGATTGGAGTTCCAGCACACGCCGACAGCTTCGTGCTTTGCCGCGCGCATGATGGCGGCCGAGACCGTGGGCACCTGCGTTTCACGGCCATGCACTTCCATCCAGATCTCGACGCCCATCTTGCCGGCGTAATCACCCACTTCGCGCAGGCACGCGCCGATGGTTTGAATGGTCTTCTCCGGGCCAAGTTCCTTGGAGATTCCGTTGGGCCGCACCTTCACGCCCCAGGCGGCGGTGTCGTGCGCGAGATCGATGAAGCGCTTGCACTCCTCGATGTGCTTCTGCCGCACGGCGGCATCGGGCGAGTGGAACTCGCAGGTGGAGCCGTAGCTGAGCAGCCGGACCTTCGACTTGGCAAACTTCTCCGCCACCTTTGCCCGTTCTTCCCTGGTGAGCGACGGCTCCACGCCGTGCTTGTGGGTGGTGCGGAGTTCCACGGCTTCAAAGCCGAATTCGGGGAGCCTGGTCAGGATGGTGTCCAGATCCCAATCCTTGATCACGTTATATGTAACGGCGCCGAGCAGCATGTGTCAATTGTATCCCGCCGATAATGGAAAGATGTGGCTGATCGTAGTATTGATGGCAAACCTGATGGCGGCGGACTGGCCGCGATTCCGCGGGCCGAACGGGACCGGGGTGGCGGAGGCGAAGAACCTGCCGGTGGAATTCGGCAAGGAGAAGAATCTCAAGTGGCGAGTGGAGGTGCCGGGCGGAACTTCATCGCCCATTGTGTCGGCGGGGCGCATCTTTCTTACCGCGTTTGAGAAGGACGACCGTCTGCTGCTGTGTCTGGATGCGGGCAGCGGAAAACTGCTGTGGAAACAGGCGACGGCGAAAGAACGTACAGAAGCCGCGCATTCCATCAACGGGCCCGTGACGCCCACGCCGGCGAGCGACGGTGAAAATGTGTACGTCTTTTTTCCCGAGGTAGGACTGATGTCGTGGGATCACAACGGCAAGCAACGCTGGAAGACGCCGCTGGGTCCGTTCTCGAGCATTCAGGGACTGGCCGGATCGCCGATTGTGGTGGATGGCGTGGTGGTGCTGCTCATCGATCAGGCGCAAGGCGGTTGGGTGGCGGGATTTGACGCCTCCACAGGCAGACAGCGTTGGAAGGCGGAACGCCCTTCCACGGTGTGGGGCGGATATACAACGCCGCTGGTTTACCGGCCAAAGTCCGGGCCGGCGCAGGTGATCGTGTTCGCATCGCTTGAAACCACGGGCTACCAGGCGTCCACTGGTGAGCGTCTGTGGTGGATGCCGGGCCTGGGCGTGGCGCCGGCGGCCAGCCCGTCGCTGGTGGGAGAGGTGCTGTACACGAATCAGACATATGGGGCTGAAATATCGGCTCCCTTCAGCGTCTGGGCGGCAATGGACAAGAACAAGAACGGCAAGATCGAACGCGAGGAGGTGAAGGACGCGGGGCTCCAGCGGCTGATCTTCGGCGCCGATGCGCAATACGGGAACAACGATGGCGTGCTGGAGGCCGGGGAATGGAACAGGTTCGATGAGACGGGGCGCGATTCGGGCGGTTTGGTGGCGCTGCAGCTTGGCGGGCGCGGCGATCTTTCCAAGTCGGCGCCGCGTTGGCGGGTCACCAAGTCAGTGCCCTATTTGACGGCGAGCGTGGTGTATGACGGCGTGCTCTACACTATTCGCGACGGCGGAATTCTGGCGGCGATTGACCCGGTGAAGGGCGAGGTCCTCAAGCAGGGCCGCGTGGAGGGCGCGCTCGATAAGTATTATGCCTCGCCGGTGGCCGGAGATGGAAAGCTCTATCTCACCAGCGAGGCGGGAAAAGTGGCGGTGGTGAAGGCGGGTGGGGATTGGCGGACGCTGGCCGTTGCGGACCTTGACGAACCCGCCTATGCGACCCCGGCGCTCATCGACGGACGGGTGATCGTGCGGACTCGCAAAGCGCTCTATTGCTTTGGACAATAGGAGCATGACCACGCTAATCGAATATCAGGACGCAACCGCCGAGGTGCGCGCCGTTTATGACGACATCATGGCGGTGCGCAACACCGATTATGTGAACAACGTCTGGAAGGCTCTGGCGAATCATCCGCCCACTTTGAAACGGACGTGGGAACGGGTGAAGGAGATCATGGGGCAGCCGGGCGAGATTGACCCGTTGACGCGGGAGATGATCTACCTCGCCGTCAGCGTGACCAACAACTGCGAATATTGCGTGGCGACGCACACGGCCGCGGCGCGGGCCAAAGGAATCACCGATGGCCAGTTTGGGGAGTTGATGGCGATCATCGGATTGGCGAATGAGACCAACCGGCTGGCCAATGGCTATCGCGTGGAGGTGGATGAGCGGTACCGCTAATGCGGAGTTTGGCGATTGATTTGCCCTCAATTGTGGTGAGTGGCGATGTTGTTCCAAATCGGCACAGAGGAGGGCGCGTGGGAGTGAAGTGTCCGCGCTGCGGGGGCGTTTTCCGTCAATCGCGATACTACTGGGGGGTAATGGAGACGCTTTTCCGCTGGGTGGGGATCCGGCCGTGGCGGTGTGAGAAGTGCGAGCGGCGGTTTATGAGGTGGAGTTAATCGCCGTGAGGGCCCCGAAATCAAAAGCCCGCCGCACCGGGTAAGTGCGACGGGCTTTGTTGTAAGTTGGACTTGGGTTTAGTAGTCCATGTCGGGGCCGTGGCCGCCGCCGCCTGGAGCCGGAGCCGGCTTCTTCTCGGGGATCTCGCAGATCATCGCTTCGGTGGTCAGCATCAGGGCGCTGATGGAGGAAGCGTTCTGCAGAGCCGAGCGGGTGACCTTGGCCGGATCGATGACGCCCGCCACCACCAGGTCCTGGTATTCGCCCGTGGCGGCGTTGAAGCCAAAGTTGGCTCCCGAACCGCTGCGGACCTTTTCGACGACAATGGCGCCTTCAAACCCGGCGTTGCCGGAGATCTGACGCAGGGGCTCTTCGCAGGCGCGGCGGACGATATCGATGCCGATCTGCTCATCGCCGCTGGCCTTCAGTGTGGTCAGGACCGAAGCTGCGCGCAGCAGAGCCACGCCGCCTCCCGGAACGATGCCCTCTTCCACGGCTGCGCGGGTTGCGTGCAGCGCGTCTTCGACACGGGCCTTCTTTTCCTTCATTTCGGTCTCGGTGGCCGCGCCAACCTTGATCACCGCGACGCCGCCGGCAAGCTTGGCCAGCCGTTCCTGCAGCTTTTCGCGGTCATAGTCGGACGTGGTCTCGTCGATCTGAGCGCGGAGCTGCTTGATGCGTCCTTCGATGGCCTTCTGCTGGCCGGCGCCGTCCACGATGGTGGTGTTGTCCTTGTCCACGGTGACGCGCTTGGCGCGGCCGAGGTCGTCCAGGCGAACGCCTTCCAGCTTAATGCCGGTCTCTTCCATGATCGCCTTGCCGCCGGTGAGGATGCCGATGTCTTCGAGCATCGCCTTGCGGCGGTCGCCGAAGCCGGGGGCCTTCACTGAGCAGGCATTCAGGGTGCCGCGCAGCTTGTTCACCACCAGCGTGGCCAGCGCCTCGCCTTCCACTTCCTCGGCGATGACCAGCAGCGGCTTGCCGGAACGGGCAATCTGTTCGAGCAGCGGCAGCAGGTCCTTCATGTTGGAGATTTTCTTTTCGTGAATGAGAATGTAGGGATCCTCAAGCACGCACTCCATCCGGTCGGGGTCGGAGATGAAGTAGGGTGACAGGTAACCGCGGTCAAACTGCATGCCGTCGACGGTCTGCAGTTCGGTGGTCATGGTCTTGGATTCCTCCACCGTGATGACGCCGTCCTTGCCCACCTTCTTCATCGCTTCGGCGATGGTGTTGCCGATGGTCTCGTAGCCGTTGGCGGAGATCGTTCCCACCTGGGCGATCATCTCGCCGGATACGGGCGAGGAGAGCTTGCGCACTTCCTCCACCACGGCTTCCACGGCCTTCTCGATGCCGCGCTTCAGCGCCATCGGGTTGGCGCCGGCCGCCACGCTCTTGACGCCTTCGCGGAAGACGGACTGGGCCAGAATGGTGGCGGTGGTGGTGCCGTCGCCGGCCACGTCGGAGGTCTTTGAGGCGACCTCGCGCACCATCTGCGCGCCCATGTTCTCGAGCGGATCTCTCAGCTCGATTTCCTTTGCCACCGTGACGCCGTCCTTGGTGATCGTCGGGCCGCCGAATTTCTTCTCGAGCACGACGTTACGGCCCTTCGGGCCGAGGGTTACCTTCACCGCATCCGCGAGCTGGTTCACGCCGCGGAGGATGGCCTGACGGGAATTTTCACTGTAAACAATCTGCTTAGCAGGCATTTCTTCGACTCCTCAATCCTTGGGATGATCCTTACTTCTTGCCGTTTTCCAGTACGCCAAGGATCTCGTCCTCGCGCATGATCAGGTACTCGTTGCCGTCAATTTTGATGTCATTGCCGGAGTATTTGCCAAAGAGGATGTGATCGCCGACGTTCACGTCCAGCGGGATCAGTTTCCCATCCTCAAGGCGTTTTCCCTTGCCAACGGCGACCACTTCACCCTCCTGCGGCTTTTCCTTCGCCGTATCGGGGATGATGATGCCACCCATGACTGTTTCTTTTTCTTCCACTCTTCGGACCACAATGC
This sequence comes from Bryobacteraceae bacterium, assembly GCA_033762895.1. GTDB lineage: Bacteria > Acidobacteriota > Terriglobia > Bryobacterales > Bryobacteraceae > CADEFT01. Next base: position 4,535 of record JANRLE010000323.1, on the reverse strand, counting down.
GGTCGTACAGGGGTCTGATGTTCATAGTGCTTTTTGGAGACCTCCAACGTAAGTTCGATCTGTGAATCGGATACGTTCGGCGGGCGAACGCATGCTGACGTCGCAGCCGCACGTTCGTCCTCTCACACTATTAGCACAATTCGCGGAGGAGTGACAAGAAAATTTTGTAAAATGTTGAAAACAATCGGTGTATAGAATGATTTAGATTGCTTAATGTGTCAGTTGAGTTGCGTGATGCTGATCGCGATCCCCGATACCAGCACCTGGCCCGTCCGTGGCTGGCCGGTGGTGTTTGTGGCCACCGTGTAGCCCACGATGCCCGTGCCGCTGCCCGCCAGCCCGCCGGTAATCCGGATCCAGGGTTGTGTGGTGGAGACGGTCCATTCGCAGCCTGGTGCGGTGCTGATCAAAACGGAACTGCTGCCACCGGAGCGGTCAAAGGTATTTTGGGTTCTCGAAGGCGAGTACTGGCACGCGAGTCCGGCAACCCCTCCAACCTGGTTGATGTCGACCTTCTGCCCGGAGACATCAATCTGGCCGAAGCGGGCTTCGCCGGTGTTATTCGCGCTCAGGGTGTAGTCCACTTGACCGTTTCCCGAACCGCTGCCGGAGGTGATGGTGACCCACGGAACGTTGCTGGTGGCGGCCCATGCGCAGGTGCCGAATACCGGCAGCGAGAAACTTCCCCCGGCTTGGGGGAACCATGAGTTGTAGTAACCCAACTGAAAACAGGCGCCCGTGATCTGTTCCACCGTAAAGGATTGGCCGCCGACGCTGATCTGCCCGACACGGTGCGGACCGGTATTGGTGGCGACGTTGTAACTTACCTGTCCGTTGCCGAGGCCTGCCACGGTGTGGAATGTGATCCAACTCACATTGGAGGATGCGTTCCAGGCGCAGGAATTGGCAGCGAATACGTCGAGTTGGAAGGTGCCTGATCCGGGCGGAAAGAAGGATCCGCTGGATCCCAGGGTCACCGGGCAGCTATTCAGAGCCGTGACGAAGCCCTCGTAGAGTCCACCGGAACTGGCGGCCCGGAGTGCGCCCGCCGACACCGGGATATTCGTCGACGAGGTAAGACCCGCCATGACGGGCGTTCCGGCTGCGATCATGACGCCGAGAACCACGTCCTGGCTGGTGCCACCGATGAAGGTGGAATAGAGCAGTTGTGCGCCGCCGGAGTCCATCCGCGCCGCAAAGCCGTCACCCGCGCCGCCGGCAACCGTCTGCTGAGCGGCCACCAGCGGAAATCCGCTTCCCGCCAGGCCACCGAGGTAGGCCGTGCCGGTGGAGTCAACGGCAATGGCGAAGACCGAATCACAGATGTGGCTGCGAATGGAATCGCTGATCTGGCAGGCTCCGTTGCCGCCCAGGTAGGAAGAATAGGCGAGCGCCGCCCCGGCCGGTCCTAACTTCGCCACGAAGCCGTCGGCGCCGCCACCACCGAAAATCGTCTGAAACGCGCCGGCGGTTACCGGGAAATTGGCCGAAGCGGTCTGGCCGCCGACGTAGGCGTTGCCGTCCCCATCGACGGCAATCGCGTTGGCCCGGTCATTGCTGCCGCCGCCCAGATAGGTGGAATAGACCGCGGCTCCCGAGGACGAGATCTTGAGGATGAAGGCATCGGTTCCTCCCGCGAGCGACGCCTGATAAACACCGCTTGTCGTTTGATAGCCCTGTCCGGAGGTATAACCCGCGACATAGGCGGATCCGCTGCTGTCGACGGCGACCGCGGTCGCCTGGTCTTCTCCCTGTCCCCCCAGGAACGTGGAATAGAGCAGCGCCGTGCCGGTGGCATCCAGCTTGGCCACAAAGCCCTCCTGCCCGCCCCAATAGATCGACTGGAGTGGAGACACAAGCGGGAAGGAAGGAGTATAGGTGAACCCCGCGACAATGGCGTTCCCGCTGGAATCGACGGCGATCCCCTGGCCGGAACCGGCGCCGCCCAGATAGGTTGCATACTCCAGTGTTGCGCCCGTGGGGCCGATCTTGGCCGCGAATATCTCCGGAGCATCGGTTGGCGCCTGGCGAAAGGCTCCGGCGGTGACGGGAAAGCGGCCGATGGTGGAGCCGGTGACGTAGGCCGCGCCGGAGGCGTCCACGGCAATCGCGCGGCCAAGATCCGATGACGGACCTCCCAGAAACGTCGAGTAGACCACCGCGGTTCCGGCCGGATTCAGCTTGGTGACGAAAGCATCGGCGTCGCCGGAGGCGAGCGCGGTTTTGTAGGCGCCGGCGGTGGTGGTGAAGGTGAAGGAATTGGAGTAGCCCGTCAGGTAGATGTTGCCCCCCGAATCACTGGCCGTCCCGAAAATGATGTCGCTGGCGATGCCGCCCCAGTAGGTCGTATACAGGACAGGATCGATGACCAGGGCGTTTGATCGATCGTAAGCGCCCAGATCGAAGGACACCGTGCCGGCCCGGCCCAGCCGATAGGCGCCGCGAACGGGCCTGCGTCCCGCTGCCGTGGGCTGATAGACTTCCGGGCTGGGAAAGCGAAACTCGCTGTCACCTGAGTGCAGCGACAGGCTTCCATCCTTGCCCAGCGCCACCTTTCGCGCACCGGCCACTTTCAGCCGGATGGCGGCCGGGTCGGCCCCCGGATGCACAAGAAAATCAAACTCCAGGCGCTGCCCGTTCCCGTAAAACACCAGATCCACGCCGGGGTATACGCCCACATAGCGCACCCTTGCGTAGTGGGGAATCCCGGTTCGCCACGATTCCGGATCGGGCCCTTTCAGATAGTTGCTGCGCCCTCCCGTGGGCTCTGTACCGCGCGGCTGGGCCCATCCTCCGGCGAACAGCACTTCCACCGTTTCCTTTCCAGCGGCGAGGATGGCGCGGTCCTGCTTCAGCAGCACGGAAAAGTCCGGGCGCCGGCTCACGTAAAGGATTGAAGGATCGTACTGGCCGTGATTGGGCTCAAAGACCAGCGGCAGTGCGCCGTCCAGGCGAAGCGAGCCAAGCAGAATCGCCACCAACAGGTAATAGCGCGGCAAAAATCCTCCCACTAGGAGAGTCGGCTGCCGCGGTCATTCTTCTCACTGTTTCTGGGATAGGATTGTCCTGAGCCTCAGCGTGACCCGCTCCAGTAGGCATCAGGTTCAGGGATTGCCGCCCCGTCCTTGCGGGGGGAGGATGCTCCGTAATTCATCTTGGCCCGAAAGTCGCGGAGCACAGCCTGTCCCCCGCCCATCCAGCCCGAGTAATCACCCTGCACTTCCAACTGATGCCCGCGCAACGACAGGATCTCCCGCGCCGGCGAGGGGACGCGCCCTTCAATCATCACGTCGCACCCGCTGAAATTGAGCTTCGTGAAACGCGGCGCCTCCAGGGCTGCCTGGATGTTCATGCCATGGTCCACCATGTGGCTGACAAACTGCGCATGCGCCTGCGCCTGATTCAGGCCGCCCATGATGCCAAAGGCGACTCGCGTGTCGCCGTTTTCCAGGAAAGCGGGAATGATGGTGTGAAACGGCCGCTTGCCCGGCGCCAGCGCATTGGGATGGGTTTCGTCAAACTCGAACAGCCCTCCGCGGTTGTGTAAGTGAAAGCCGTAACCTTCCACTGCCACTCCTGATCCGAAGCTGAGATAAATACTCTGGATCAGCGAGATCATGTTGCCATCCTTATCCACGGCGGATAAGTAAATCGTGTCGCCGCCTGCAGGCAAAGGCTCCCCATGCGAAACTTCGCAGCGGGCCTTTTCCTTGTCGATCAGCCGGACACGCCGGGCCGCATACTCTTTCGACAGGAGCCCGCCGGTGGGCACGTTGGCCATCCTCGGGTCGGCCACATAACGGCGCAGATCCTGGTATGCGAGCTTCTGCGCCTCAATTTTAAAATGAATGGCGTCGGGATCGTCGTGCCGCAGATCGGAGATTGGCAGCCGCTCCAGAATGTTCAGCATCTCAAGCGCGGCCACGCCCTGCGAATTCGGAGGCAGTTCATGCACCGTCCAGCCGCGGTAGGTGGTCTCGATTGTGTCCACCCACTCGGAAGAAAAATCCGCCAGGTCCCCGGCCTGCAGCAGTCCGCCCAGCTTCTTCGATGTCGCAAGCAGCCCGGAGGCGATCCTGCCGCGATAGAAAGCCTCGGGACCCGATTCGGCGATCAGGTCGAGCGCCTTCGCCAGATCCGTGTTCCTGATAATGTCCCCGACTTTGGGCGCCGACCCATCACGCAGGAAAATCCGGCGCGAGTAGTCCGAGGCGTTCAACTTCGTTACGCTGCCGCTCCAGTGATCCTGTATGATCTCAGTCAACGGAAATCCGCGGCGCGCGTAGTGACGGGCGGGCGCGAAGATATCCTTCCATGGAAGGCGTCCGAACCTGCGGTGCAGTTGTCCCCACCCATCCACGCAGCCGGGCACGGTAACCGAGTGGATGCCTTCCTGCGGCATGCTGTGCGAGCCAAGTTCCTTCAATTTGGCAATCGTCATTGCCTTGGGCGCCGGGCCGCTGGAATTCAACCCGTGCAGTTTGCGGGTCTTGGCGTCATAGTAAATGGCGAAGAGATCGCCGCCGATGCCGCAA
>JANRLE010000322.1:0-23742 GCA_033762895.1 Bryobacteraceae bacterium | reverse complement strand
GGCGATTGGCCCGGACGGGTCAATCTACGTCGCCGATACAAATAATGAGCGGGTGCGTAAGCTGGAGTTGGCGCGGCTCACCACGGGCGGCGTACAGAACCGGGCCAGCCGCATGACCGGGCCGGTGGCCGCCAATGAGATTGTGGTGATACAGGGCCTGGGACTGGGCCCCACCAACGAAACAACGGCCGAACCCGACGCCGCCGGGGCGTTCCCGACCGCGCTGGCCGGCACGCGCGTGCTGTTTGACGGCGTCGCGGCGGCCCTGTTGTCCACGCAGGAGCGGACGGTGATCGCCGCTGTTCCGGCGAACCTGGGGGAAACCGTGAAGCTGCGGGTAGAGTATCTGGGACGCCTGACTAACGAGGTGACCTTGTTAGTGGCTCCCGCCGCGCCGGGGATCTTCACGCGCGGCGGCGAGGGGCAGGCGGCGGCGAAGAACGAAGACGGGTCTGAGAACGGTGAGGCGACGCCCGCGCCGATTGGAACTGTGGTGACGTTCACGGCGACGGGACTGGGGAGAGTGGACACGGACGGTGAAGCGGTGCGGCCGGCCCTGCCGGTTACGGTGACAGTGGGTGGGGTGGCCGCTGAGGTTGTGGACGCGCGCGTTCCGCAGGGCCAATTGCCAGGCGTAATCGCGCTGAGCGTGCGCATTCCGGAAGGCGTGGAACCGGGGGCGGCGGTTCCGCTGTCGGTGCAGGTGGAGCAGGCCGCGTCGCAGCCGGGAGTTACGATCGCGGTTTCCTGGTAGCCACCAGGAATAGCACGGCGCCGATGACCAGCGCGGTCTTACGCGCTGGTCTCGACCAATTTCCGGCCTTCAGGCAGGAGCATGTCAGATCTCTTCACCCTCGGACGAATGCCGGTCGAGCAGTTCGGCACATTCGCGTCGAAGGATGGGAACGTCCGTCTCAGCAATTGCCCAGACGAGAGCATCATCGACGGCCCGATATGCATGGGTCAGCAGATTGCGGAAGTCGACGATGCGGCGGGCTCGTGTGATTGCGCCAAAAGCCTCTGGCGCAGTCCTGGCAAGCGCGGCAACGGCCTCACCGATGATAATGAACTCCCGCTCGACTGATGAACGGACGAGACGATTCTCCCGATTACCCTGAAGGTCGAGACTCCCGGTTGCGCTTTGGATTGCGTCGCAGGATTCAATCACGTCAGCGAGATAGGCGCGCTGATCATGCGGCATACAGCAACTGCTTAGTGCGCTCGATTTCGCGGGAAATATACCTGTTCTTGACTGCGTCCACCATAACCAGATCGATATCCCGCTCCAGCAACGCGCGAAGCTCATCCCGCATACGGAAGTACGCCTCGACGCGTGCGTATGGCTCCATGGGCTTGAACTCCACGAGCAGATCCAGATCGCTGGTTTGCGGCCTGAAATCCTCGCGCAGCGCCGAGCCAAATACGTCGAGCCGGGCCACCCCGAAGCGCGAGCAGACATCCTCGATTGCCAGCCGCTTTCTCTCTGATAATCCAATCACTGCGCTTCTCCCCTACTCATTGTATAGCGCGGCCTCCACGAACTTCGCTGGCCGGGTTGTGCGGCCGATCAGGAATCAACCGGCAGCGCGCCATCAAAACGTTTGCCGGCAGTGGAGCAGGCGGCGTCGCAGCCGGGAGTTACAATCGCGGTTTCCTGGTAGCCACCAGGATGCCCCAATTCGCCACGCAGAAGGGAACGATGCAGGTAGCCAGCCCTTTCAGGTAAGTACCCGCCGTGGCCGTTCCGCTCACCACTTCATCCATGTGATTGATGAGGAACAGCACTGTGCCGATGAACAACGCGGTCCTGATGGTTTTCTTAAGGAAGGCCGGACGGGTGGCGATGGCCAACGCTTCGCGCCATGTCGTCCATGAAGTACTGGAAGCCGGGTCAAGCACTCCGCTGAGTGTAGCGGATCGGCTTAGGACACGGACTACTGGCCGGGACGACGTGGTGATAGGTCCTTCCCAGGCGCGGGGGCTGGCTTGACCTTGCGCGCACCCCGCCCCCCGGCCTATCATTGAGTCTCTTATGAGCGCGCAACGCCACCAACCTTTCGTGCCCGTCTCCCGCCAGATGGCCGAGTTCACCCTCCGCGCCGTCCTCATCGGCCTTGTGATGACCGTCGTTCTGGGATCCGCCAACGCCTACCTCGGGCTGAAAGCCGGCCAGACCATCGCCGCCACTTACCCCGCCGCCGTGATCGGCATGGCCGTGCTGCGCCTGTTTAACGGCTCCATTCTTGAGGAAAACATGGCGCGGACAGTGGGCTCCATCGGCGAATCGGTGGCTGCCGGCGCCATCTTCACCATCCCCGCCTTCGTCATCTCGAAGGCCTGGCCGTCCTTCTCGCCCGCGGACGCCTACTGGAAATCGACGGCGCTCATGATGGTGGGCGGCATGCTTGGCATCCTCTTTGTCACGCTGCTGCGGCGCGTGATGGTGGAAGACCCCGACCTTCCCTACCCGGAATCCACGGCCGCGGCGGAAATCCACAAAGCCGGACAACATGGCTCGGCCGCCGCCGGGATCCTGTTCAAAGCGATGGCCTTCGGCGCTATCTTCTACTTACTCGGCGTGATGAAGCTGTTTGCCGCCAGTAACACCTTCTTTCTGAAGATCGGCGAACTCGGCCGCTCGGCCGTGCGGCTGGGCGATCAATCGGTCAACGCCGGCGGCATGACCACGTTTTCCGCTCCCGCCATCAGCCCCGCCTACTTAGGCGTGGGCTTCATCATCGGACCCAAGCTGGCGGCGCTCAATTTCGCCGGCGGTGTGTTCGCCTGGGGGCTGCTGGTTCCGCTGCTCATTTATTTCATGGGTCCGCAACTGGCGCAGACGCTGCCGGCCAACGCCGGGGAGGCGGAATGGGAAGGACTGGCCGTCAACGTGTGGCGTTTCATCGTCCGCCCCATCGCCGTGGGCGGCATGATGGTGGGCGCGGGTTACACCATGTTCCGCATGCGCAGGAATCTCGGCATCGGGATCAAACGCGCGGTCAGCGATCTGAAGAAGGCCGGCACGCAGGGCGAAGCCACTTCACGGCTGGAACTCGATCTCAACGCCAAGACCGTATTTGCCGGACTGGGCGTGACGTTTCTGGCCATGATCGCGCTCTACACTTACTTTTCCGGCGGTATCGGCGGAGGAGTGATGGCCGCCGTGGTGATGCTGATTCTCGGCTTCTTCTTCGCCGCCGTTTCGGGCAACCTGGTGGGAATCATCGGATCATCGAACAACCCCGTATCCGGATTGACGCTATCCACGCTCATCGTCTCGGCGGTGATGATGGTGTCCATCGGTGTGGCCGGAGTCAACGGCGTCGCGGCCGTGCTGGGAGTGGCGGCCGTGGTCTGCGTATCATCCGCCGTGGCTGGGGAAATGCTGCAGGATTTGAAAGTGGGCCACATCCTGGGCGGCACGCCGCGATCCATGCAGATCGGCGACATCATCGGCGTGGTGCTTTCGAGCCTCGTCCTTTACTTCCCGCTGATGGTGCTGCACGAAGGCAACATCAAGGCGGGCGGCATCGGGTTTGGCGACCGGCAACTCTCGGCCCCGCAGGCCGGACTGATGGCGATGCTGGCGCAAGGGATCGTAGGCGGCGACATGTCCTGGCCGCTGGTGGTGGTGGGCATGATGCTGGGTTTCGTGATGATCATGGTGCAGGTGCGCAGCCCCATGCTGTTCAGTGTCGGCATGTACCTGCCGCTTGAAACCACGTTCGCCATTTTCACCGGCGGCGTCATCCGCTGGATGATGGATTCGCTTCGCGACAAGCGCGGCTTCAATGACGCGCAGAAGGCGCGGGTGGAAAACGCCGGTGTGCTGGTGGCCTCCGGACTGATCGCGGGCGAAGCGCTGGTGGGCCTGCTCACCGCCACGTTCAACTTCCTGGAAACGCCGCTGCCGGAGATCTTCTCCACGCCGCCGGGCCTCATCAGCGTCGCCGCGCTGGCGCTGCTGGGCCTCTACATGATCCAGGTGCCGCTAAGCAATGCGGGCCGGCCCGACGAACCCGCGCCGCCGACTGCGATGATGTAACCGTATGTCATTGATGAAACGAATCCGGGAGTACCCGGTAGGAAAGAACAGCGTCGCCCTCTGGTGGTTCGGCCAGAACGGCTACATCTTCAAGACGCCTGAAGGTACGCTCACCAGCGTCGACCTCTACCTCACCGATAGCTGCGCGGACCTGGTACCCGAACTCGACTTCTCGCGCAAGGTGCCTGTCCTCATCGCGCCGGAAGATCTGGACGTCGACATCTATACCTGCACGCACAACCATCAGGATCATACTGACCCGTTCACCATCCGCGCTCTGCGCAACAAGGACACCACGCACTTTGTCGGCCCTCATCCAAGCTGCGATGTGTACCGCGCGGAGGGCGTGGAGACCGGCCGCATCGTGCCCACCTGGCCCAAGCACGAACTGGAACTTCGCGACGTGCGCATTACCGGAACTTTCGCTCTGCCGACGGACGATTCCGACCTCAACCATATGGGCTACGTCTTCCAGTTCGGCTCCGGCCCGAAGATCTACATCACTGGCGACACTGACTTCAGCGAGCTGCTGTTCAGCGTGGAGAAGCAGAAGCCCGACGCGGTGATCACGGTAATCAACGGCGGCTTCAATAACCTCTCGCACTGGGAAGCGGCGGAGGTCTGCGGCAGGATCAAGCCCAAACTGGCCATCCCCTGCCACTACGATATGTTCCCCGATAACTCCGTGGACCCACGGCAATTCCGGGCGACACTGGCGCTTCGCGCCCCCGGCGTGTCGTATCAGGAGTTGGCGCACGGCGAGCCGTTCCTCATCGCCATATGATTGATTACGATCCGCACCATTGGTTTGATCATTTCTTCGATATCAAGGGCTCGATGTTCCGCGAGATCGTGGGGCGGGTCGCGTTCCTGGTAGTATGGGCGGCGGCGGTGACCGCGGTTCACCACTTTGTGTTCCCGCTGGCGATTCCAGCCACCGTTCACACGCTGGTGGGCACGGCGCTGGGCCTGCTGCTGGTCTTCCGCACAAACGCTTCCTATGACCGGTTCTGGGAAGGCCGCAAGATGTGGGGCGGCATTATTAATGAGACGCGCAATCTGTGCCGCGCCGCATGGCCCTTTCTGAAGACCGAACCCGCTCGATTTCGCGAATTGACCGAGTGGGTGACGGCCTTCCCCTATGCCTCAATGAACCACCTCCGCGGCAGCAGCGGCGTGGGCCCCAGCGCGCCAGAGACAGTGCGGGCGATGGAGACCGCCCAGCATGTTCCGCTGGCCGTGGCGCGTGGCATCAGCGAACGGCTGGCCGAAGCGCGCGCGGCGGGCCTGATGACCGAATACGCCCAGATGAGCATCGACCAATACAACGGCCTGCTGATACAGTATCTGGGCGCATGCGAACGCATCCACCGCACACCGCTGCCCTTTGCCTATGTGGTGCATCTGCGCAGGGCGCTGATTCTCTATTGCATGACGCTGCCTTTTGCGCTGCTGGAGCCGTTTCACTGGTGGGATGTACCGGCGGTATTGATGCTGTCCTATACGTTCCTCGGGATTGAGGAAATCGGCGTCGAGATCGAAGATCCGTTCGGCGAGGATGAGAATGACCTGCCGCTCGAAAGGTTCTGCGAGACGATCGAAGGGAACCTCCGCGGGCTTGTTGTCAGCGCACCCGGACCAGGGCCTCAGTCCACTCCTTGAGATCCACGGCGCCGAAGGCGATGCCGGCCGTTATCACATGCAGTCCCTTGGCCCCGGCCTTCAGTTGCGCGCGCACTCTGCCTTCGCCCCGCCCCGGGATCACAGCCGTACTGTCTGCCTTGATCAGCGCCCAGCCCGGCGGCAGGTTCCATGTGACCTTGTAGGTTACGCGCGCCGCATCGTGGTTGAGAATCCTGAGTTCCAGCTCCACTGGCGATCCTTCGGAGGCTTCTGAGCCATAGGGATGGAAACGCGCCCACGATTCATCCACCATGTAGTTGATGTCCGGCCACGGCGACAGGTCCCGCAGCGCCGTTGAGCGCCTGCGCAATTCCGCGCGCATGCGCGCGATCTGATCGGGCGTGTAACGGAACATCGGGTTCACGTGCTGATTGAGCACCCAGGCGTCTTTTGGAAGACTCGCGATCCTTCTCAGGCAGTAATCGTAGCCTTCGCCCTCGCGCAGGATCACACGGTTCTGCATGCAGTAATCGTCCATGCCCGAAGGCGTGAATGAATCGCCGGCAAACAGGTAAGTCTGCCCGGCATCATTACGGGCCACCAGCCCGCCATGATACATCGTCTGTCCGGGGAAGTTCCAGAACGTGAACTTCCACTCGTGCCAGGAAAGCGTTTCGCCGTCGCGTTTGGCGCCCTGGATGGAAACGGGTTTCGTGGTCAGACAGGGCAGCCGGAAGGCGCCCGGGGCGGCCATCACTTCCGACATACGGTCTGTGAAATAGACAGGGGCATTGTACTCGGCGGCGATGTCGTTGATGTAATCGGTGTGGTCGTCGTGGTAGTGAGTAATCCACATGCCATCGATGCTGCGAATCCTGCCTTCGGCGCGCAGCTTACGCAACTCGGCCTGCAGGTTACGGTATCCGGCATCCACCAGAAATGCCGCGCCGGTCTTCGACACGATGACGCGCGAGTTGCCAATGGCCAGGATGTTTGGAGGCAGTGGTTGCTGCTCGGCCATGGGGAGGATGTTCATCGGCCGTTCCACCGCCGCCGAGCGGATCTTGTGATTCCCGTCGCCCCAATACCAGCGCAGGGCGTCGGTCTCATAGTGGCTGGCGAGAAACGTCTGCAGCCGGGTGATCAGTTTGCCGATCGCAGCGCTGGGATCGGCAATCGCGGGACCGCGGGCGGGCAGGATGACATCGGGCTTTTCGGCCTGTATGCGCCGCAGGCTGCGGATCAATTCGCCGGCCCGCGCCGCATAACCGTGATAGCCGCGCGCTTTGGCCTCGGGAACCGCGTCCTGCAGACTATAGAGATCGAACAGGCGGCCATCGTTGTAGATCAGGTCGCCGGTGCAGGCAATTCGCTTCCCGCCCGCCTCAATCAGGTAGGAGACGGCGCCACGGGTGTAGCCGGGCGTCGCCACGACGCGAATGCCGCCTTCGATGCGGTCGCCGTCTGAAACAGCCCGCTCAATCGGGACCGGGGTGACCGGAACCTTGGTGCCAAGCTGCGCATAGTCGTGAAAGCGCCCCGTCTCCATCGCCGTCCAGAACTGGAGCGGGCTCTCGAAAAGATCACGCTCGGCCGCGGGCACGATGAATTTCATCGCGCGCCCGCGATGAGAGTACACGTCGCGCCGGGCGTGGGTGAGCAGAACCCGCTTTACAGAACCGGAATCGGAGGGAAGACCGTAGACTGCCGTGGTGGCGCCGATGGTGACGACGTTGGCCGGACCCTGGCGAAACAGGACATCGGGAGGGAGCGTGATTCCCTGCGAAAAGGCGCTGGAAGCGGCTGCAAGGAAGGCGAGTATCCGCATTGCGTTATCTTATCGCTTGAGATGGGCAGCATATTTATCAGCTACCGGCGCGACGATTCCAGCGGCTACACGGGCCGGATCTATGACCGCCTGTCGAAGGAATTCGGCGACGATCGTGTGTTCCGCGACGTCAGCGACATCGCGCCGGGCGAGAACTTCGTCGACGCCGTCGGCAGAAATGTAGCTGAGGCGAGCGTGGTGCTGATCATCATCGGACGCGAATGGCTGGAGATCCGCGATGTGGAAGGGCGCAGGCGGCTGGACAATCCGCAGGATCTGGTGCGGCGCGAGGCGGAAATGGCGCTTGCCGGCAAGGCCACGGTGATTCCGGTTCTGGTGGAAGGCGCCGCGATGCCGAAGGAAGGCGACCTCCCGGCCTCGGTACGCAAGCTGGTCCACTGCAACGCGATCCGGCTGAGTGAGGACACCTTTGATTTCGGCATCGAACAACTGGCAAAGCGGATTAACCATGTGTCGGGCGGCGGGCAGCGGCCTTGGCGCCTGGCTGCGGCGGTACTTGTGTTGGCGGCGTGCGCGGCTGCGTTCCTTTTTCTGCGTCCCAGTGAGGACATCAGCGCGATTCAGGCGGCGTTGACCGTGGCCAAAACCGGCGATTACAACGCTGCCTGGAAGTCATTGGAAGGGCTGAACGGCAGACACGCAACAACAGCCAGGCAGGACCTCGCCATGGAGTGGGTACGCAACGCAAGGGCGGCCGAGGGAGGCAACTTCAGCAGCATCACGACAAGGCTGACACCGGTGTTGGCGCAGGGCGCGGCCGCCGCCGAGGGGCAACGGAAGGCGGACTTGCTGGCGCACCTCGGTTGGAGCACATTCCTTCAATCGCGCGACACTGGCGTGGGAGATCCCGAGCCATTCTACCGGCAGGCGCTGGAGGCGGATCGGACGAATCCTTTTGCCAACGCGATGCTGGCGCACTGGCTGCTTTGGGAGGGGCGCGAAAGAGCGCTGGACCAGGCGCGGAAACACTTCGAGGCCGCGCTGCCGGCGGGACGGCAACGTCCCGAGGTCCGGCGTCTGCAATTCGCGGCGCTGCGGAATCTCTCCTCCGACGAAGGAAAGGTGGAGTATTCGCGCGCATTGAACGACGCCAGAAAGAACGGCGAGAACGTGGATGAAAGGGACTGGGCGCGAGGCGATGCGGCGTACTATTTTGGCCTGACTTCGAAGAATCTGGGCCGGATGTTGATGGAGGCGATGCCCGCCACCGAACACGCGGACCTGCTGCGCTGGCTTGCTGGCAAAGCGACGGACGAAAGCAAGAAGCGTTTGTTGGAGTGTTGGGTGGGGCGATTGGAAGAGGCGGCGGGGCGGACAGGCCCGGCGATTGAGGCCTACCGGCGTGCCCAGGCCGGTCTTGATCCCGGATCTTCCGGCCCGGTTCCCGACGAAGTCCGTTCGGCGCTGCGGCGGCTTGTAAAATAGCCGGCCATCTGATCCTCGGCGCGCGCTGGCTCCGCGTGTCTGATTTGGAGACAGCGGAGATAACCATGACAGTGACGGCAGGGCCGGTTTTTGTGATAGCGGGAGGAAGCCGCCAGGCGCTTCCGTCCGGAGTGGCGGTGAAGGTATCGGGCGAGGATACGGGTGGGAAATACATGGTCTGCGAGATCGCGTTCCGCCCCCGGGAAGGCGCGCGCCTGCACTCTCACGCCTGGGAGAACAAGTGGATCTATGTCATGCAAGGAGAGTTCCTGATGCATGTGAACGGCAGGCGCCACCTTGCCGGGCCAGGGGCGTCCCTGCTCATCCCAAGGGAGACACCCCACAGGTTCGAAAACTGCGGCGCCGGCAAAGGCAGGCTGATCGTGATGATGGAACCGGCTTGCGACCCCGCTCTCCTGGCGGGGGAATTCATGATACGGGAAAACGGTGGCGTGCACTATGATTGAGACAGCCTTCACATGAACGAACGAATCCTATTGCGCTTTTTCCACGAAGACCGCCCCGTGGATATCACTTCCGTCAGCCAGGAAGAGGGGATCGTACTGGGAGGCGAGACCAGCGCGTTTCCCATCACCGGCGGCATCTCACTCTATCCGGCAGCCGATGAAATTTCACGCCGCGCCTTCCGCGATGTCAGCCAGATCGAGGACTGGCGCGATGGCCGCTTTCCGGTAAGAGTAGGCGCATCGGGGAACATGCTGGAGTTGACGGGCGCCGGGAAGCGGCGGCCGGAAAAGAGCCTTCCGCCGATCGGCTACCAGTTCCAGGTCCGGATGCGCAATACCAGGCTGGTGCAATCCAACTTTGAGTTCCGGCTGAAGGAACATGGGACGCACGAGGTGGAGATCCGCATCCGCGAACCGAAGAAAGTGAAATTCGTGGACACGGCCGATTACGATCCCGAAACCAGGGCGATCGTTACGCATCCGGAATCGAGGCTGGATGGCAGGCCGGTGCCGGACTGGCTGCAAATACCCACAGTACGCGGAGCCCGCAAGCTCTGCCTGCTAAACTGCCTGGCACACCTGAGAGCGGTTCCGTCAGTGCGGGAGGCGCTGAGCATGCACGTACAGTCAGTGGAGTTCGCCGATATCGACAGGATTGCGGTGCGCGTGGGCGAAGGATTTCTGGACAGGATGCGCGAGTTGGAGGAATTCAATGAAGATTCCGGGCCTCTGCATCCGACACACCTGCGCACGCGCGACAGGCTGATGGGATCCGCGGCCCCGGCCTATCGCCTGCATAGCTTCCGGCAGGCGGTGAGCAGGTTTTCCATGCAGATCATTGTGGGCCAGCCGGAGGGAGATGCGTCGCTGCGGCCCTACGCGGAGATCGACATCGACTTGGGGAATCCGTTCGTCGATGCGGCTGGCTTCGGGACCCATCTGTTCGAGTTGCTCGACCCGTCCGCTACGGATCACTATGATCTTGCATCGAAAGTCCCACTCGACTTCCGCCATTACAGCTTCGTTGAGGGGAAAGCTTAGCCGAGCACCGCGGCCGGCTCCCATTCAATCTGCTCCAGTGCCTGGCGCAGGGCGCTGGTCTCCGCCTCGGTGAGCGGACGGCGGGGCTCGATGGCCGGGCCGCAGCCGATTCCCGACCAGGCCAGAATCTGCTTGATCGCCGGGATCAGCGGGAACTGGAGAGTAACGCGAATGAGGGCGTTGATGCGCTTCTGTGTCTCCACAGCCTGTTTCCAGCGGCCGTGCCTGGAATTTTCGTAAACGTCGACGAAGAGTTCAGGAGCGATGTTGTAGAAACTGCCGATGCCGCCGTCAGCCCCCATGAGCAGGCCGGCGGCCAACACCTCATCGCGCCCGTTGTAGATTGCAGCGCCGCTCTGTTTGAGGCGCATCATTTTGCAGAGGTCGAAATCCGTGAACTTGAGTCCGGCCACGCCGCTGATACCCAACAGCGTCTCAATCTGCTCGGCGCTGCTGATACCGGGGCAGACATCGGGGAAATAATAGACCAGAAAGGGGACGGTGGCCGCCGCAGCCACTTTTTGGTAGAAGCGCTCCACTTCGGCAAAGGAGTAAAAACCGCACGGGGGCAGGCTGCTGACGGCAGTGGCGCCGGCGGCCGAGGCGTGGCGTGTCAACTCCACAGCGTCCTGGGTGGAGTAGGCGCCGGTGTGGATAATCACCTGTTTTCCCGGGGGGGAATTGCGGATGGCTTCCTCTGTCACCAGCTTGCGCTGGGCAACCGGCTGGATCATGCCCTCGCCGGTTTGGCCGCAGACATAAATACCATGGGCGCCGGAGCGGTAAAGATAATCGACCAGTTTTGAAAAGGGTTCGGCCTGGAACTTGCCCTCACTGTCAACGGGAGTGACGATGGCGGGAACGATTCCGTGAAGTTGCATCCAGCCTCCTTTCTAAAATCCTGCTTTGGAATCAGTTTAGCAGAACTCTACCCCCATATGGGGATCAAATCGATAATAATTTCACGAGGACCTATCCCCACATCAAGGCTGTCGCGCACCCTCCCCAGCGTCGATCCCCGGCCGGCCGAACCGTGTTCTAGTGGAAGAGAAGCCTATCGGAGGAGTGCATCGTCAGCGGATGCATCCGGGTTTCCCTGCAGCGTTCGGCGAACGAAGTCTATGAGATCGGCGCCTGCATAGCACGGCGGAAGTGCTTTAAATTTAGGTTTGTGGAGCCACCGCTCTGGTACACCTTGCCAGAGCGGTTCACTTTTTTCACCCACTCTTCCGCCCACTATGACGAGCGCATCGGCGCGGGCCAGGAACATGCGCGCCGAATCCTTGATATCGCTGACAGTGAAATCGAGAACCGGTATGTAAAGATCGGGCCGGATGAAGCGAAGAATGCTGTTCGATTCGACGATGGTGTGCGTGGCCTGTGTCAGCAGATGTCGAAGCGTGGGGATGGCGTGCCCCAGATTTCCCTGAGCGGTGCGCAGCCACCATGCCCGGGCGGCGCCAGCGGCCAGGTATCGCCCGGAATCAGTGCAGTCGGGCGCCTTCTGCTCGTTGAGGGCGAAGCGGTGCAGAGGGTCGGAGGGAGCGCAATGGCAGGCATCGCCTTCGGCTTCGCAGACACTGTGTCCGTATTGGGTAATCTTGATGGCCTGCCATCGGGCTTCGGGAAGGGCGGCGATGATGCCGGCAACCACACTGGTCTTGCCGATGTTCCGGCTGTGCCCGCCTATGACAAGCAACATATTTGGCTACCCCAGCCGTTCCGCGATCCGCGCCACCTGGGCCTTCAGTTGCATCACTTCCTGGCGCATGGCGGGGAGTCTGGCAAGGTTGGCAAGTTGCTCGAGGATCTCTTTCAGGGGGCGCGCGGGAGTGCCCCACACCACCTCACCTTTTCGAATCACCTTGGATGTCAGCACGCCGCAGCCCGAACCGAGGACCGCCTTCGATTCGACGCGCACCTTGTCGCCGATGCCGACCTGACCGCCGATGACTGCGTAATCCTCCACCACCACGCCGCCGGAGAATCCCGTCTGCGCGGCGATGACAACATGATTGCCGATGCGGCAGTTGTGGCCGATGTGAACCATGTTGTCGATCTTGACACCGTTGCCAATCAGGGTAACACCGAGGGCCGCGCGATCAATGCAGCAGTTGGCGCCGAGTTCGACGTCGTCGCCAATGGATACTCGCCCCACTTGCGGGAACTTCTCGTAGTGATCGCCCTCGAGCACGAAGCCGAACCCGTCGGCGCCGATGACGCAGCCGGAATGAAGGATGGCGCGTTCGCCGATTTGGACGTTGTCATAAATCGTCACATTGGGATGAAGAACGCTGTCGCGCCCAATGGAGGCTTTGCGGCCAATCGCGCAACCGGGGCCGATGCGCGCTCGGTCGCCGATGCTCGCGCCATCATCGACGGTCACGTGTGCGGCGATCGACACATCCTGTCCGATGAGGGCGGACGGCGAGATCGACGCGGAAGGGTGAACGCCGGGATCGGGCCTGACCACCGGGTGAAAGCGGCGAACGGCGCGGGCGAAAACGCCGCGGGGATCGCTGGCCCGGATCAATGTCCGCTCAGCCGGGTTAGGGAAATCCGGCGGGACGATGAGGCACCCGGCGCAGGAATCCGCCGCTTTCGAAACCGCCTTGCGGTTGCCCACAAAGGACAGGTGCGTCCGGCCCGCCGATTCGAGCGGCGCGGCATCGGTCAGTTCCACTCCGCCATCGCCCTCAAACGGGCAACCCAGCCATCCGGCCAATTCAGTGACACGCAGCATATCATTTAAGGTTATGCCTATCGACCCTTCGGCTTCCATCGCTCCCACCGCGCGTGTCCACCCGGACGCGCGGATCGGCGCACGGACGATTGTCGGCGAATATTGCGTCGTTGAAAGCGATGTGGTGATCGGGGACCATTGCCGGCTGGAACCATATGTCTATGTGAAGCGGTGGACGGTCATGGGGGACGGTAACGAAATCTCGGCCGGTACGGTGCTGGGCACCGATCCACTGGACAAGAACTTTGGGGGAGAACGCAGCTACCTGCGGATCGGCCACCGCAACCGGATTCGGGAGCACTATACGATTTCCCGCGGGACGCAGCCGGAATCGGTGACCGAAATCGGCGACGACAACTACATCATGACCAGCGGGCATATCGCGCACAACTGCCGGATCGGGAATCATTGTGTGATCGCGAGTTGCGCGCTGGTGGCGGGTTACGTGGACGTGGGGGACCGTGCTTTTCTTTCGGGCGGCGTGGTGGTGCATCAATACTCGAAGATCGGGCAGGTGGCGATGGTGGGTGGCAATACGCGGGTGAACAGCGACCTGCCGCCATACTTTCTTTACACGGATTTTAATGTGGCGCCGCGCGGGCTGAACCTGGTGGGCCTGCGGCGCGCGGGATTTCAGGCGGAAGACATCCGGCAGATCAAAGCGGCCTACAAGCTGCTCTATCGCAGCGGGCTCAAGTTGGAAGAGGCGCTGCGGCGGATTGAGGCGGAAGTGGCTGGGGAACATGCGGCGCATCTGGTGTCGTTCATCCGGTCGTCCAAACGCGGAATCGCGAGGGAAATTGTGCGGCCGGGCGAGATTGAGTGAGAACTTTCGCCGCCTCCACGCACTATCAAGGCGTGGACCAGCCGAATGATCGAATCCTGAAGGAGATCTCCACTCAGGCCGCGCGATGGTTTCTTCACGCGGCGGGAGTGCTTCCCATCGATGCCGCGGTGAGCCTGCGCCCGATGAATCGCGAGGTGGCCGGGCCCGCGCTGCGCGTGGACCAGCTTCTGGCGCCCGACGATGGTTCGGCGTGGCTGCATCATTTCGAGTTCCAGACCTTCTGGCCGAACGACATGCCCAAGCGTGTGACACGGTATCAGGGTGTGATCCGGCTGGAGAATCCGGATTCCGAGATCCGCTCGACGGTTTTTGTGGTGAACCCGGCCGGCTGCCCGCCGGGCGGAGAGATGCTGCACGTTGACGGCAGCTACTCGCCGATCATTCATGCGCGGTTCACCTTGGTGCGGATGTGGGAGTTGGATGCTGAGCCGGTGGTGCGCGGCAATGATCCGAACCTGTGGCCGCTGGCGGCGGTGATGGGCGTGACGGCGGATGAGTTGCGGATGGTGGCGCGGAAAATCGTTTCGCTGGGAGCGGCGGAGATTGAGGCGCGATTCGTGGCCTTGTTGGGGCTGCGCTATGATAGAGCACGTCTGGCGGAGATATTGGGGGAGCATCCGATGTACACGCGCGAGATACTGAAGCATTCCTGGGTGATACAGGATTTCATGAAGGAAGGCCGGGAGGAAGGCCTGCAGCAGGGGATTGAGAGAGGCATCGAAAAGGGCCGCGTTGCGGGCCAGGCCAGCGAAGCCCTTCAGATCCTGCGGCGCGTTCTGGCTGAGCGCTTCCCGGGTCTGGAATCGATGCCCGAGTTGGATGCGATCTCCGAGCCCGCAGCCCTGGAAAACCTCCTGCTCGACGGCGTACTCAAGCTCAACGACCGGGAAACGGTGGTTGGCGCCATTCGGAAGGCTGCCGCCCGTTACCAATAGCCCGCTCAGAAACCGAAGCCCAAATACTCGGGCTCTTTTCCGGTTTCGAGATACACGAGTGCGAGCAAAAGATACCCGACGCCATCCACGGCGTCATAGCGATCCTCACCGGCGTGACCTCGAAACATGCCGTCGAAGTAAAGGATCCGCTCGGCATCGGCAGCGAGCGCGGCGGCCATGGAGCGGTATCGCGGATCCTTCATTACCTCAGCCGCCTTCAGCAGAAAGTGGATCGCACGGCCGAACAGTTCGGCATATCCACCGCGTCCGTTCTTTGCCGTGGCGGGCGCCGGATGCGCCTCTACAACGCCGGCCCAACGCCGCACCGCTTCCCTATACCTCTCCTCGCCGGTGCGCCGGAACAATTCGACGCAGGTATCGGCCATCGCCATCGGATAGTCGTGTGCGGGAAAATTCGCGTTCCAGATATCGGCGTAGTTGCCCGGCCAGTATTCTTCCGGCCCGGGCACCGGGTTGTCTTTGAGAACCGGAGCGCCATCCTTGACGCGAACCTGGCCGTAGTATTCACCAGCCTTGGCGTCATAAGCGTAGCGCAGGTAGGCGGAAACGCCATCGGCCGCCATGGCGGCGAACTCGTCCCTTCCACTGAGAGTGGCGGCGCGCAGCAGCGAACTTGCCCACAGCCCCACTTCGGAGGTGGAAACGAACTTGTCCCAGCGCTGAACGGAAGGGTTGTTTTCGATCAAACCGGTTGATGGATTGCGAAATCCGTGACTGTAACGGGCGATCTGAAGGGCGGCTTCGAGCAGGCCGCTGTCCTTTGACTTCGCATAGAGCCAGCAGAGAGATTCGCTCAGTATGCCGCCCGCTTCAATAAAGGCGAGCGCCCCTTTGGCTTCGTCGTGCCGGCTGAAGGCGCCGGTGTCGGGGTCGGTCACGTGGCGCGCGGCCGCCACGCGGATTTCGCGTTCGGTGGCGGCGGGATTGACATTCCAGAAGAGTTGCCAGGCGGGAGGGATGGGGCGGATCTCGTGCGGTCCGCCCGCGAAGTGCGCCACGCGGTCCTTGTAAGCGTCGTAATAGCGGTGATTGCCCCACTCGAAAAGGCCGTTGGTGGCGATACCAGCATTGAGAAAGGCGCGCACGTAGCGATCGGCGGCCTCACGATACGCCGGGACGCCGGTGAGGCTTGTCACGGCGTGCGCGGCGACAAGCTGCGGCTGGTCCCAATAGATGCTGCTGCCGAACGGTGAGGCGATGTCGCGATAGACACGGCGGCCAGCGCGAGCCATCGGTTCGGATTCGGGATAGGACTTGGTGCGCAGATCGAGCGAGGCCATCCACATGTCCGTGGGTTTGAGGCCGTAGCGGTCTGTGCCGCGGCGGGAGAGGTTCCCAAGGTGGGACCGAATCAGCTTCAGGTACCTGCCGCCGCCGGTGGCCTGCATCGCCGCACTTGCCAGGAATTGCCGCCTTGTCAATGAGACCTCCACGAAGCCACCATGATACGGGAACGCCGATGGCCGGGTATACGGAGCCCGATTCGCGGCTTGTCGCACGATGGTTTTGGCCCTATACTAATCCAATCAATATCGCTCAGGAGGCGATTTTCCATGAACCGCTTTGTAACCTTTGTTCTCGTTCTGGTTTTGGCGGTCCTGTCCGCGTCCGCACAGGAAGTCACCGCCGGCATATACGGCACCGTCACCGACGCAAGTTCGGCCGTGATCCCCGGCGCAACCATCCGTCTGCGCAACACTCTCACCGGACGCTCGCATCAGACAACGTCTGACGAGTCCGGCAACTACTCGTTTGTCCTTCTTCCTGTGGGCAACTATGAACTCGACTGCGAGGCACAGGGGTTCAAGAAATCGGTGGTCTCCGACGTCACGCTGCGCGTGAACGACAACCGGCGCATCATCTTCACGATGGAGGTGGGGCAGGTTTCCGATTCGGTGACGATCGCGGCGACGGCGGTGGCGGTGAACACGGCCACGGGCACCACCAGCCAGTTGCTGGACGGCAAGGACATGGTGAATCTGCCCTCGCGCGGCCGCAACGTTCTGCCATTCGCGCTGCTGATGCCCGGCGTGGTGAGCGATACGCCTTATGACCGGCGCAACAATCGTGCGGCGGTGAACGGCGTGCGTCCCACGCACAATGCATGGCTGCTGGACGGCGGCTATAACATCGACACCGGCGGCAACTGGGGTGCGCCGCTTGCGCCGAATATCGAATCGGTGGGCGAATTCCGCGCCATCCGCGGGAACTATTCGGCCGAGTTCGGCACCGGCGGAGGATCGCAGTTTAACGTGGTGACCAAGTCCGGCACCAATGACCTGCACGGATCGGCCTACTACTTCCACCGCAACGACAAGTTCAACGCGCGGAATTTTTTCTCCCCGCGGCGGGAACCGTTCCGGGGGAACGACTTCGGCTTCACGGTCGGCGGCCCGGTCTACATTCCCAAGGTTTATAACGGCAAGAACAAGACGTTCTTCTTCGTGCTGCTGGGCTGGATCAAGGAGCGGCGGCAGCAGAATTTCCTGCAGATCGTTCCGACGGTTCCTTTCCGCAGCGGCGATTTCTCTTCTTCAAGGACCGTTCTGTACGACCCCGACAATGGGCAACCGTTTGCTGGCAACGTCATTCCCACCTCGCGTATTGATCGCAATGCGCTGGGCTACGCACGCATGTTCCCGCAACCGAACTTCAGCGATGCCGCCGGGCGAAACTGGTCTTCCCTGCAAGGCCGTATCGACGATACAAACGAAAAGAATTTCCGCGTGGATCACCACTTCACCGACAGCCACCGCGTGATGTGGCGCTACACGCCGGAGTTCCGGCTGAACAACTTCCTCACGTCTTCCGGATTCGATTTTATGCGCCAGGAGAATCGCACGCCCGCGCGGAACATGACAGCCAACTACAATGCCGCGTTCCGCCCGAACCTGCTGATGGATTTCAACTGGGTGCGCAGCCACAACCGCATCATGCAGTTTCCTCCCGATCTGAGCGGCCAGACCTGGGGCATCAATATTCCACAGGTTTTTGCCGACTCGCCACAAACCTATCCGCTGGCCAGCCTGAACCTGGATGCTGTGCCGGACCGCGTTCCCACCGTCACGCTCACCAACTACGCCAGCCTCGCACCGGGCTCACCCTGGTCGAACTACCAGACCATCTACGAATTCAAGGACAACTTCACCTGGATCAAGAACAAGCACACCATCAAGACCGGGTTCTCCTACGCCTATGAGATCAAGTTTGAACCCACCAACACCGACGTGTTCGGAAGATTCAATTTCGACGGCCGGTTCACCCGCCAACCGGGAGCGCAGAGCGGCGGCGATGCCTTTGCCGACCTGCTGTTGGGCCGTGCCCAGCGCTACGACGAGACCGATACGGTGGCGTTCAACGACAACCGCCGGAACGCGTTCGAACTCTACGTGGACGATTCGTGGAAGGCATCGCGCAAGCTGACGCTGAACCTCGGCGTTCGCTGGTCCTACTTCCCGCCGGCGCATGAGCCGGATGACCGGTTCCGGGTTTTTGTGCCCAGCCAGTATGACGCTTCGAAGGCGGTAACGGTGAACGGGTCGGGCCAGGTGGTGCGCGGCAGCGGCGAGCGTTTCAACGGACTGGTGAAACCCGAGCCCTTCTGGCGCACCTCAAAGAAGAACTTCGCCCCGCGTTTCAGCTTTGCTTATGACTTGAAAGGCGACGGCCGCACGGCAGTCCGGGGCGGCTACGGGCTCTTCTTCTCACGCGAAATTCTGGGCGCGTTCATTCTGATGTCCGGCAATCCGCCGTTTTCAGAACTGGTGAGCATTGAGAACACGCGGCTCAGCAGCCCGGCGGGCGGAACCACGCGCAACTTTGATTTGCCGATCGAACTCGGCTCCATCGACACGAATCAGCTCACGCCCTACACGCAGCAGTGGAACTTCAACATCCAGCATGGGCTCACCGGAAACACGGTGTTGGAGATCGGCTACTCCGGATCGCGCGCCCTTCATATGATGCGTACGCAGGATATCAACCAGCCGCTGCCTTCACCCGCCATCGCCACGGGCACCAGTTCCCACATCACACGTCCTTACAAAGGATGGGGCATTATCAACCACCGCGAGCAGAGCTACATGTCGAACTACCACGGCCTGCAGGTGGGCATGAACCGGAACTACGCGCACGGACTGATGTTCCAGACGGCGTACACGTGGTCCAAGGCGATCGACAACGCCGACTTCAGCGCCGGTATTTATGGCTTTGTTCCCAACACACGGGACTCTTCGGGCGAACGGGGGAGAGCCAACTTTGATGCCAATCACAATTTCATCGGCTCGGCTGTATGGGATGTGCCGTTCCTGAAGGAGCGCAACGACATGGTGGGAAAGGTGCTGGGCGGCTGGCAGATTTCCACCATCTACTCTCTGCGCACCGGCCTTCCCATCAATCCGCAATTGGGCCGGGACAACGCGGGCGTGGGCTCTTCGGCGCGCCAGAGACCTGCCGCCACGGGCAGCCCGTTCATCGCCCATGGCGAGCGGACGCTGAGCCGGTGGTTCAATCCGGGCGTATATTCGGCTCCTGCCCTTGGCACGTTTTCACCCGTGGGCCGCAATATTCTCAGCGGACCGGGTTGGAACCAGTTCGACATGACGTTTATGAAGTACTTCCGCGTCACCGAACGGGTGCGCTGGGAACTGCGGGCGGAGGGCTACAACGTCTTCAATCACACCCAGTGGAACGGCGTGGGGCAGAACTTCGCGCAGCCGGCCACCTTCGGCCGCATCACTTCGGCGCGCAACGAACGTTCGTTCATGATCGGCAGCCGAATCCAGTTCTAACCGGCGTTTCGAGTTTGCCGGAACCTGGCGGGCTGCGATAACGTTATTCATTACGGAATGCCTTATTGCACCCAGTGCGGGACGCTGATTGGCGACAAGGACGTCTTCTGCGGAAGCTGTGGCGGAAAGCAGGGCGGAGGGCCCGCCGCCGCTCCTGCACCGGCCGGTAAGGATTTTCTGCGCGACCTGAACGCGAATACCGCGGCACTGCTGTGCTACATCCCGTGGATCGGCTGGATCGCGTCTGTAGTGGTGCTGGCCACCGCCCGTTTCCGTGACGAAAAGGAAGCGCGCTTCCACGCCTTTCAGGGCCTGTATCTTTTCGTTGCCTGGCTGCTGGTGCATCGTGTGGTGCGGCCCGTGATGCGCCACTGGGATTTTCCGTTTGTCCCGTTCGTCGATGTGGTGGGCCTGCTGGAGTTGGCGCTGTTCGGCGCCTGCATCTTCATGATCGTGAAGGTTTCCCAGAAGGACAACTTCCGGCTGCCGTTCTTCGGTGAGTTGGCGGAGAAATCCGTGGCCGAGCAACGCTAGGCGGCGTGCTAGCATAATTATTCACGGGGTTGAATAAATAATCAGAATGGCGATCAAGGCTGGAATTGTCGGCTTCCGCGGCTACAGCGGGGAAGAACTGGTGCGCATCCTGAGCGCGCATCAGAGGGCGGAACCATATCTGATGGAGCATCGCGCCGATTCGCAGGACCGGCCGAGGGCGCGTGGATTCCAAGGACCGCCGCGCATTCCATGCACAGCCGAGGCGGTACGCGATGCCGCGTTGGACGTGGTATTCCTGGCCACGCCGCCCGAAGTGTCGATGGACCTTACGCCGTGGCTGCTGGAGGCGGGCGCGAAGGTGATCGACTTAAGCGGCGCCTTCCGCCTGCGCACCGTGGAGAACTACAGGCGTTGGTACAAAGAAGAACACACCCAGGAAGCGCTGCTGAAGGAGGCTGTGTTCGGGCTGCCGGAGTTCTACCGGGAACAGGTGGCGGGCGCGCGGCTGGTGTCGAATCCCGGCTGCTATCCGACGGCGGCGAACCTTGCCGTGCGGCCATTGGTGGAGGCAGGCGTTGTCGACCGCAGGGCCGGCATCGTGTGCGACGCCAAGTCCGGCGTGAGCGGCGCCGGGCGTAAGCCGAGTCTGAAAACCAGCTTCTGCGAGGTGACGGAAAATTATTCGGCGTACTCAATCCTGGATCACCGGCACGTGGCGGAGGTGCTGCAAAACTCCAATCTGGAAGAAGCCGAGTTCAGCTTCACCGCGCAGTTGCTGCCGCTGAATCGCGGGATCATGGAGACCATCTATCTCCGCACTGCCCGGTCGATGGACACGGCGGAGATCGTTGCGGTCTATGAAGAGCGATATGGTGACGAGCCATTCGTGCGAATCTACGAACCAGGCCAGATCCCCGATCTGAAGTGCGTGCAATACACCAACTTCTGCGACATCGGGCTGAAGCACGACACGGCAACGGGGCGCTGCGTGGTGGTGGCGGTGATCGACAACCTGGGCAAGGGCGCTGCCGGACAGGCGACGCAGAACATGAACCTGATGTTCGGCTTTGCGGAAACGGAAGGCCTGCTGTGAGGATACTGGTGAAGCTGGGCGGCACGCTGCTGGATTCCCCGGAGGAGCGGCATCGGTTGGCGGGAGAACTGGCGGCGGTCGCGTCGCGAGTGGAAACAGTGGTGGTGCATGGCGGCGGCAAGCAGATGACGCGCTTCCTGGCGGAGCGCGGGGTGGAGAGCCGCTTCGTGGAAGGGCTGCGCGTCACGACGCCAGAAGTGGTGGACGCGATTCTGAAGGTGTTCGCCGGCGCGGTGAATCATGACCTGGTGGCTTCATTCGTGGGCGCGGGCGCCAAGGCGGTGGGTTTGTCCGGCATCGACGCTTTGATTGCCGAAGCCGAACAACTACGTGAGGATCTGGGCGCTGTGGGCAGGATCGTGCGCACCAATGGCGCGCTGCTGGAGCTTTTGACCAGCAACGGTTATCTTCCGGTAGTGGCCTGTGTGGCGGGGGACCGGCATGGCCGCGTGTATAACGTAAACGCCGATCAGATGGCGGTGGCCTGCGCGGGCGGATTCCATGCCGACAAACTGTTTTTCCTCACCGATGTGGAGGGCGTGAAGCGGGACGGCGCGGTGATTCCCGTGCTGACGCCTTCTGAATGCGGGCGCCTTATCGCCGATGGCGTGGCCACCGGCGGGATGCAGGCGAAGTTGAATGCCGCATGCGACGGATTGGCGGGCGGCGTGGGCGAAGTGGTGATCGTACCCGGCGCGCGGCCCGGCGTGGTGGATGCACTTTTGCACGGTGAGCAGATTGGCACTCGACTGGTAAAGGAGGGCTAGCGATGGAAGAAGACCTTGTCGTCGTCCGGAAGGCCCGCATGCAGGATATTCATGCTCTGCTGGAACTGATCAACAGCTTCGCCAAGAAGGGCATCATGCTGCCGCGCACGGAATTCGAACTCGCCGAAAACGTGCGTGACTTCATCGTCGCCTTCGTAGGCGATTCCATCGCCGGATGCGGCGCGCTGCATTTTTACACGTCGAAGACGGCCGAAGTGCGCTCGCTGGCGGTGGCGGCGGAATTCCAAAAGCTGGGCATCGGAGCGAAGCTGGTAAACGCGCTGGAGGACGAAGCGCGCGCCTTCGATCTGCAGGCGCTGTTCGCGTTCACCTACGTGCCGGGGTTCTTTCGCAAGCTGGGTTATCGCGAGGTGGACCGCGGTGAACTGCCGCTGAAGGCATGGAAGGATTGCCTGAAGTGCCCCAAGTTTCAGGCCTGCGACGAGATCGCGATGCTGAAGCCGCTGCGCGAGGATTATCAGGCGAAACCGCTGACGCGGGTGGCCGAGCCAGTGCTGCTGCCCGTGCTGTCCTAATGGCCCTGTAACGCGAATCCATCCATGGCGTCTAATAGAGAGAAGGAGTTGACGCTGGATGAAACACATTCTCCTTTCTTTCGTGTTGGCCGCCGGTACGCTAGCGGCGGCAGCGGACCTGCAGCAGGCCGTCTCACTCTACAACGAGAAGAAGTACGCGGAGGCTTCCGCGATGCTGAAGGAAATCACCCGCGACGAGCCGGACAATACCGAAGCTCATCAATACCTGGGGCTCAGCCTGTTGGGCGAAAAGAAGACCGCCGAAGCGCTGCGCGAGCTTCAGGCCGCCGACAAAGCCGAATCCAAATCGGACAAGACGAAAGTTGGACTGGCGCGCGTGTACATTGAACAGAAGAACCTGGACAAGGCCAAGGCTGAGTTGACCGAAGCGGCCGGCATCAATGCGGACAACCCGGAGATTCCCTACTACGAGGGGTTGGTGGCGCTGGGCAAGAAGCAGCACGCCGAAGCCGCCAGGCTGCTGGAGAAGGCCCTGGAGATGAACGCCGAGAACGACTACGCGCACTATTACCTGGGCGTGGCGTACAGCTCTCTGAAGCGGCCCGACAAGATGGTGGACCATTTTGAGACCTTCCTGAAACGGCAGCCCGATGCGCCCGAAGCAGAGCGCGTGCAATCGGTACTGCGCGCCGTTCGCTAAGCTAGCCATCAGTGGCTGATGCTCCACATCGCAGGCTCCGCTGGGTAATCGGGGCCGCCCTGGCGGTACTCGCGCTCCTGGCGATGCTGGCGGCGGCGCTGCACACAACGCCCGCACAGCGCTATCTCTTTGCGCGCGTACAGGAATCGTTGACGGCCGATGGCGTCCGGCTCACGGCAAAGGCGTTCGGCTTCAGCCTCTTCAGTGGATCGCTGCGGCTGCGTGAGGTGGAGATCGCGGCGCAGGGATCGCCACTTCCTCCACTTTTAAGAGCCAGTTCGGCGGATGTGGATTTCAGCACGCGTGGTCTGCTTGGCGGCCGGGTACGGTTGTCCCAGGTGAATCTGAGCGGCCTGCGGATCCATTATTTTGTGGATGCGCAGGGCCGCGACAATCTGCCGCGC
>JANRLE010000321.1:0-15023 GCA_033762895.1 Bryobacteraceae bacterium | reverse complement strand
AGCTGTACCACCGGCTCAACAACAGCCGGGCCTCCTCCAATCCCTCACCGGACGTCAGCCCGGCCAGCACTGCCTCAGCCTGCCGTTCGTACTCGGATAACGGTGCGTCAAAGGCGAGGGCGGTGAGTTCCACAAGGTGTCTATTATGTCAGTTTACACGTGGGGTCCCCCGGCAATTGGGCCTGGATGACGGAGGCAGCGTGCGAGACGCTTCAAAAATTCGGGCCAGTCTGGAAGCGGTGACCCCGGGCGCGGCTGATGGCACATATCGTTCCACCGGCGCCCGCGCCCGTAGTGGCGCAAGTCAGCCGTTCTCCGCGGCGAGCGCAGATCCGGCAGTTTCTGGCGCGGTGTCATATCGCGCCGCTGGACGAACGCGATGCTCACGCGGCGGGACGTCTGCTTAGGTCTTTGAGGCCGGCAGCCGTGAATCAAGCTGCGGGCGGCCCCTGAAAGTCTCATCGCTCCGCAGTTTTCGGCGACGCATGCGCCGGCAGCGGGCCCAAGGTCCTCATTTCATGTTGGTTATCCCGAGGCAATCACTTGGAAAATTGCGTGATCCTGACGGCGCGAAGGTAGCTGGCAAGTGTGCAGCCATTCCCGCGGTTCAAATGCGTCCCACACCGCCACCGGTCGCCCCCGGTCTGGACACGGAGTTCAGGCATTTGCAGGGAATCGTGATGTCTTGACAGCCGGACTGGGGCGTCGCCCCTTCCCCGCAGATCGAGAAACGCACACGCGATGGCAGTACGCCACAGCGCGTGGCGGCCCGCGCCGCCTTCGTCAGAGACGGACTGAATTCGAGTCAGGGCTGGCCTCAACCAATGCTCAGAAATCCGCGGTTGGACAGGAGCGATCTAAGCGATGTAAAGATCAATTTCGGCTTCCTGTGCCTGGCGTGCACACGTTAAAGGGAAGGAATCACTTTGGTGTCACATGAATCAAGGCTCCGGGATTGGCGTCTTCCAGCATCCACAGGGAACCATCCGGGCCCTGTTCCACATCACGGATGCGTTTACCGACATCCCAGCGCTCAGCGGGCCTGGCGCCACCTTTACCGTCGAAGATGATGCGATTGAGCGTCTTGCTGCCGAGGCCGGAGATGAAGCCGCTGCCGTCCCATTGGGGGAACATTTTGGAGCCACGGTAAAACATCAGGTTGCCGGGCGCGATCACCGGCACCCAATAGAGGACAGGCTTGGTGAATTCGGGCCGCGTGTCGTGGCTGGGAATGGGCACCTCGTTATAGTTCATGCCGTAGGAGACAACCGGCCAGCCGTAATTCTTGCCCTTCTCGATCAGATTCAGTTCGTCGCCGCCGCGGGGGCCATGCTCCACCTCCCACAGTTCGCCGGTGGGCGATAGAGCCAAACCGTAGGGCGCGCGAAAGCCGCTGGCCCAGGTTTCCGCTGGCGTAAGGTTGGGGCCGGGAAAAGTATAGGTGCTCACGGGCTTAGCGCTCTTGGCGAGTTCGGTGTCGCGCGGCGGATCGATTAGAGCAATGGTGGAAGCGCCGGTTTTGCCGAAGTTGGGATTGCCGGGCGCCGGTTTGCCGTCAAGGGTCAGACGAAGGATCTTGCCCACGGGCTGGTTCGGGTCCTGGGCCGGAGTCATGCGTTGGCGGTCGCCCACTGTCATGAACAAAGATTGGCCATCGGGCGAAAAGACAACCTGCCCGCCGGCCTGGCCGCCCATGCCTCTTGGCATCTGACGCCACAGCACGGTGAGATTTTCCAACCTGGGCACCCGTCCGGTAATCAGCTTGCCGCGCGCCAACACCTGGCTCCCGCCATACTCGCCAGGCTCGATGTAGGTGATGTAGATACTCTGGTCGGTGGCGTAGCGCGGCGAAACGAAGACACCCAGCATGCCGTTCTGGCGTTGCCAATAGACGGCGGGCGTACCGGACAAAGGTGCGATTTTTTCTCCCCGCGGGGATACCAGCCAAATGGGCCCGATCTTTTCGGTCACCAACATGCTGCCATCGGGCAGAAAGGCCAGCCGCCAAGGCAGTCCGAAGGTGGCCACCGTGGTCATCTTAAATGGCAGGGTGGCTTCGGGTTTCTGTTCGCCCACATTGACCTGCCCCCATGCCCCGGCCGCTAAGCTGAGAAGCAGCGCCGCTCTCGCCAGTTTCATCTCCATGCTCCTTGATTGATTTCTAAGGTTCGTAGTTTAGTATACCGGTGGATGAGCGCCATTCGCTCCGGGCTCAAACTGCGACTACGGCGGACGCCACGGACTATTCGACCCGCGGTATGCCAAAGGAGCGCTGGCGGCCTTGGCGTGAGATGATGCAACATTAGGCCATGAGCATCTACGACACCATCGGCGCGCGCACGATCATCAACGCGAAGGGCACTTCCACGCGCGTCTCCGGCGCCCTGCTCGCGCCTGAAGTCACCGCTGCGATGCGGGAGGCCGCCGAGTATTGCGTCGACATGGCTGAGATTCAAGCCGCCGCGAGCAGGATCATCGCCGAAGCCACGGGCGCCGAAGCAGGCATCGTCACCTCGGGCGCCGCGGCAGGACTGCTGCTGGGCACCGCCGCCTGTGTCGCCGGCCTCGACCCGGCCAGGATGGCGCGCCTGCCCGACACCAGCGGCATGAAGAACGAAGTCGTCATGGTGCGGAGCCAGCGCAACCAGTATGACCATGCCGTGCGCTCAGCCGGTGTCCACATCGTGGAAGCCGGCCTGCCCGACCGCGTCGCCGGCGCGGGCGTGCGGGACGCCGAGGCGTGGGAGATCGGCGCCGCGGTGACAGAACGTACCGCCGCGATTGTCTATGTGGCTAACGCGAATGCACGGCCCACCATCGAGGAGGTGGCTCGCGTGGCGAATTCCAAACACGTGCCGTTGTTAGTGGATGCGGCTGCGCAACTGCCGCCCGCGGCCAATC
Source organism: Bryobacteraceae bacterium (assembly GCA_033762895.1). Taxonomy (GTDB): domain Bacteria; phylum Acidobacteriota; class Terriglobia; order Bryobacterales; family Bryobacteraceae; genus CADEFT01. Next base: position 12,122 of record JANRLE010000321.1, on the reverse strand, counting down.
TCCGCCGCTTCATCGCCGCGGGGGCCGATCTGGTGGCCTACTCCGGCGGCAAGGCGATCGGTGGCCCGCAAGGATCCGGGATCCTGTGCGGCGGGCGCGACCTCATCATGTCGGCGGTGCTACAGCAACTGGACCTCGACATCGCCTGGGAACAATGGTCGCCGCCCGCGGCGCTGATCGACAAGAGCCGGCTGGTGGGACTGCCCCCGCACGGAATCGGCCGGCAGTGCAAGGTGGGCAAGGAAACGATCGTGGGCCTGCTGGTGGCGCTTCGCCGCTTCCTGGCCGAGGATGAACAAGCGCGGAATGACCGGCTGCTGGCCCTGGTGAAGCGGATCGAATCGGCCACCGGTTCCCTGCGCAACGCCAAGACTGAAGTGCGCAGCGGAACAACACCACGGCTCATCCTCACTCTCGACCGCGACTTCAAAATGACCGGCATGGACGTGTGTATCGCACTGCAAAACGGGACACCGCCGATCCACGTGGATCCTTCGCAGGCAGCCGCGGGCGTAATCGGATTCAGCCCGGTCTGTCTGCGTCCGGAGGACCCGGATGCCATCGGGCGCAGGCTGCGGGAGCTGATCGGATAGCGTGAGCGAATCACTATGAACGGCCTTACCCGGAGATCAATGTTGCAGTCGGCCGCGGGCGCTCAAGCCGCGCTGGCCGCTCAGGCGGCGCGCAAGGTTCGCATCGGCGTCGCAGGCGGCGGCTTCGGTTCCACCTTCCAATGGCACCTGCATCCGAACTGTTCGGTGGAAGCGGTGTGCGACATCCGGGCCGACCGGCTGCAGCGTCTAGGGGAGGTTTACCGCTGCGGCAACGCCTACCGCGATTTCCGCTCGATGCTGGCGCATCCGGGCCTCGACGCGGTGGGCGTCTTCACCCCCGCGCCGCTTCATGCGTGGATGGCGATTACCGCGATGAAGGCGGGCAAGCACGTGATCAGCGCGGTGCCGGCGGCGATGAGCGAAGAGGAATTAGTCGAGATTCTGGATACGGTGAACAAGACCGGCAAATGTTACATGATGGCTGAAACCAGTTACTACCGGCCCGAGGTAATCACGTGCCGCGAATGGGCGCAGGCGGGTAAGTTCGGCACCATCTTCTATTCCGAAGCCGAATACCACCACGAGGGTCTGCATGCGCTGATGTTCGACGAGCGCGGCTTCCCCACGTGGCGGCACGGTTTTCCGCCGATGCACTACCCGACGCATTCCACCGGGATCGTGGTGCCGGTGACGGGCGAGCGGCTGGTGGAAGTGACGGCGTTCGGCTGGGGCGACGGACACGAGATTCTGAAAACCAATCAGTATCGAAACCCCTTCTGGAACACCACGGCGATGTTCAAGACCAGCGGCGGACACTCGTCGCGGATCTCGGTTTTCTGGCACGTTGCGGCGGGCGGCACCGAGCGCGGGCTGTTCTACGGCGACCGCATGAGCTATGTCATGGCGCGTCCTGAGGGCTCGCCGAACACCGTGTTTGAGATCTCCAAGGACGGCCAGACGGTGATCGACGCCAATGGCTACCCGGAAGGCAAGCTCACGCGCACCGCTTTCGCGCAACCGGATTATATGGACCGGCTGCCGGCGGCGATGCGGGTCAAGTCCGGGCATGGCGGGTCGCACACGTTTCTCACCAATGAGTTTGTCAACGCGATTCTCGAGGATCGCCATCCGGCGGTGAATATCTGGGAAGCGATCGCCTATACGCTTCCCGGAATCGTGGCTCATCAGAGCGCGCTGCGCGGAGGAGTGACGATGCGCATCACCGATTACGGCCGGGCCGCGGCAGGACGGCGAGGCGCTCCCTGATATGATGCTTCTATGCTCCTGTTGCTGGCGCAGTTCCTCCTGCAGGCAGCCGATTACGAAACAGCCGCGGTAATCCTTCGCGCCAAGTGCATGGCCTGCCACAGCGCCAAGTCTCCGGCCGCGGGCCTTTCGCTTGAATCCCGCGAGCAGATCTTTCGCGGCGGCAAGTCCGGTCCCGCCGTTGTAGCCGGCAAGCCCGTCGACAGCCTCTTGCTGACGATGATTTCAACGGGCAAGATGCCGGTGAACGGCGCCAGGCTCACGCCCGCCGAAATCGAAACTATCCGCAAGTGGATCGAATCGGAAACCGGGAAGCCTCCCGTAGGGGAGCGTGATGTGCAGGCCATCCTCAGCGCGAAATGCTGGGTCTGTCACGGCCGGCGCGAACAGCGTGGAGGACTCGACCTGCGGACCCAGGCCTCGATGCTGAAGGGCGGCAAGTCGGGACCTGCGGTGATTGCCGGGGATGCCGATTCGAGCCTGCTGGTCAAGCGCATCGCCGCCCAGCAGATGCCTCCGCCGAAGCTGCAGGAACAATACTCGGTGCGCGGTCTGAGGGATGACGAACTCGCCAAAGTGAAACAGTGGATCGGGGAGGGTGCCAAGGCCGGAGATGAGCGGGCCGTGGAAGTGAGCGCCGCCAGTGACCCCGCGATCAAGAAAGAGGACCGCGAGTTCTGGTCGTTCCGAACCCCCAGGCGCCCGCCGGTTCCGAAGACGGCAAATCCGATCGACGCGTTTCTGCCGGCCAAGCTGCCGGCCGCCGCACCGCTGGCGCTGCTGCGCCGCGCGTTCTTCGATCTCACGGGCCTACCACCCACGCCTGAGCAAATCGCGCAATATGACGGCAACTACGCGGCACTGCTCGACCGGCTGCTGGAATCGCCCCGCTACGGCGAACGCTGGGCGCGCCACTGGCTGGACGCCATGGGCTACGCCGATAGCGAAGGCGGCAACAACTCCGATCAGACGCGCAAGAACGCGTGGCGCTATCGCGACTACGTCATCCGCGCCTTCCAGGCCAACAAGCCCTACGATCGTTTCCTTACCGAGCAGATTGCCGGCGACGAACTGTTCGACTACCGGACGGTGAAGCCGCTGACAAGCGAACACATTGACCTGATGGCGGCCACCGGATTCTGGCGGATGGCGCCGGATGGCACCAACAGCACCGAGCAGAATTTCATCCCCGAGCGCATGGACGTGATCGCGGGCCAGATCGAAATTCTGGGCTCGGCGGTGATGGGCGTCTCCATCGGCTGCGCGCGCTGTCACGATCACAAGTACGACCCGCTTCCGACGCGCGACTACTACCGCCTGGTGTCGATCCTGACGCCGGCCTTCGATCCCTACGCGTGGCTGCCGGGCGAGTTCCCCTGCGGCGGAGTGGGCGCCAAGTGCGATGAGAACAACACGCGCTACTACATCGCCAAGGCCACGCCGGAGTATGAAGCCGCGGTTGCGCACAACGCGCCCATCGAGGCTCGCATCGAGGAATTGGAGAAGAAGGCGCGGGCGCTGAAAGAGACTGATCCGGAGTACAAGAAAGAAAAAGCCGCGCTCGACGAGCAGATCCGCAAGGAGCGGGGAAAACGCAAGGAGCCGCCGCTGATCCGCGCGTTGTTCGACTTGGGCCCGCAACCTCCACCCACGCGCATCCTGATGCGCGGCGACGTGGCCAGTCCTGGAGCGCTGGTGGCGCCGGGTCCACCGTCGATCATGAGCGCGGGCTTGCCGGAATACCGGGTGGAGCCGCTGGCACACTCCTCCGGGCGGCGCCTGGCGCTGGCCAAATGGCTGACGCACCCCAACCATCCTCTGACGGCGCGGGTGATGGTGAACCGCATCTGGCAGCATCATTTCGGCACAGGGCTGGTGAGCACGCCGGGCAATTTCGGCCGCATGGGCGCGGCGCCAACGAATCAACCGCTGCTGGACTGGCTGGCGACAGAATTCGTACGCACCGGATGGGACGTCAAGGCGATGCACCGGCTGATCATGAGCTCGGCCGCCTACCGGCAGCAGACGGGAGAGGACGGATTCCCGCTGCGCCGCATCGACGCCGAATCGATACGCGACACGATCCTGCAACTCGCCGGGAGGTTGGAAACCAGGCAATACGGGCCGCCCGACGCGATCAAACAACTGCCTGATGGCGAGGTGGTGACCGGGAGCCTGCGCCGCAGCATCTATGTGGCGCAGAAACGCACGCAGCCGGTATCGCTGCTGGAAACCTTCGATCAGCCATTCATGAATCCCAATTGCGTCAAGCGGGGCCAATCGGTGGTTTCCTCACAGGCGCTGCATCTGATGAACAGCGACCTGGTGCGCGAGAACGCGCGATACATGGCAGGCCGTATCGCCGATGAGGTGGGTGACAATGCCGACGCGCAAATTGAGCGCGCCTACCTGCTGGCGCTGACGCGCAAACCATCGGCCGGGGAGCGGGACGCCGCGCGCGAAACGATGGAGCGGTTGATGCCGGAATGGAGGCGCAAGCTGGAGGCGGAAAAACCCGCCGAACCCATCGCGGGGCGGGCGCGCTGGCTCGCGCTGGCCACCATCTGCCATACGCTGATGAACTCCGCCGAATTTCTGTACGTTGATTGAGAGGATCCGCCATGCCGACACGCCGCGATTTCTTTTCCCGCATTGCCGATGGCCTGATGGGTACGGCCCTGGCGTCGCTGCTGGCCGATGATCTGTTGGGCAAGCAGGCGCTCTATGACCTGACGCCGAAGAAGCCGCACCATGCTCCCAAGGCGAAGTCAGTCATTCAGCTTTTCCAGAACGGCGGCCCGAGCCAGGTGGACCTGTTCGATTACAAGCCGGCGCTGGAGAAGTACGCCGGCCAGCCGCCGGGGCGGGACCTGGCGGCGGAAGTGCGGGCGGTGCGGGAAACGGGCGGGCTGATGCCGTCGCCTTACAAGTTCACACGCCACGGACAATCGGGCATTGAGCTTTCCGAACTTCTGCCGCACCTGGGCAAGGTGGCCGATGACATCACCGTCATCCGCTCAATGTACACGACACACCTGGCGCATGAAGCGGCGCTGTTCCTGATGCACGGAGGGCGCATTCTGCCGACGCGGCCGTCACTCGGTTCGTGGATTGTGTACGGACTGGGGTCGGAAAATCAGAACCTGCCGGCATATGTGGTGCTGGATGATCCCAAGGGGCCGCCGATCAACTTCATCCAGAACTGGCAATCGGGATGGCTGCCGGCGGTGTACCAGGGCACGCGGGTACGGTCAGAAGGGTCGCCGATCCTGAACCTGCACGCCAAGCAGGAAGATCCGGCGGGCATTGTCGACCTGAGCCGCAGCCTGCTGCACCGGATGGACGCGGCGCATCGGGACCGGCATCCGGGCAACGTCGAGTTGCAGGCGCGCATCGCCAATTACGAGTTGGCCGCGCGGATGCAGATGGAGGCCACCGATGCGCTCGATCTGGGCAAAGAGAGCGAAGCGACGAGGGAAGCCTATGGGATGAATGACGAGCGCACGGCATCCTACGGCAAGCGGTGCCTGATGGCGCGGCGGCTGGTGGAGCGCGGCGTACGCCTGGTGCAGATCTATATCGAGGGACAGATCTGGGACAACCACAACAAGATTCGCGAAGGATTGGAGTACTCCTGCGGAAAGACGGACCGGCCGGGGGCGGCGCTGATCGGCGACTTAAAGGAACGCGGCCTGCTGGATCAGACGCTGGTGGTGTGGGGTGGAGAGTTCGGACGGCTGCCGATTGCGCAGGCGCCGGGGCCGAATGCGGGGCGTGACCATGGGCCTTCGGGCTTCAGCATCTGGATGGCGGGAGGCGGCGTGAAGCACGGGTTCACTTACGGGGCGACAGATGAGATCGGCTACCGTGCGGCGGAGAATAAGGTGAGTGTGCATGATTTCCACGCCACGGTGCTTCACCTTTTGGGTATGAATCACCGCAACCTGACGATTGAGCGGGATGGGCGCAATGAGCGGATCACCGATGAGTTTCCGGCGCGGGTGATCAGCGAGATACTGGCGTGACGGATGCTCGGCGTTCGTAGCGAATCGAGTTATTCCGGATCGGCACTCACGACCTCGACTTTGGAAATCATGATGTCGCTCGCTCCGAAGTCCGGCTCTGGAAAATCGAGGTAGACGGGACCGGTTTCGTTGGACTCGAGAGAGGTCGACGCGCGCTTCTTCCATCGCCCTTGCGAGGAAGAGAGCACTACGTCTACAGTGATCCTGGCCGTCCTCCCTCGATTCTTGAGGAAGACCTTCACCTTCTTGCCGTAATCCGCCTCGCCATCGGTTTTGTAGATGTGATCGTCAGCCTCATAGCGGACGATATCGATTTGATCCACGGTGGAGCCACTGGGACCTGACCCGGCGGCCAGAACCGCGTAGATGGCGAGAGTTGCCAGGGTGGCATGCATATTGAGTAATCTCTTCTTGTTCATTCCTGACTCCTATCGAAAAGCAAGAGTCGCGCGGGCGAAAAGACAGCCGCGCATGTGAGTGCTATTATGTCGGCCCAATCGAACGTGCCCAACTGCGGCATGGCAGCCTGGAGCACCTCCAACCCCAGTGACGCGAGAACAACTACGATGGCAACGCCGCCGAATTCCTTGTCATCTTGCCAGATAATATGCAGAACGGTGAGCAGTGACTGGAGCCAAAGCCCGTCGGGCAGGGAGTAGAGCAGCCATCCGGGCAAGTAACCCGAAATCGGTTCGCAGGCGAGCCGCCAGGAAGTGACAAAGGGTTCCAGTCCAAGCTGCTCCGCCCATCGGAACATCCGGAGGGAGGCAGGCCGCAACCCGAGATACAGCAGTCCTCCGGCTGCCAAGCTAGTAAGAGCGAAGATGGCCGCGGATTTGCGTGAAGGTGGAGTGAAGACGGTTCTCCCGCAGATTGCCATACTTACGAATATGCGATTCGGCTGCCTATTCTTGCAGGATATTTGCAGGATATCGGACGTCTTCTACGGCCGCGAAAAAGCTGGCGTCTAAGAACGGCGATCAGGCGACTTCCAATTGCGGAACGGGCGCTGCGGTAAGCGCGGCGCGCGCTTCAAGGCTCATCTCGCGCAGGGTGACCATGCGGCGGGCAGACTGAACAAGCGTTTGGAAACATTCGGCCATGCGGTCGTACTTCTCTTCCCACGAACCGTTCAGGCGTTCGAGCGAGTGGGCGAAACCACGCGGGATGTCATCGGCGCCCAGCAGGTCGGCCGGGTGAATCACATAGTTGAAGAAGCGGCGATTTTCGAGCGCCTGCTTCATCAGGCGGAAGTGCTTCTGCCATCCGAAGACGAAGCCCGTGGTGTGCCAGACGGCGAGGCCGGCGGGGCCGGGGGTTACGGGCATGGGGAGCATCACAAGATCGCCTTTTTGTCCGCGCACCATGAAAGGGTCACGGCGGGAGCGCAGGGGCTCCAGCCAATCGCGGCGGTCGAGCACGCGCTTCAGTTTCGCGGGCTGGTTGCGGTGGTTGAGAGCGTTCTTGAGAAGGAAGCCGTAGAGCAGCGGCGTGGGGAACAGCGACGAGTCGTATTCGTAGCCGCAGGAAATCAGAACGCGCATCAATTTGTCTGAATAGCTCCAGGCGGGTGCAACAAATCCCTTTGGCTCATGGCCGATGCAGTCAGCAATGCGGAAGTGGCTGGCGCGCACTTCAAAGCGGATTTCCTCAGTGGACATGGCGCCGAGGTTGATGTAGTGGCTCCAGCTATGATTGGCGATCTCATGGCCCTGGTGAGCGAGCCAGCGCAGGCGGCTGCGATTGGCGGCCTCCTGCAAGTCCTTGCCGATGACGAAGACGGACCCGCGGATGTTGAACCGGTCGCAGAGGCGCTGGAAACGGTCGAGCACCTGGTGATAGGCCGGGTCATAGAAGCCTTCGGGGTAGCCGAAGGCTTCACCGAGTGAATCGAGATGCAAGCTGACGCCAGCGAATTCAGCCATGAGATTCCTCCTTGGGTTACAGCGCCAAGCCAGCGAGGCGTTCGCTGTGGGCGGACGATTTCACGTGGGCGGCGGTTTCACGCGCCACCTGGCGGGCCAGACCGATGCTGGTATTCCAGGCGTTGACCTGCGGATAGGCGTGGGCGGTGGTGCAGAGGAAAACGTTGCTGTAGGGAATCTGGGTGGGGGGCTTCTGCTTCAGATAGCCGACCGGCCACACCGGTTCCACGTAGGGCGCGCGAAAGACATAGCTGCCTTCGATGGCGGCGGGGTTGAAGCCGGGATAGAGGCCTTTGATGCCATTGATGGCCTGGCGCCGCAGCAGGTCGTCGGGCCGTTCGTAGGCTTCGCTGCCCGGCTGGCAGTAGTTCATCAGGTAGATGATGTGTTTGCCGCGGGTCCACTTGGTGGGGATGACGCGGGTGGTCTCGACGATGCCCTGAAACGGGAACTTGGGGTGGAGCACGGCGTTCCAATAGTAGGGCTGCAGGGGCTCCTTGGAAACTAGCACAACGTTGACGACGCCCTGGTATTTCAGCTCCGGCAGCGGCACTTCCAACTGGAGAGGGCCCTCGGCCACCTGGCGCAGCAGGGGAAGGGGGAGGGTGGAGATCACGGCATCGAACTCCTCCATGTGGCCGTTGGTGACGATGCGCACACCATTGCCGGTGTCGCTGACGCTGCTCACTAGGCTGTTGCGCCGTACTTCGCCGCCGCCGAAGCGGATGGCGCTCTCAAGCGAGTTGGCGATTCCGCGATAGCCGCCTTCGAGGTAGCCTTTCACCTCGGGTCCACCACTCTTTTCGCGGCGCATGCGGTTGAGGAACCAATAGGCGGGAACCTGCGTGTAAAGGTCGCCGAACTTGGCCTTGAGCAGCGGCTCCCAAATTTTTTCGAATGCATCCTGGCCGAAGTTGTCCCTGAGGAACTGGTCCACTGGCACGTCGTCGAGTTGCTCTCCGCCCTCCATGCGGGAAAGAGCGAGGGCAGCCATACCTGTACGCACCCGGCTGCCCAGGGAGAGGGCACCGAAACGGAGCAGGTCGAGTGCGGTGTTGAACGGGTAAAGCTTGCCCCCGACGTGAAAACCCATGCCGGTCTTGGTCCACTGGACGGAACCGGCGAGATTGAGATCGCGCAGCAGGCGCATCAGGTGACGGTCTGAATTGAGCATCACGTGATAGAAGCGCTCAATGGCGATTCCATCGTGACGGAACACCGAGCCCAACCCGCCGATGTCGGAAGTGGCCTCAAAGACCACGGGTTTGATGCCCTTGCGCTGCAGATAGTATGCGCTGGCAAGACCGGAGATGCCCGCGCCGAGAATGGCGACCCGCTTGGTCATGACTAGTGGGCCCCCGTGACGGCGGAACCGCCCTGAGGATGCCAGGCCATCCAGGCCAGGCGGCTCATCAGCCGCAGGTGTGACTTGATGGAAGCGAAGACGTTGATCTTTGACTCACCGTGGATGCGGCGGTCCAGACGGACGGGCATTTCCGACACTGTGTAGCCGGCGCGGAGGGCGGCCACCAGGAACTCGGCGACGGCGACGAAGCCATTGGAGGTGACCGGGATGTTCTCCACCACCTCGCGGCGGTAGGCGCGGAAGATCGAGGTATAGCAGTGCAGTTCGCTGCGCAGCAGTGCGCGGTACAAACGGGAGCAGCTCTGGCTGAGCGCCTTGCGCACGGGGTGTACGTCACCCTGCGTGCTGCCGGGGTGCCAGGGTGAGCCGGTGGCGATGTCGGCGCCCTGGTGAATGAGGTTGATCAGTTGCGGAAGCCGCTCAGGAGCGAAGGTGCAATCGCTGTCCATTGAGCAGATGATGGCGCCGGTGGCGTGCTGAAAGCCGGTTCGCATGGCGGCGCCCAGGCCCATGTTTCTGGGGTGAAGAACAAGCTTCAGCCAGGGGTAGGTGCGGCAGGCGCGAGTGGCGAGCTCGGCGGTGCGGTCAGTGGATCCGTCGTCGACCAGAATCACTTCCCAGGGATTGTCCGCGGGTTGAATGGCGGCGATGCGGGCAAGAGTCGGAAGGATATTGGCTTCTTCGTTGAGGCAAGGAATGATGAGGGAGATTTTTGTTTTCATTTTGTCCTCCGTTTCGGTGCGTTTCCTGTTCACACTTCGGATTCTGCGGGACAGAGAGGTAGGCACAAAGCGGCTCTTCGTACCGAATTCGGGGGTACAAAGGAGGGTGCGCCGGGATGAACAGCGCGGACTATCGAAGTGGCGAGGGGTACTAGCCGCGCGGTTCCGGACGATCCCCCCGCGCATTTGCAGTGGCGGGTCCTCAGCATGAGGCAGGAAGGGATACACCACTCCGGCGGGGATTGTAGTACGGACCTGAAAGGGCTACAGTTCTGAATAACCCCCCGCGACCGACTGCTAGCGGAGACTAGATGAACCAATGCGTTCCTGAAGGAAAGCGGTTCGTAGGGGCTTCGGAGGAAACAGTTCGGCTTCGTGACGATATGAGCCGGGTCGCGCCAACCGGCGCGCCGGTGCTCATTCTTGGAGAGACCGGAACGGGCAAGGAGTTGGTAGCCCGGGGAATCTACGAGATGTGCCCACGCGGCTCATTCGTCACTGTCGACTGCTCAGGTCTGGCCGGTACATTGCTCGAGAGTGAGCTGTTTGGGCACGTTCGAGGCGCGTTCACCGGCGCGCTGGAGAACAAGCCGGGACTTTTGTCGGCCGCCGACGGCGGCACGGCATTTTTTGACGAGATCGGCGAACTGCCTCTGGAGTTCCAGGCGAAACTGCTGCGTGTATTACAGCATAAGGAGTATAGGCCGGTTGGGGCGGTAGCGCCCTTGCGGTCCGACTTTCGTATCGTCGCGGCTACAAACCGAGACCTGGCGACGGAGGTGGATCGCGGGACGTTCCGCCGCGATCTGTACTATCGGCTGAATGTGGTGACGCTGCGGCTACGGCCGTTGTGCGAACGCAGGCACGATCTTCTCGCGCTTGCCCAACACTTCGTGGCCGTTTACGGCGAAGGTCATCACATATCCGGCGAACTGATGGACATTCTGCTGGCCTACCATTGGCCAGGGAACATTCGTGAGTTGGAGAACTGCATTTGCCAAATGCTGGTTGCCGCCCATGGCCTGGAGTTGACTCCGGCCCATTTGCCGGCGCCTATCGCCGAACTGTTTGGAGGCCCGGATGAGACGCCGCGGCGCATTCCGCCCAAGCCCGCGCCAGTGGCGCACGGCATCGTGCCATTGCAGGAACTGGAGAAGCGGGCGATTGCCCAGGCGCTGGAACGTACCAACGGAGACCGTGCGGCTGCGGCGCGGATGTTGGGAATCGGACGAACTACGCTTTACCGGAAGTTGAAGGCGATGGCGGTTGGTGCTTGAGCACACTCTCTACGAAGCGGTAAGCCTCCTGCCTTACGTCCGGGGGGAAGTCGTGGCCCGCATCCGGGTAGCGAACCTGCAGCATGTCCTTGGCGTGAAAGATCCCATCAAACACCAGCGCCGCCTCGCGTACACAATCGGCCACACCGGCGACGTCGAAATTGGAGTCGCTTTTCGGGGCATTGATGAAGATGGCACGGGGGGCGATTGCGCCGAGGATTTCCGGAAAATCGAATGGAAGGCGGGCGGGCGAGGCGCCGTAACGTTCCGCGATGCGGGGCATGTAGCCTTTGTGGCTCCAGCCGGTGAGGTTGCCGTTGAAGTATTTTGGCATGGCGGTGAAGCCGCAGCTTGTGACAGTGGCCTGGATGCGTTCATCGAAAGCGGCCAGGAACAGCGCGTTGTGCCCGCCCAGGGAGTGGCCGCAGACGCCGATGCGTTTACGATCGACCGAAGTCAGGCTGGAGAGCAGGTCGACGGCGCGCATGTGGTTCAGGATTCCCTTCATGGTGGCGCTGGCATAGCCGCGGGCGTAGACGTCGATTTTGTAGCCGCCAAAATTGGGATAGTCAGGGGCAAGCGTGACGAAGCCGCGGGCGGCCAGTTCGACGGCGTAGCGCAGGTTGGGTTTGCCGCCGAGCCCGGCAGGTTCGTCCTTGCCGATGGCGGTGGTCTGGTGGAGGCAGAGCATGGCCGGGTGTTTTCCTCGGGAGTTGGGAAGGAACAGCCAGGCGGGGACGTTGTCGCCAGGTTCGCCCTGGAAGTCGAGGCGAAAGCGGGTGAAGGTGGGGGCCCGTTCGACCTCGTGCATGGAGTGCTGAGGGCGTTGGCGGGGGCGGCGGGGCAGCGGCCCCATGACAAGCTGCAGGCGTTGGAGGATGTGATTGCGGCGGCGTGCCCAATCGGCGGGCGTGCGGACAGGATGACGCTGGCCGGCGGCGTCGAGGTAGTAGAGCAGGTTCTGCTTGTCCGGGTAGTCCTGGGGCT
>JANRLE010000320.1:0-12931 GCA_033762895.1 Bryobacteraceae bacterium | reverse complement strand
CGTCCGGCATCGATGGCGGCGGCCCCGGCGGATCCATAGGCTGGCGGCACAGCGCGATCGTCTTCTTCAGGCTGTTCACGAACTCCACACAGGGAGGGCAGGCGGCGATGTGCGCCTGGATCGCCTCGCAATCGGCCGCGGGCAGTTCAGCATCCAGGTATTGCGAGAGCGCGGCGAAGATCTCCTGGCAATCGTAGTTCACTGGCCTCCTTTGAGAAACTGATCCAGTTCCTTCCTCACCGCCAGGCGCGCCCGGTGCAGGCGCGTCTTCACCAGGTCTTCATTGATGTCCAGGACCTCGGCGGTTTCACTTGTGCTGAGTTCCTCCATGTCACGCAGCAGAATCACCATCCGGTATATCTCCGGAAGGCCCGCAATCGCCGCCTGTACCTTTTGCTTCAATTCGCCCTGCAGGAGCTGTTCATCCGGCAGGTTGGACCAGTCGGCGATCTCCAGCGTGCGCCGCCCGTCTTCACTGGAAAGCGACGGGCGCAGGTCGTCCAGCGACAGTTCGCGCTCCGGCGCAAATACGCTCTTGCGGCGTTTCATCAGGCAGGCGTTGCGGGCCACGCGGAACACCCAGGAGCGGATGCGTTCGGGCTCGCGTAACTGGTGCAGGCTCTGAAAGACCTTGAGCAGCGCTTCCTGGGTGATTTCCTCGGCATCTTCCCGCTGATGGCATACCAGGAAGCTGTAGCGGAACAGTTTGGAGCCGAAGACATCGACGAAACGGTCGAAGGCCTGCTCATTGCCGGCCAACAGGTCGCGCGCGAGTTCCACCTCTTCGGTTACGGTCAAAGTCTCTCCCTTTTCAACTATAGCCTTGCCGTGCCGCTGGAGTGATGCCACCAGGCTCGCGGTATAGTAACAAACATGAATCGTCGCCAAATGTTGGGCGGAGCCGCGCTCTCCGCCGCCGCCCTTTCGGCCCAAAAAGCCACTCATGCATTCAAGCTGCGCTACGCGCCCCGCCTCGGCCTGGTAGCGAACCTGCCCATCCCGCGGCAGATGGAAATTTACGCCGAAAACGGTTTTACGGCCTTTGAATACAATGGGCTGCCGAACCATTCCTTCTCCGAAATCGAACAATTCCGCAAGAAACGTGATGCCCTTAAGCTCAGCATGGGCGTCTTTGTCATCAATCGTGGCGGCTGGCGGCCCACTTCCCTTCCCGACAAGTCCGGCCACAAGACTTTTCTCGAGGACGTGCGCAAGGCCGTTGAGATCCACAACATCATGGGCAATGAGTGCGCCACCGCCACATCCGGCCTGGGCGTGCCGCATCTCACTTTCCAGCAGCAGACCGCCAACTGCATCGAAGCGCTCAAGCGCGCCGCCGAAATCGTGGAGAAAACGAAGATGGTGATCGTGCTCGAGCCGCTCAATCACAAAGTGGACCACGCCGGTTACTTCGTCACCTACTCCGAACACGCCGGCGAAATCATCGGCGGAGTGAATCACCCGCAGGTGAAGATCCTGTTCGACATGTACCACCAGCAGATTTCCGAAGGCAACATCATCAATCACATCCACCAGTATTGGGATCTGATCGGTTATTTTCAGATCGGCGACGTACCCGGCCGCAAAGAGCCCCTCACCGGCGAGATGAACTATTCCAACATCTTTAAGGCCATCCACGCCAAGGGATTTAAGGGACTGCTGGGCGGCGAGCACGGGCTTTCCGTACCCGGCATGCCCGGCCTGATGAAGTGCTTCGACGCCTACCGCAAGTGCGACTCCTGGGAATCGGCGTAAAATAACACGGTGACCCGCCGTGAATTGCTACAACTGCCACTGTTCCTGCAGGCCCGCCGCCGCAAGCTGAATGTCGTCTTCATCCTGGCCGACGATCTCGGCGGGGCGGATTTAGGCTGCTACGGCGCCGACCTGCATGAGACACCCAACCTGGACGCGCTTGCCCGGGAGTCCGTGCGGTTCACCAACGCCTACAGCGCCGCGCCCATCTGTTCGCCCACGCGCGCCTCCATCATGACCGGCAAGCACCCGGCGCGCCTGCACATGACCATCTGGCTCGAAGGCGCCAGGCGCAAAGTGACCAACCGCGCCATGATCCCACCGGCCACTGTGTGGAACCTGCCGCACAGCGAAGTCACCCTTGGCGAAGTTTTCCATGAGGCCGGCTATCTCACCGCCGCCATCGGCAAGTGGCACCTGGGCGAAGCCACGCATTACCCCGAAACGCAGGGCTTCGACATCAACATCGGCGGCACGTTGTGGGGCGCGCCGCAGACCTATTTCGCCCCCTATCGCGGCAACAAACACTTCGGCGGCGAGGAGCGCTATGTGCCGCACATGGAAGGCTGGAAGCAGGGTGAATATCTCACCGACCGTCTGGCAAGCGAGGCGCTGCGCGTAGTGGACACCGCCGGCGAAAAGCCGTTTTTCCTTTACCTGGCCCATCACAATCCGCACACGCCGATTGAAGGAAAGCCGGCCCTGGTGGAACACTACAAGCGCAAACTGAAGCCGGGAATGAACCATCAGAACGCACACTACGCGGCGATGGTGCACACGCTGGATGAAAACGTCGGGCGCATCGTACAGGGCCTGAAACGCTCCGGCAAGCTGGACAACACGCTGCTGGTGTTCACATCCGACAACGGCGGATTCATCGGCAGGTACGACGGGCAGCAGGTGACCAACAACACCCCGCTGCGCTCCGGAAAAGGTTCTTTGTACGAAGGCGGTGTGCGCGTGCCGCTGATGATTCGCTTGCCTGGCGCAAAAGCCGGCGTCTGCGACGAACCGGTATACTCCTGCGACCTCAATCCGACGGTGGCCGAACTGGCGGGCGCGACGGCGGCGCCGCAGCCTGACGGTCTCAGCCTCGCGCCGCTGATGGAGAATCCCAGGGCCAGGCTCAACCGCGACGCGCTCTTCTTCCACTACCCGCACTACTACGACACCACGACGCCGGTGAGCGCCGTGCGGCAGCGCGATTGGAAGCTGCTGGAATATCACGAGGACGGGCGGCTGGAGTTATACAACCTGGCGCAGGATCCCACCGAGTCGAAGAATCTGGCCGCTGCCAACACCGCCATGCGCGATCAATTGGCCACGCGGCTGCGCGACTGGCGCAAGCAAGTGGATGCGCAGATGCCGGAGCCCAATCCTGCGTTCCGGCGGCAATAGGCGATACGGTCAGTCCGGTGTCTTTACCTCCACGCGGATACGGGTGCCATCCGGCAAGTTCCTAGTTTGTGTAAAGAGATCGCCGAGGAACGAGTAGTGCACGGCGAGATCGGTGGGTACGACATTCTCGACGGCGTACTCCCCGCCCAAGATGGGCGGCACTTTGTAGCCGTAGCACTGGTTTGGTGACAACGCCATGCCGCCGGCAACGCACTCGTCCACCAGCGGAATCAGTAGCCACCCCTCTGCATTGCCGTCCACATCCATCTGCTCGATGAAATCGTCCCGGCTATCCGCCAGGCGTTCGACAACACCTCTGCCAACGTCGAGAAGATGCACCGCGCCGTCGTCTGAAACGAAGAATACGTCCCCGAACCGGTTGACAAGCCAAACCGTGAACGATGCGGGAAGGGCCTCTGACCAATTGGAGAGGAGTTCGGCCCAATCCTTTCCAGCCTGATCGACGAGATAGTCGTTGACATCCATGAATCGCTTTCAGTGTAACGAAAGGCAGAACGGCCCTCAATGCACCGTGCGGCTCTTGCGATTCATGTAGTCCATCAGCAGGTACTCACCCAGCGTGTAAGGCGTGGTGAAATACGCCTTGCCCCGGCACAACTCGGTCACCTGCTTGACGAACTGCACCAGACTGTAGTCGCTGGCCAGCATGAACGTATTGATCAGAATTCCCTGCCGCTTGCAGCGCCCCACTTCTTCGAGCGTGCGCGTGATCACCAGCGGATCCAGCCCAAACGCATTGCGGTAAATACGCCCGTCCTCCAGCGTCAGAGCCGAAGGCTTACCATCAGTGATCATGATGATCTGCTTCATGTCCTTTCGCTCCTGCGCCAGCAGCTTCTGCGCCAGGATCAGGCCATCGCGGGTGTTGGTGTAGTAGGGGCCCACCTGCACCTGCGGCAACTCCGATAATCGCACCTCCTCGGCCGAATCATGAAACAGCACGAACCGCAGCGTATCGCCGGGATACTGCGTGCGGATCAGGTGGGCCAGCGCCATGGCCACTTTCTTGGCCGGGGTGAAGCGGTCCTCCCCATAGAGAATCATGCTGTGGCTGCAATCGAGCATCACCACCGTGGCGCACGAGCTGCGGTATTCGGACTGGTGCACGTGCAGATCGCGATACTCCAGTTCCAGCGGCAGCTTCACGCCTTCCCTGCGCAGTGCGGAAAACAGCGTGGCGCTGATGTCCAGATTCATCGTGTCACCGAACTCGTATTGCTTGGAAGACCCGCTCGATTCCACGCCCGTGGCCATCTCGCGTGTGTCATGCGAGCCGAAACTCGCCTTGCCCATCGCCCCCATCAGGTCCTTCAGCGTCTTGAATCCCAGGAAATCGACAGACTTGCTGGTGATCTCCACCTCTCCGCCGGACTGCCGTTCGCCCGTGCCCCCCTCGCCCGTCTCCCCTTGCGGCACGTTGAGGTATCCATCATCCACAAGCTGCTGCGCCAGCCGCTCCACCAGCCGGTCCAGCTCCTCGGTGGACATGTTGTCCAACAACTCGCGGATCCTGGCCATCAGTTCCTCATCGAAGAGGCTGTCCTCATAGAGGGCCTGCTCCAGCGCCTGCTTCAACTCGTCGAAAGTCAGATGGCGGCCGGGCTCGGGATAGTAGGGATTGTCGAAGCCGCTGCGCAGCAGAAAGTCAGCCAGCGCCTTCATCAGATCCTCTGAGCTGATCTCAATGTCTTCCGGTGTGTATTTGGAATACCGGACGCGCTTCATGCCTGCCCCCTTAGTTGAACTGCTGGCGCCGGGCCTTACGTTCCTGTCGCGACGGCGTGTCCTCGGCCGGTTCGCGCCGCCGCTCGCCGGCGGTAAAACCGATCTCTTCGTTGCGGGCGATGCGCCGGTGCGCGTAGAGCCCTTCCAGCACAAATTCGGCCGCAGCCACGCGCTCTGCGTCGTCGCTGCCGGGTCCCACGCCGAGCGCGGCGGTTTTTTCCATCAGTCCCTGCACGGAGGACAGCATGGCCAGCGCTCCGGCGGCGGGCATTGCATCGTCGATCTTCAAATTGCCGCCCAGATCGAAAAACTGGATGATCTGGTTCATGTTGACGCCTTCGTAATAATTGCTGTAGATACGCGCCACCGAGAGCCGGATCAGTTCGCGGGCGATCGTTTCGGCGCCCTTCAACTCGCCCTCATACTCCAGTTCCATCTTGCCGGTGATGGAAGGCAGCGCACCGTAGATATCCGATACACGCGCCACGGCCATGCTGTCCTTCGCGCGAATGGCCCGCGCTTCGGCGTTCGAAGCCACGTTCTCAGTGACCGTGATTGGAAGCCGCTGCGAGACGCCGGAGCGTTTGTCCACGCGCTTGTCCTCGCGCGCCAGAAACGCGATCTGCTCAATCACTTCCAGCAGGTAGGGCGGCACCTCGAGTCCGGCGGGTGAAACGCGTTTCAGCCACGCCTCCTGCCTGGTGATGGCCATTCCCTGATCGATCGACATCGGGTAGTGCGTGCGGATTTCGCTACCGATGCGGTCCTTCAGCGGCGTGATGATCTTGCCGCGCGCCGTGTAGTCTTCCGGGTTGGCCGTAAATACCAGCAGCACGTCCAGCGGCAGCCGCACGGGGTAGCCCTTAATCTGCACGTCGCCTTCCTGCATGATGTTGAACAGACCTACCTGGATCTTACCCGCCAGGTCGGGAAGTTCATTGATCGCGAAGATGCCACGGTTGGCCCTCGGCACCAGGCCGTAATGGATCGTCAGTTCGTCGGAGATGTCCTGGCCGCGGCGCGCCGCTTTGATCGGATCCACGTCACCGATGATGTCGGCGATGGTCACGTCCGGCGTCGCCAGTTTCTCCACGTAACGTTGTTCGGCATCGAGCCAGGCGATTGGCGTTTCCTCGCCCATCTCCCTGACCAGGTCGCGCCCATAGCGGGAGATTGGATGATAGGGGTTGTCGCGAATCTCACTGCCGGCCACGTAGGGCAGCGCCGGATCGAGCAGCGACGTCAACATGCGAATCAGCCGCGTCTTGGCCTGCCCGCGCAGTCCCAGCAGGATAAAGTTGTGGCGCGAAAGAACGGCGTTCACCACCTGCGGGATCACCGTGTCCTCGTAGCCTACGATGCCCGGGAATAATTCGCCGCCCGCCGCGAGTTTCGCGATCAGGTTGCGGCGAATCTCGTCCTTCACCGTGTGCCCCGCCAGCGCCTGTTCGCTGAACCTGCCGTCCCGTCTCAATTCACCCAGAGTCTTCGGCAAACCGCTCATCCCAGATTCCCTCCTTGCCGCTGGCTACCCGGATTGTAGCAGACCGCCTCCGGAGCCCCGGTTTCGCCATCCCCCCATCCGGGGAGTCTAACTTGCGCCGTCATCTTTGATATGCTCTGAACCGGAAGATGACGCAAAACTTGGGTGAGATAGATTTCGAACGGCTCTGGAAACGCCTTCAGCAAATCGGCCTGAACGGATATGAGTCGCGATCTTACTTGGTGCTGGTCGGCCATCCGCGCTTCAAAGCGCTGGAGCTTGCCGCCCGCTCCCACGTCCCGCGGCAGAAAATCTATGAGGTCTTGGACAGCCTGGTGGACAAGGGTTTCGCCCAGGTTGTGCAGGAAAAGACAAAACTCTTCTCCGCCGTTCCTCCCAACCTTGCCGTACCCGCCTACCTGGCGCGGCGGCAGGAAATGATGGAAAAGGAAATGAGCGCCCAGGAATTGCTGGGCGAAGCGCTCATTGAGGATCTGAAGAGCGTTTACTCGGAGGGCCAGGAAGGCCGCGGCACGCTCGACTACCTTCAAATTGTCAGTGAACCAGCGCAGAGTGGCGCGCAGTATCGCAACATGCTCTCCGGCGTGAAAACGGAGTACCTGGAATTCTCCCGTCCCCCTTACGCCGTCGACCCACTCGATGAGCAATTGGTGAAACAGGCCCGGTTGCGCGGCGTCTGCTGCCGCCTGTTGCTGGAGAAAGCGCCGCTCGACGACGAACACCTGGCTCGCCTGCGCGAATACTCCTCCGCCGGAGTGGAGGTGCGGCAGGCCGAAGCCTTGCCGATGAAACTCGCGCTCTTTGATGCCAAGCAGGGGCTGATTGCTCTGCTCGATCCGGTGATCACCAAGCCCGGCTGGACCGCCGTGGTCTTCGATCATTCCGGCATGGGTGAGGCGATGAAGGGTTTGTTTGAGGAGCACTGGAGGCGGAGCGCCCCCATCGAGGCTTCCAACGGTCACTCGGCAGGTCACTAAGGGCGCGGTCAGAACCGCGCCCCTCGCTCACGTTTTTCCTTAGTTGCCGGTCACGGCGAAGCAATAGAACAGGCCCGCGCCGCCGGTGCCCACCAGGTTCTGCTGGCTGCATCCGCGCGAAGGATGGGTGGCGTTCCATGAGATGCCGCCGCCGTTGCGATCGTGGTGGCCAACCTGAGCAGTTCCTTCGCCATTGCTGGTCCAGTTTTTGCAGGTATGGTCGGCGCCGTCGGTATAGGCCCGCCCGTCGGGCTGCGTGCCGGTGAGAATATCGTGCATGTTCGGCTTGTCGCCCACACCGTTCACCAGGTCGCCCTTCTCAGTGACTGCGTTGTTCTTGGTGATCAGATTGCCCAGGCGCGCGGCCTCGACGGTGTCACCGTGCAAATGGGCAAGATCGCGCGCGATCATGGTGCCCTTCTGGTTGTGCCAGGGCCCCTTGCCGATGCGGTCGCGGGCGTTCACCGCGGCCTTTCCGCCTTCAGCCGAGGTGCTGAGATAGGCGCGCCAGGTCTTGTCGCCGGCACCCGCGGCTGCCGCCAGTTTCTGGCAGTGAGCATCGGCGCCGGCCAGCCCGCCCAGATTAGCGCCGTCGCCTACGCCCACGCTGGTAATGAAAAATGTCATCGGCCCTTTCTGCGGGGCCTGCGCAAACACGGTCGTCACGCTCAGTGCAAATAAAAGAATCTTCATAGTCTCTCCTTGGGCCGTTCATCGGCGAAATCAGCCCACTCGTAGAGACTACTACGTTTCGCCGGCCAAGTGAACCACCAGCGCTCCACGATTACCGCCCAGAGCCGGACGAAAACGGGCTCGTAGTCCGCGCGCTCCCGCTTTTGCTTGAGCCGCGTTGCAATCACTCCAAGCTTTCTGCAGGCGGTTTCGGGACTCTCGTCGAAAAGCCTCCACAACTGTCTGTGGCTCGGCTCACCGGGTGAAGCCTTGAGGTCGTTGGCCTCGGCGCGTTGGAGGGCCAGATGATATACAAAGTAATAAGCACGACTGATAGCCGACCGAAGCGACGCCTCATCCTCCCGTGCACCCAACTCCTCAGCCAACGCCAGGTAAGTGGACCAATCGAATCGCGCAGCCACGGTCACTCCAGCTCATAGGTGAAGATGAGGTGGCCGCCTCCACGCCAAGGATACAGCAACCACCATTCGTCGTCGAACTTGGCGAGGGCGTCTCGAACGGCATGAAAAGGTCCCGGCCAGCGCACTACAGCATAGAGCGTCCGGTCACCGGACTCGTCACAACGCGATTCCAGTGAACAGCGAACCGCGGCACCAAAGTACTTCTTGAGTTGAGGGATCGAATCCAGAAGGACCTGGTGGATGCCGTTATTCGAGTTCAGGAAATCAACGACTGAGGAATCACCAGGCAAAAGGTAAAACCGCCGGATTTCGGCCATCGGCCCTTCACCCATGTCCGAACCGAAAGACTGCTTGTCCAGTTCGCGGTACAACTCCGGGCGGCACCCGGGTCTATGTTGCGCAGGCAGCGTTTGCTGAGGCCGGTAGAGCAGGCCTGAGCTTGCGTCCGGCCACCCGATCTGAGGGACTTCCTTCAACTCGTAGGTCATCACGATTGGGACTCCCCGACTCCCAGTAGCTCGAACACGCTGTCTTGACCACTTCTGATTCGTGTTGCGATTTCCGAGTAGGAGGCTGTCCAAGAAAACTCCCTTTCGAGTCTGAGGAAGACTCCGTTCGCGACCGCTGCCGAGCCGTCGACTGTCACCTTCCGGTTCTGCCATTTCACTACAGCCGCCATCGTCTGGATCGGTTCGGCTTCCAACGATGGCAGATGCGTGCTGATGAGTGGGCGTAAGGTTCTGATAAAAGGGCCGCTGCGAAGCTGAATATGCATAGCAATGGATGCGCGCTGCCGGGAGATAGTCACGCTCGACGCGCCACAAAGTGCTGGCACGGCTGCATTCAGGATTTCGACCGTCTCCTCGGTGGACTGCCAACTGATCCCGTCCCTGACAATCCGGCAATGACCATGCCCAAAAAAGATGGACATTTGTTTCATGGGCAGCTTCAGGTTGATTCCATTCTCGGATAGTTGCTCGAGGTGAGGGCGTCAACATCCTCAACGCGTGGTTCCCACGGCCCGACCGCTTCGAACAGCGCCTGAAGAACACAGGCGAACTGAGTTTGGAACATCGGCCGTTGGTATTCAGCAATCAGCTCGAAAGAAGATATCGGTACGGTCACGGGCTCGATCATCGACTCTCCGTCACGCGCATTCCCATTATCCCAGAAGCTGGACTAAACGGCGGTCGCATCCTCCCCGATCCTGGATTAGTTAGGGGGCTAGGAGACGGCTGTCCGGATCCGGCTCAAACACGCTCCGGCACGATGTAGGGCGCGCGGTACTTGCGCGTGAGCATGGCATCCGCCTCGGCGTCATGGAACTTCTCCGCCTTGGCGTCCCAGTTCAGCTTTTTGCCGGTCCGGTAGGCGATGTTCGCAAGGTGGCAGTAATTCGAAGCCAGAGCGTTCACCGCCACATCGGCATTCAAATCGGCGGGATTGCGGCTCTTGACGGCCTTGAGGAAATTCGCCATATGCGGCGAGTCGTCACCCCGCTGCGCCTTGCCTTCCTTGACAAGCTGGCGTTCTTCGCCCTTGTAAATCCAATATCCGCCGCCATCGACGGCCAGTATGCCTTCACTGCCCCAGAAGATATTGCCCACCGTATTGGCGCCGCGCGCCTTCAAGGGCGAGTCCTCATGCGTGGGCAGGCCGCGCACCTCGAAAATCAATTGCGCATCGCCGAAATCGAACGTGGCAAGCTGCGTATTCGGCGTCTCCTGGTCGTCGTCGTATACGAACTTGCCGCCACTGCAGGTCACCGTCTTCGGCATCACTTTCTTGCCCATGCCCCAAAGCGCGATATCCATCTCATGCACGCCCTGGTTACCGATGTCACCGTTGCCGGTGTCCCAGAACCAGTGCCAGTTGTACTTGAAACGGTTGGTGGAGAATTTCTTCATCGGCGCGGGCCCAAGGAACAGGCTCCAGTCAATGCCCGGAGGTGGTGTGTCCAGCAGTGGCGCCTTGCCGATGGTCTTCCGGCGCTTGTAACACAGCGCCTTGGCCATAAACACTTTGCCGATTTCGCCGCCGGCGATCAGCTTCATCGCCTCCATCTTGTGCGGCGTGGACCGGCTTTGCGTACCGGCCTGGACGATGCGCTTATACTTGCGCGCCGCCGCCGTCATCTGCCGGCCTTCAAACACGTTGTGGCTCACCGGCTTTTCGACGTAAACATCCTTGCCCGCCTGGCAGGCCCAGATGGTGGTAAGCGCGTGCCAATGATTCGGCGTAGCCACCGACACCGCGTCCACATCCTTGTCTTCAAACAGCTTGCGCATGTCGGAGTAGACCTTGGCGTCGTTGCCCTTGGTGCGCTTCACGGTGGCCTGCGCCCGCTCCTGCGCTTCCTGGTTCACGTCACAGAGGGCGGCGACATTGCTGTCCGGCAGCGCCAGGTACTCCCTCAGGTGCGCCGTGCCGCGCCCGCCGATTCCGATGATGGCGATATTCACCCGGTCATTGGCGCCCAGTATGCGGTGCGCCTGGGAGGAAATCGCAAAGGCGCCGGCCGCCTGCAGCATGCTTCTACGCGTGGTCTGTTCGCTCATGAAAAGCCTCCTGGTCCTTTGTGATTATAGTATCCTCACGTTCAGAATGAGAAACCTCTCCCGCCGCGACTTCCTGGCTTCCAGCGCATTTGTGCAAACACCCACCCCGCCGCCCGTCAAGCGGCCGAACATCCTCTTCGTGATGGTGGACGAGATGCGCTGGGACGCCATGTCCAGCGAAAAGCATCCGGTAGTGGAAACCCCGAACCTGGACAAGCTGGCCAGGCAGGGCGTGCGATTCACCAACGCCTACACTGTTGCCCCGGTCTGTTCTCCCTCGCGCGCCTGCACCTTCACCGGCCGCTATGCCGACGTCATCGGCGTCACCAGCAACGGCATCCCGGCCAACGACGGCGAGATCTTCCTGCCCTCCATTCTCAAACACTACGGCTACCACACCGCCATCTGCGGCAAGCTGCACTACACCCCGCAGCGCTTTGGCTACGGCTTCGATCAGTTCTGGTCGTTCAGCGCCGAAGGGCCAACTCCGGAGCTTGGCCACATCGCGCATCTGCGCAAACACTACGGCAAGGGTGCGGGCAAATGGGACCGCGTCGACGGCACCTGCCCCTGGCCCGATGATCCGCTGGGCCGCGACGTCGGCCTGTTCAAGTACCGCGAAGAGGACTTCGAAACCGAATGGCTCACTGACCGGTCCATTGACTATCTGCGCAGCCGCGCCGCGAAACCGCAGCCGTGGTTCCTGTTCACCAGCTTCTTAAAACCGCATTCACCTTCCGTTGAACCCGAACGGTGGTTCAAGAAATACGACCCGCGGGCGATCCCCATCCCGAAACTGCCGGCCAATATCAAGGAACTGCGCGCCAAGGCCGAAGGCCGCGCCAAACGCGCCCTCATCGACGATGAACAGATGCTGCGTGTCATGAGCGCGGCCTACTACGGCGCCATCGCCCACATCGATCAGCAGGTGGGCCGCATCTTCACCGAACTCGAACGCCTGGGACAGGCTGACAACACGCTGGTGCTGTTCACCGCCGACCACGGCAACATGCTGGGAGATCGCGGCCGGTTTTTCAAAGGTGTGATGTATGAAGGCTCGTCGCACGTGCCGCTGATCTGGAAAGGGCCCAAGGATTCGCCCGAAAACAAGGGCCGCGTGGTGAACAAAGTGGTGGAGAACATTGACCTGCTGCCCAGCATCCTTGAGAAGGCGCTGCTGCCGGTGCCCGAAGGCGTGCAGGGAAAGAGCTTCCTGAGGCTGGCGCGCGGCCAGGACGGCGAATGGAAGGACCGCTGCCTTTCCCAACTCGCCACCGCAATGGTGCGCCATGACCGCTACAAGTTCATCGACAACAGCCGCCGCCTCAGCGGTTCTCTCGAACTCTACGACCTGCGCAATGATCCGAAAGAGGAACGAAACCTGGCCGCCGATCCGAAGATGCGCGACGTCGTGGAAGCCTACAAACGCGAGCTTACCGGCTGGCGCGCCACACGCCCCGCGCCGGTCTCCATTGCCGGAATGAAGACGCCTGACTATGCCGTGATCGATGCGGCTGAGCGCCAACGCGCCATTGAGAATGCTCCCGACCGGCAGAACCGGCTGCCGCGGCGGTGATCGATCAGGCCAGGGAGTGGCTGCGCGAGGCCAAGCGAGTCGCCGTGCTCACCGGCGCGGGCATCTCCGCCGAAAGCGGCATCCCCACCTTCCGCGGCGCCGGCGGCCTGTGGCGCACATTCCGGCCCGAGGATCTGGCCACACCTGAGGCCTTCGCCAACGATCCGGAACTGGTGTGGGAATGGTATGACTGGCGCCGGGGCCTGATTGCCGCGGCAAGCCCCAATCCCGGGCATCTGGCGTTGGTGGAGTTACAGAAGTGCGTGGGTTCGTTCCACCTCATCACCCAGAACGTGGACGGCTTGCATCAGCGCGCCGGATCC
>JANRLE010000319.1:0-28156 GCA_033762895.1 Bryobacteraceae bacterium | reverse complement strand
CAGCGTATCGCCGGGCGAGAGGTCCACCAGTTTTGCCGCCACATTGGTCAGAATCGCCGGCCCCAGGTTGCGCCAGGTGGAATTCACGCGGAAAATCTTACCCGGCGCGCAAAGCCCGTCTTCCATCTGCCCGGTCTGCGCCGTGAGCACCACCGAAGCGTCCGCGTTCGCCAGCGGCTGTACGAATACCGTTGCGGTGGCGGACAGCCCGGAAGAATCGGTTGCCGTATAAGTGAAGGAGTCCGCTGCCGTAATTGCCGCGGCGGTGTATGTTGCGGTGCGCGCCACGCTGTTGAACGTCACCGTGCCAAATTGCGGCTGCGTCAACATCGTGAATGCCAGTATGTCGCCGTCGGCGTCGCTCACCCGTAGAGCGATATTTTTCGCCACCCCCGGAATGACGTACTCGGTCTGGCTTGCGGCGAGCGGGCGCCGGTTCAGCGGCAGCTTGAAATAGGCCACCGGCTGGTCATGATCGGTCAGCCGTTCCGGCCGCGAAGCATCGCCGCGCAGCACTTCCGGAAAACCGGCGTTGGCGTGCGTATAGAGGAAACGCGACAGCCGCCCGGCCATCGGCTGGTTCACCAGAATGTGATCCAGAATCTGCGCGTTGCCGTCAAAGATGTAGGAGTAACGCTCCGTGGGGGGCAGCGTGTCCGCCAGGTTCACCATGTCGGGATTCACCAGATCCGCGGACGCCTCCACAACCTGGTCCGCCGGCGCTGGCGTTCCCTTTACCGTGCCCATCACGTCCACGAAGCCATCGTTGAACTGGAAGGCGTTAAAATCGCCGAGGACGACAAGATTCTCCGCCGGATTGGCTTTCTGCCGCGCCGCGATCAGGTTGGCCAGAAATTCGGCCTGGGCCCTGCGTTTGGCCCGCACGCGCGGATCCTCGATATCGATCAGGGAGCGGAGGTGATTCACGATCACTGTAAACGGGAGCGCGCTATCGGAGTCCGCCCGCTTCGCCGCCGCCCGTAGCACCAGCGGTGGACGGTCGTGCAGCGCCGCGTCCTGCTTGCCTTCCTGGATCACATCCAACACTGTCACCCGCGAGGTTTTCACCAGGAAGCCCACGTCGATGCCGCCCACATCGTTGCCTTCCGCCAGGTGTGCCTCATAGCCGGGAAGGCGCGCCGCCACGGCCTGCAAGACGGCGAGGTTCTCCACCTCCTGCACCCCGATCACGTCCGGAAGCCGCAGCACATCGCGGATCAGGCGCGCCGCCTTCGCGATCCGGTTCTGATACTGCGCCGTGGGGAGCACCGCGTCGCTCACCCCCGCATCGTCCCGGTCATCGAAGAAACGCTCCATGTTGAGCGAAGCCACGGTGAGTTCGGCCGGGTCAGCCTCGGGCGCAGCGGTGAAAGCAGGGACATTACTAACATTGATCACCCCCGGATCGGCCAGAATCGTGTAAGTGCGAAACGCGTAATCCAGCACCCCGGTAACCGGTCCCACCACCGCCCCGGCAGTCACGTCCAGTGCCCCCACCACGCGGACCCGCTCCGGGTTGGCATCAAAGCGCGGTATGCCCGCCGGAGCGCCCGCCGGCAGCGGATCCCCAACCGGCACGCCCGGTTCGCGGAACGGCCGCGCCACGCCCTGCGCCACGCCGTAGAACACGCCGTTTGCGGCCGAAGGCGCCACTGCCTCCAGCGCGTTCACCCTCACCCGCATCCCTTCCAGCCGCTCCAGCACATCCAGTCCGCCGGCCGGATCGGTATCGGACGCGCGGATCACTACCGGCTCCGGCAGTGGCCGGCCCGTGGCCAGCACTCCCAACACCGTGGATGCGGTCAGTTCGGTCAACGGTTGCTGATTCGGGTCAGCGGCGGGACGGAACTCCGTCACCGTTCCCCTCACGCACAACTCGTTTCCAATCACGGCCTGCAAGGGGGGCGCGCTTGCGGTGAACACCAGAATTCCATCCGATGTGGCGGGGTCGGCATCGCCTTCCGATTGCAGGTAATAGCCACTGCCGCGAAGCGCCGTGACGATTCCCCGCGTGGTCACGATCGCGCCGTTCACTGGCGATTGCGATCCCAGTCCCTGAATTTCGGGGATTGTCCGGGTAACCTCGCAGGTGGCCGCGCCCTCATCATCGTTCACGATCCTGCCCTCGCCCTGGCCGTCGCTGATCACCGCTCCCGGCACGTCCGCAAGATTCACGAAGAAGATTTCATCGCCTTCCGGGTCAGCGTCGCCATTGACGATCACGTCGATGCCGGTGGTCTGCTCGCCTGGTGGAACGAACCCGCCACCGGCGGTGCTCAGGTAGTCTAAAGGCGCGGAGGCGGAGCCATCGGCCGTTGCGTAGTGAAACGAAACTCCGCCCTCCGGCGCTGGCTGGTCCAGGGAAACGGTGAACGTGATCACGCGCTGACCCTCGTCTCCCTCCACCACCCACGCATCGGAAATGGACAATGCGGGCGCCACCCCTGCCAGCGGTGTTAGCGAGAAATCGTCCACCGCCAGGCCGTCATCGGAGCTGGAAATATCGAAGTCCGTCCATCGGATATGGAAGGTGGCGCCATCGGCGATGGACAGCCCGCTGATCGTGTGACCCTTCGCGGTGCGAAACGCCGCTTCGTTGCCATCGGTGGCGCCAACCGCTGTGCGGATGGTGGGTGAAGTGAAATCGAGCGCGTCCACGTCCGTCCAGACCACCGCGTCGGTGGAAATCTGGAAATCCAGCCGGTCGGCCGCGCCGCGGTTCGCTACGCCGGCACGCCACATCTCGCCCGTATATCGAATGGACAGCGTGGTGAGCATCGCGCCGGTGTTGTTGGTGAAGCAGGCCCCAACCACCGGAATCAGCGTGCCGCTGCGTAGCGTGCCAAGCGCGCGATCGATGCTGCCCGTCGCTCCGAAACTGTAGACGTCGCCGGAATTGCCGGACCCGTCGCTGGCCGCGTACGCTGAGTTATTGCGCGCGCTGGCGCCGCTTTCGGCAAATTGCCATCCGGCGGGAAGGGCCGTGTTCGCCGTGCCGGCGTTGCCCAGCGTGTCAAAGTTCTGTGTGTATTCGGCGCCCGTTTCGCGCAGGCTCAGGCACTGCGCCTTGGCGCCGATGGCGGCCGCCGCCAACAGCAGGATGAGGGAAAATCGCATGAACACCTGGGAACAGGGTAACCCAGCCACGATAGAATGAACCGAAGCATGAGTATTGAACGGTTCCACTCCGCGATTGACGCGCTGATCCCCGCTGATGCCGCCATCGAAAAGCTGGCCGGCGGTTTCCTCTTCACCGAAGGACCCATCTGGCGCCGCGACGGACATCTGATTTTCAGCGACATCCCGGCCAACACGATGTACAAGTGGACACCTTCGGGAGAGGTGAGCGTGTTCCGCAAGCCCAGCGGCTTTGACGGCGCCGAGTGGCCGCAGGGCGCCTTCGTTGGCTCCAACGGACTCACACTCGATCCCGAGGGGCGACTGGTGATCTGCGAGCACGGCAACCGGCGTATGACGCGGCTGGAGCACGACGGATCGCTTACCGTGCTGGCATCACACTTTGAAGGCAAGCGGCTGAACAGCCCCAACGATTGCGTCTATAAGTCCGACGGCGCGCTCTATTTCACGGACCCGCCCTACGGAATGGTGAAGCAGGATGAGGACCCGGCGAAAGAGCTGGACTTCAACGGCCTGTTCCGGCTGAAGGACGGTGTTCTCTCGCTTCTCTACAAAGGAGTGCGGCGTCCGAACGGGCTGGCGTTCTCACCAGACGAGAAGTACCTTTATCTGGCCAACTCCGACCCCGATCGGCGGATCTGGATGCGCTTTCCCGTGTTGGCGGACGGCGCCCTGGGCGAGGGCGAACTGTTTGCGGACCTCAGCTCCCGTTCCGAACCGGGCAATCCCGACGGCATGAAGATCGACACCAACGGCAACCTCTATTGCACCGGACCCGGCGGCACGCACATCTTCAATCCCGCAGGGGAACGGATCGGGGTGATCGTGACGCCCGAGATCCCGGCCAACCTGCATTGGGGCGATGCCGATGGGCGCACGCTCTATATCACCGCGCGGACCGGCCTTTACCGGATTCGTTTGAATGCCACGGGCATCCGGCCCGCCGCCTGTTGAAAGTAACATCCATGAGAAGCTTTCTTATCGTTCCGTTCTTATGCGCGTTGGCTGGTGCCGCGGCTGCCCAGGAATATGACCTGCTGCTGCGCGGCGGCCACCTGATCGATCCGGCCAACGGGATCGATGCGCCGCGCGACGTGGCCATCAAAGGCGCCGCCATCGCCCGCGTGGCGCCCAGCATCCCCGCGTCCCAGGCCAAAAAGGTCATCGACGTGAAGGACCGCTATGTTGTGCCCGGACTGATCGATCTGCACTTCCACGCCTTCGGATACTCGGGCGCCATTTTCCCCGACGACACCGCGCTGACGACCGGCACTACCACCGTGGTGGACGCCGGTGGAGCCGGTTACCGCACTTTCGCCAATTTCAAGCGCACCATCATCGACAAGGTGAACACCCGTGTGCTTGCGCTGCTCAACATCGCCGGCGGCGGCATGACCGGCCACGATTCGGAAGACAACGTGGAGGACATGCTGCCGGACAAAACGGCGGAGGTGATTCGCGCCAATCGGGACGTGATTGTGGGCATCAAGGTGGCGCATTTCGGCAAGCCCGGATGGGACGCTTTGAAACGGGCCGTGGAAGCCGGCCGGCTGGCCAACGTGCCCGTGATGGTGGACGACAAGATCTTCACCAACAGCGGCCGCACGTCACGCGAAAAGCTGCTGGACGTGATGCGGCCGGGCGACATGCACACGCACATGTTCAATGACCGCCAGGTGGAGATCATCAGCCGCTTCGACGGGAAAGTGCTGGACTTCGCCAAACAGGCCCGTGTTCGCGGCGTGCTCTTTGACATGGGCCACGGCGCGGGCAGTTTTCTGTGGCCGGTGGCGGCCGCGGCGGCCAGGCAGGGCTTCTATCCCGACACTATCTCAACCGACCTGCACTCCTCCAGCATCATGATGCAGCAATCCGACATGCCGAACTGCATGACGAAGATGATGCACCTGGGCATGCCGTTCACCGATGCGGTGCGCCGTTCGACGATGGCGCCCGCGAAATCCATCGGCAAGCTGCCGGAGATCGGCACACTGGGCGAAGGAAAGACCGCCGACGTTGCCGTGCTCGCTTTGCGAACCGGGGTCTTCGCGCTGAAGGATTCCTGGGGGGTGAAAAGGCTGGCGGAGAAAAAGGTGGAAGCCGTGCTCACCATCCGCAATGGGAAAGTGGTGTTCGACCAGGAAGGACGCGCGTTCCCGGAATGGACCACGGCCGGCGAGTATGAGGTGCTGCCGTGAGAATCCTCATCCTGCTGTTGGCCGCGCTTCCTTTGAGCGCGCAGATCTATGACATCCTGATCCGCAACGGCCACGTCATCGATCCGGCGAATAAGCGCAACTCGCGAATGGACGTGGGAATCATCGGGCGGAAAATCGCCAAGGTCGCGCCCAACCTTCCGGCGCAGCAGGCCCGCATCGTGATTGACGGCGGCGATTACTACATTACTCCCGGGCTCATCGACATCCACACGCATTTTGACACTTACGGCGCCTCACTCAATCTCAACCCGGACCACAACACGCTGCGCTACGGAGTCACCACCGCCGTGGATGCGGGCAGTTCGGGCGCCGATAACTTCGAAAAGTTCCGCCGCGAAGTGATCAACGAATCGAAAACGCGCCTGCTGGCCTTCCTGAACATTGTTTCGGCCGGCATGTACGGCAACGAGGTGGAAGACGACCCCCGCCAGATGAACGTCGACAAGGCCGTGGCCATGGTGCGCAAACACAAGGACGTGATCGTGGGGATCAAGACCGCGCACTACCAGCCGGCCGACTGGACCGCCGTCGACAATGCCGTGAAGGCGGCGGATCTTTCAGGCACCGTTTGCATGGTGGATTTTCATCCCAAGCCGGGACGCGGCTACCGTGAACTGATCCTGCAGCACATGCGGCCCGGCGACATACACACCCATTTCTACGGCCGGCTTACTCCGCAACTGGATGCGCAGAAGAAGGTGCTGCCTTATATGTTGGAGGCGCGCCAGCGCGGCGTGCTGTTCGATGTCGGCCACGGTTCGGGCAGCTTCTGGTTCCGCATTGCCGTCCCCGCCATCCAGCAGGGCTTTCTTCCCGACACCATTTCCACTGACATCCACAAGGATTCCATCATGCTCCCCGGCGCCACGCTCATCAACGTGATGTCGAAGTTCCTCAACATCGGGCTGACCATTGAGCAGGTGATTGAACGGGTAACGGTGAATTCCGCCAAGGCCATCCGCCGCCCGGGGCTGGGGACATTGACCGAAGACGCCATCGCCGACGTGGCGATCCTCAAGCTGGAGCGAGGCCGGTTTGCCTTCCTCGATTCGGGCCACGGTAAACTGACGGCGGACAAGCGGCTGCGCTGCGCCCTGACCATTCGCGACGGGAAAATCGTGTGGGACGAAGATGGATTGAGTTCGCCCGACGCCTCGCGCGCGGGGCCCTATTCGAACTTCAAATAGCGCACGGCGGTTCTGTCGTAAGATCGAAGAGAGCGAAAGGTCTCCCGGTTCCATGGCAGAATATCCAATTTCCCGAAGGTACTTTTTTTGCGGCAGCCTGCTGGCGGGCGCGGTCCCGGCGGCTGGTTTCGGCAGTGAGCCGTCCCTGAAACGCCTCGGCTATAAATCGCCGAATGAGAAGCTGAACATCGCGGCCATCGGCGCCGGAGGAAAAGGCGCCAGCGACATCGCTGGCTGTGAAACCGAGAACATGGTTGCCTTCGCCGACCCCGACACGAAAAGAGCGGAACGAACCTACCAGAAGTTCGACAAGGCGCCGAAATACACTGACTTCCGGAAGATGCTGGACAAGGAAGACAGAAACATCGACGCCGTCATCGTGTCTACGCCCGATCACATGCACGGCATGGCTTCGATGTGGGCCATGGAGCGCGGCAAGCATGTCTACTGCCAGAAGCCGCTCACCCGCACGATCTGGGAGGCGCGCATGCTGACGCAGGCCGCCGCCAAGTACAAGGTCGCCACGCAGATGGGCAACCAGGGCTATTCGAATGAAGGAACACGCCAGTGCGCGGAGATGATCTGGGCGGGCGAAATCGGCAACGTAACGGAAGTGCACGGATGGACCAACCGGCCCATCTGGCCGCAGGGAATCGAATCGGTGCCGGCCGGCGAGCCGGTTCCGGGCAATCTGGAATGGGACACCTGGCTGGGAGTGGCCGCCCAGCGCCCCTACAGTCCGGCTTATGCACCGTTTGCCTGGCGCGGCTGGTTCGATTTCGGCTGCGGCGCCCTCGGTGACATGGCCTGCCACATTCTCGGCGCGCCGAACATGGCGCTGATGCTGGGCGCGCCCACCAGCGTGGAGTGCCTGAAGCAGGAAGGCCGCAGCAAGGTCACGTTTCCCAAGAAATCCGTCATCCGCTTCGATTTTCCGGCCCGCGGCTCCATGCCGCCAGTGAAGCTGATCTGGCACGACGGGTGCATGGAAGCCCCCTTCCGCCCGGATGGATTGGACCCTGGCGAGATTCTCGGCGATCTGCCCCGCCAGCGTCCGGCCCAGGCGCAAGCCGCCAGGACGGGCAACGATTCAAACGCGCGGCTGGATGACCAGGTGCGGCGGATGGCCAATCGCGGCAGTAATGGCAGCCTCTTCATCGGCGACAAGGGCATCCTCACCACCGGAACCTATGGCGAAGGTACACGTCTGCTTCCCGCGGCGAAGATGGAGGGTTACAAGTTCCCGGCGCAGTTTCTCACCCGCTCGCCGGGCCACTACCGCGATTGGATCCGTGCCGCCAAGGGCGGTGACAGAGCCTGCTCAGACTTCGCGATCGCCGGTCCGTTCACCGAGTGGATCCTGCTGGGTGTCCTCGCCCTGCGTTTTGAAGGCAAGCTGGAATGGGACAGCGCGAAGATGCGCATTACCAACAATGCCGAAGCGAACCAGTTTGTGAAGCCCGTGCTGCGTAAGGGCTGGCAGTTCTCCTGAGGTCTTACTTCAGCGCTTTGATGCGGATGTTCCTGTAGTGAACCGTGCTTCCGGGGTCGTGGCCCTGCAGGGCGATGGTCCCGGAACCGATTGCGCGGCCCGGCATGTCTTTCGGCGCCTGCCAATCGGCCGGCTGATCCCACTCCGACGTCTTCTTGCCGTCCACGTAAATGGTGACGTGCTTGTCCTTCACCACGATGTGTTCGGTGAACCACTTCCCATCCTGGGCTACGGCGTCCTTGTTGTCGGCGACGGCATACAGTCCGCCGGTCTTGCGCCAGTCCTTGTGGGTGTTGTTCACCTGCACTTCAAAACCCTTGACAGGCCAGCCCGTCTCCTGATACGCGGTGTGGAAGTAGATGCCGCCGTTCGAGTTTGCCAGGGTCATGACGTCGACCTTCAACTCGAAGTTCTTGAAATCGTGGTTGTTCACAGGGCCCGTGTAGTAAATGTGGCAGCGGTTGCCCTTGGCCACGATTGCGCCGTCATGAACCGTGAACGTACCTTCGTTTTCCTTGGCCAGCGTCCAGCCGGTAAGGTCTTTTCCGTTAAACAGGGAGACGAAACCCTTTTCGGGCTTGTCGGCGGCGCAGACGAGGGTTGCCGCGAGGGTGGTGAGAAGAAGTGTGCGCATGTGCTTCAAGTCAGATTCTAGCGTAGGCGGGAAGTGAGCGCACCCGGGCCGAAAAACTCAGTCGGCGCCTTGCGGACGGCGGATGGGGGTTCTGTCTTCCGGATCGCTGGCGAGGAAGGAGACAATGCGGATGGCGGTGGCGGCGGCCATCTCTTCCCGCGCGGGATTCTCGAAGTGGTCGAGGAAGACCCTCTTTCCCAGGTCCAGCCGCAGACCCATTTCGTTCTCCACTCCCCCCAATCGCATAGTTGACCATGGCAAAAGGCAGGCGCGGCTTCTCAAATACGATTGCCCTCAGAAAGGTGAGGTCGGGTCCGGGAGAGACTTCGTAGGGCAGTTCAATTGTATTTGTCCGGTAGTCGATTTGATATGGCATGCTATCTCACATCGTCAATACACGTCGTCGTTAATACACTTCGATACGGTTACGCACCTGAGCCGCGGCCACTGGGCCGAAAGCCAGGATTTCGGCGTCGCGAAGTGCCCGGACGATGGCCTCAAGTTCGATATGAAGCAGTGGGGTCCGGGTGGCGCCGAGTCCCGGCGGAGCGAATCGAAAGTTCAGTCGGGTGGCCCACCGGATCGGCCACACCGAGCAGATACGCGCCGTCGCCATCGTGTTGATAGGAGCGGAGATCGTAAGGAGAGCCAAGATTTCTGGCGATCTCCACCACCGGGTGGATGAGCCGGGTTCCGTAACCATCGTTCTCTTCGATTTCGATCTCATAGACGTATGCGGGATTGATTACCGTGGGCAGAACCTGCCCGGCCAGGGCGTATCCCGCGGCCACTCCGAAGGAACGGGACATCGAGCTGAGCGGACTGGCCGTAGTGCCTCTGGCGATATGATGCATGATCCGGTTCAAACCCATTCCAGCACCGGGATACCGCGCGGTGAACCCGTAGATCCGGGCGTCGTTCCGATGCGAATGGGTTCCCACACCTGCTCCTCGATAGAAGATCGGCATGTTTGGCAAGATTGCGGCCGGTGCCCTAGCCGCCATAGAAAAAACACCCTAGCCAGGTCTAAAGTCCTTCCGCGGTCCGCCCGATCAATTGCCCGAGGATAAGACGAACGGTGATTTCTGCCGAAGGAACTTTGGAGGCGATGGGCAAGCGAGAGAAGGCACCAAGCACTTATGCCGCGTCTATTCTCGACTGGCGCGCAAAGCAGATTGATGATCCCGTCAAACGGCTGAAGTTTCTGCGGGAAGCGTCGGCGCGGGCGGCCGGCATTGAGCGGAATCTGCCGCGGCACAGGAAGATCGCCCTGTCGGGGGCGGCGGTGCTCGCGGCCGGGCTGATCGGGGTGCTGGTGATGCCCAGGCTTTCCAGCATGATGCGGAAGCCGGACGACCAGGTGTTGGCGGCGGCGCGGCTCGATGCGGGCCGCATGACAGCAGCCGCCGACCGGGTTCCCGACGTCTGGCTGGTGGAAAAGAAGGACCAGTATGAGGTATACAGCAACGGGCTTCGCATTGAAAGCGTGGGGGCGGTGAATGAAGCGCCGCGGCGGTTCCTGCCGCTTGACCGGAAACACCCGGAAACATGGAAAAAGTCGGCCGCCCGTACGAACTACCAGACCACGCCGGTTGGCATTGTGTACCACACCACCGAGAGCGATGTTTTGCCCTTCGAGCGTGAGCAGAATAACAACTTGAAGCGGCTGGCGGACAACGTGCTGTCCTATGTCCGGAACATACGCGCCTACCACTATCTGGTAGACCGCTTCGGCCGGGTACACCGCGTGGTGGCCGAAGAGAGCATCGCCAATCATGCGGGCTGGTCGGTGTGGGCCGACCGGGAATCCGTTTACGTGAATCTGAACCAGAGCTTTCTGGCCATTTCATTCGAAGCGCAGACCCGGCCCCATGACGGATCGGAAACGATCAATGCCGCGCAGATCCATGCGGCTCGGGTGCTGACGGACATGCTGCGCAACAAGTATAAGATTCGCGGGGAAAACTGCACGACACACGCCCAGGTTTCGGTGAATCCGGACAACTGGCTGATCGGGGCGCATACGGACTGGTCGACCAATTTCCCCTACGAGGAAATGGGCCTGCCGGTAAACTACGCCACCCCCATCCCGGCGATCACGATCTTCGGGTTCTCCTACGACCCGGTGTATGTGAAGGTCTCTGAAGCACGCCTCTGGCGCGGCCTTCTGCTGGCGGACGATGAGATCCGGCAGCAGGCGGGCGCCAGGAACCTGAAACCCGCGCTGTACAAGGCACTCTTGAATCAGCGCTATCGAGAAACAGTGGAAGCCCTGGCACTGAAGTAAACCCTGCGGAGAGAGCCCGCGAAATCAGATGAAACGTTTGCACCAAAGGAGTAATGAAGCCATGAGTTCGCACGACATGAATACAGCGATCGGACTTGACGTCGGCACCAGCCGGGTGGTGATGGCCCGGAAGGCGGACGACGAGTTTGAGTTCAACACCCAATTGAATGCCTTCGTTCGAATTCCCTATTCGAAGCTGACCGAGGGCGTGCTGAAGAAAGAGAACATCCCGTTCACCGTTCACGGCCCGGACCTGGTGGTACACGGGAACGAATCCGAACGCTTTGCCGATCTTCTGGGCCAGGAGATGCGCCGGCCCATGCGCGGAGGCGTGCTGAATCCGGGAGAGCCGGAAAGCGAGAAGCAGCTTGAGCTCATCTTCCGGAACCTGCTGGGGGATGGACCGGCAAAAGACCGCAAGGTCTACTTCTCGGTTCCGTCTGCGCCGATGGGCAGCGATGAGAATATCACCTATCATGAAGCCTCGATCCGGCAGATTCTGGCGCGCATGGGTTACGATGTCCATCCGATTCACGAAGGCCTGGCGGTGGTGTATGGCGAAATGGAGGCCTCAAACTATACGGGAATCGGCATCAGTTGCGGTGGCGGACTGTGCAACGTGTGCCTGGCCTATCTGTCGGTTCCGGTGGTGACGTTCAGCGTCCCCAAGGCCGGCGATTTCATTGACGCCAGCGCTTCGGCGGCGGTGGGTGAAATCGCAACGCGCATCCGCATCGCCAAGGAGAACGATTTCCACTTCAACGGCCATTTTTCGGACAAGGTGAAGCAGGTGATCAGCGTGTATTACGAGGACATGATCAACTCGCTGGTGAGCGGCATGAAGGACTCGTTGGCGGCCACCAAGACGCTGCCGAAGCTTGGCCGGCCCATTCCCCTGGTGCTGGCGGGCGGCAGCGTGATGCCGCGCGGCTTCCGTGACCGGTTCGAAAAGGCGTTGAAAGCGGCCGACTTCCCGATTCCGATCTCGGAAGTGAGGCTGGCGACCAACCCGCTTTACTCCACCGCCAAAGGCGCCCTGGTAGCCGCGCTCAGCGAGGCCTAGCGCTCGGCCACCGAGCCCAGCAGCCACTCGCGATTCCTGCCGACATCTTCGAGCAGCCGTGCGCACAGCGTTTCGCGCTGCTCGAAGAGCCGATAGCCCTCGGGCGCCCGCAGATAACCCCGCGCCTCGGGATGGGCCTCGTACAGGCGCTCCTCGCCGATCTTTTCGCGAAGCTCGTGCAGGCGCCGCCGCTTGTCCAGCAGCGCCTTCACCAGGAACGGCATCACGACGGAATAGTCGCCCTGCATGCTCTCGGTGGTGCGGGTGTAAACGTCCTTGTCCACCTTGCCCCAGGTAACCGCCTCGGCTGGCGGGCAGGACGACAGCGATCCATCGGTAACCGGAGCGGAAACGATCTGCATGTCAAAGTAGTAGCCGCGTATGTCAGGCAGTCCCAGCACCTGGCCCAATGCCGGCTCCGGTTGTAAGTTGTAGTTTTTCGGCACGCCGCCGCCTAACACCAGAGTTCCCAGTTTGCCTACCGGATGGTCAAACAATCCCCAGCGGTGATAGGCGCAAGCCTCGAACACTTCGGCGTGAAGATCCAGTTCAAAGCCGTAGCCGTCGATGATTCCGGCGTTGCGCATGGCCCACAGCTTCATCGAGTTCAGGAACACGCTGCCATCGCCAGGGGCGCCCACCAGCACGGGGATCGCCAGGCGATGGCAGGTGGCGAGCAGGCCGGCTCTCACCTCGAACTTGCGTTCCTGTTGGCCGAAGTGGCTCCCCAGCAGGTACCGCAATTCGGTGCCCGCCATCTTCTTCTGAAACTCCGGGCGCCGCAGGATGGCCGACAGGTACGCATCCTGATCCAGCAGCACCTCCTCGGAAAAGGCCATGTCAGTGACGCGGATGGTGCCTTCATCGCGAAGGCCGCCGTCGTCGCCCCAGATCGGAACCTCGAAGACGGTGTCCTCGGTGTGCCGCCGCAACGACCGGTGACCATCGTGATAGCAGACCGCATCGGTGGTGCTGAGATAGGCCACCCATCCGGTCTCAAGCAGCGGAATCAACCAGGCGTGGTGCTGCCCGCTCACGGTCACGGGACCGGAAACGGCCAGCGTCAGCGGACACCCCATTCCCACCGCGCGATCGAGCAGCGTGTAGATCCGCCGCAGGAAAGCGCCGCCGAATGCCGGCAGGCAGTTCAGCAGAATCTCCTCGATTCCCTCACACTCGTCCACCCGGCGGACGCGCACCGGCGGGCGTCCGCCACGATGATGTTCATTCGGCATCGAGACGAACTTAGCACGTACAATGGTTGATTCGCATGAATCAAATCATCCAACCTGCGATCGGGCTCAACGGAGCCGTGCGGCTGCCGGGTGACAAATCGATCTCCCACCGCTATGCCATGCTCGCCTCCATTGCCGAAGGCGAGTCCAGGCTGCACAACTATTCCGGTGGCGGCGATTGCCAGTCCACGCTTAACTGCATGCAGAAGCTGGGCGTCCCGATTGAGCGGGAGGAAAACGTGGTTACCATCCAGGGCGTGGGCCTCAATGGCCTTAAGGCGCCCGAGGGCGATCTGGACGCGGGGAACTCCGGCTCCACCATCCGCATGCTGAGCGGCATTCTCGCCGCCCAGCCCTTTGACACGCGTATCGGCGGCGATGAATCGTTGAGCCGCAGGCCGATGGGCCGCATTATGACGCCGCTGGGGGAAATGGGCGCGCGAATCGAAGCCAGGGACGGCAAGTATCCGCCGCTTCTGCTCCACGGCCGCCAGCTTTATCCCATTGACTACACGCTTCCGGTGGCCAGCGCGCAGGTGAAAAGCTGCGTGCTGTTTGCCGGCATCTTCTGCGATGGCGTCACCACTGTGCGCGAGCCCATGGTGACGCGCGATCATTCCGAACTCGCACTGGCGGAGTTTGGCGCCGAGGTCTCCTCGATCAAGGGCGTGATTTCCATCCACGGCCGTCCCAAACTCAGCGGACGGGAACTGGCGGTTCCGGGCGACATCTCCTCGGCTGCGTTTTTCCTGGTGGCCGCCACGCTGGTGCCCAACTCCCGGGTGTCGATCCACGGCGTGGGCCTGAACCCAACGCGTTCCGCCCTGCTGGATTTCCTGTCGGCCGGCGGCGCGCGCATCCGCATCCTGCAGATGAGCGAAGGCTCGCGCGAGTTGTCCGGTGACTTGCTGGTGCAATCGGCGCAATGGCAGGGCGGGGTTCTCGAAAAGTCGATGACCGCGGCGCTCATCGACGAAATCCCGGTGCTTGCCGTTCTCGGCGCAGCCAGCAAACAGGGGCTGATCGTGCGCGACGCCGCCGAACTGCGGGTAAAGGAAACCGACCGCATCGCCACCATCGCCGCCAACCTGAAGCGCATGGGCATTGAGATCTCCGTGCGCGACGACGGGTTTGAAATCCCGGGAAGGCAGCGGTTCCGCGCCGCCGAACTGGATTCCTACGGCGACCACCGCATCGCCATGGCCTTTTCCGTTGCCGCCCTGATCGCCGACGGCCCTTGTACAATCAGGGACGCGGGCGCGGCGGCCGTTTCGTTCCCGGAATTTTTCGGCCTGCTTGGCGAGCTATCGGAGTAACATGTCGTTGATCGAACAGCCCGATCTTAATCTGCGCGGCGTGGTGCACGATCTGAACAACGTGTTCCAGACCATTCTGGATGCCGCGGAACTTCTGGCCGACCGGGATTTGGCCGCCGCCATCGAGCGCAGCGCCAGCCACGGCCAGCGGCTGATCCGGGGACTGGTGGAGACTGCCGCGCCGGTGACGTTCGATTACATTGCCCGCAGCGCCATCCAGTTCGCCCGCGCACTGCTCGATGCCACGCACTGGCCCCACGTGGAGTTCACAGCGGATATTCCCGAGGGGTTAAGCGTGGGTGGCAACCCGGTGGACTGGGAGCGCGTGCTGGTAAACCTGCTGCTCAATTCGGCGCAAGCCATGCCCAAAGGCGGCGCCGTGGCCATTACCGCCCGCGGCGGTGCCGACGGGATTTCCATCCGCGTCGCCGACAACGGACCCGGCGTGCCGTCCGGCATTCTCCCGATGATCTTCGAGCCGCACTTTTCCACCAAGCCCGCCAATTCCGGTTTGGGTCTGCATATCGTCCGATCCCTGGTGGAACGCCACGGCGGCACTGTGCGGGCGGCCAATCAGCCCGCCGGAGGGGCCGAATTCGTGATCGCGCTGCCGGCCTGATGCTATGCTGTTGATTCGCACTACTGCCCTATGACGAAGGTTGAGCTTACCTACGATTTGGCCCGGCCGCTGGGCGACGAGGATCTGGACGCCATCGCCCGGGTGCATGGCGTCTATGGCATCCAGCACGTCACATTGAAGACGCCGGAGATGAATGCGGTGACGGTGGAATACGACGCTTCGCGCCTCATGCCGGATGACGTGGAGGCGGCGCTGGTCCGCAGTGGGATTCCGATTTTGCGGCCTTAAGTTACGCGCTACAATTAGACGCATACTCGCTCTGTCGCGCACCTTAAGGGAGCATTTATGAGATTTCTGCTTGTCTTCGCGCTCACGCTACAGGTGTCTGTTTCCCAGACATCCACATCCTCCATCAACGGCACCATCAGCGATCCTTCGGGCGCCGTCATCCCCGCCGCCGCCGTCACCGCGGCCAATGAGGCCACTGGCGTCACCTACCGCCAGCAAACCACCGAAGCGGGCCTTTATGTCTTCAATTCCATCCCGGTGGGCTCCTACACGCTTTCGGTCGAAGCCAAGGGATTCCGCTCCGCCAAGGTGCCGAACCGGATCCTGCAGGTGGGATCTCCCATCACGGTGAATATCACGCTCGAACTGGGCGAATCCACCGAAACGGTGAGCGTCACCAGCTCCTTTGAACAGTTACAGACGTCGAACGCCGCTCTGGGCAATGTGGTGGAGCGGAAGGCGATTGTGGACCTGCCGCTCAACGGCCGCAATCCGCTGAACCTGCTGGTTCTCGAACCTGGCGTGGTGCAGCGCTCGCAAGGCGGCGCCGGAACCGGCATCCATGTTAACGGCTCGCGCGACCATGCGTTCAACACCACCATCGACGGCATCGAAGCGAACGAATCGAGCGTGCCCAATCCGTTGAATAACGTCTTCCGCCTCAACCCGGATAACGTACAGGAATACAAGGTCACCACCTCGAACGCGACGCCCGAGGAAGGGCGGAACTCCGGGGCCTCGGTCTCGGTGGCCACACGCTCCGGCACCAACCAGTTCCATGGCACGGCCTACGAATTCTTCCGTAACACCGCGCTCAATGCCAACGAGTTCTTCGCCAACGCCTTGGGGACACCGAAACCTGACATGAAACTCAACCAGTACGGCCTTGAACTGAGCGGGCCCATCCGCAGAAACAAGACGTTCTTCTTCGGAAGCTGGCAGGGACAGACCATCAACACCGCGCAGCCGATCACGCAGCTCTTCGGCGCCCCTTCGCTCTATACGCCGGAGGCGCTCAACGGCAAGTACCGCTACTTCCGCGCCGACCCGGGCAATCCGTTCGTCCTTGACGGCGTGCGGATCCGCCAGAACGTTCCGCAGCTTGTAGACCCATCCACCGGCGTGCTGCGGCCGGGCGTGCGCACCTGCGGGTCCAACACCGACCTGAACTGCGTCGCCACCTTCGATATCTACGCCAATGACCCGCGCCGCATCGGCGGCGATCCCACCATCCTCAAGCTGCTGAATTCTTACCCGAAGCCGAATAGCTGGTCGGTGGGCGACGGTCTGAATACCGCCACTTACCTGTGGAACTCCAGTTACCGGGTGCGCGGACCGCATATCATGGGCCGCGTCGATCACACGATCAACGACAGCAACACCGTCTTTGCCCGATATCTGTTCTCTGATCAGAACACACTGGGCGGCGATCCGAACAATTCGCGGCCGCAGCTCTACCCCGATTTTGCTCCTTTGGGCGAAGTCTTCCGGCGCAGCCAGAACCTGGCTGTGAGTTACCGGCGCGTCATCTCGCCGCGCATGGTGAATGAACTCACGCTCGGTTTCTCGCGATTTGCCTTCATCTTCACGCAGGGCGAAGCGAACCCGGCATTCCCGGACATCCCACCGTTCGATTTCGCCAATATCTCCGAGCCCTATCTGAATCGCCCGCGCACGGCCCGCGCCGTCACCACCCCTCAGATTCTGGACAACCTCTCCATCGTGACCGGCGCCCACAACCTGCGCATGGGCTTCAATTTCCGCTTCTATCAGCATAATGATCAGCGCGGACAGCCTGGCGGCGTGAACGTAACGCCGGTGTTGAGTTTCAGCCGCGTCTTACGGCCGCCGCAGGGATTCAACACGCCGGGCGTGGCGACGGCGAACGCCGGAGGCATTGCCGCCGCCGATAATAACCGCCTGCTCAGTTCCATCAACGAATTGACGGGAATCCCGGCGCAGCTTCAGCAGGTGTTCCTGGGCGACATCAAGAACGATACGTTCCTGCCTTTCCGCGCCGGTAACAGCGTCACCATGTGGTCCCAGGGCCAGCGGGTGAAGCAGTATAACTTCTACATACAGGATGAATGGAAGCTGCGCCGTAACATGACGCTGAATCTCGGCGCCCGCTGGGAACTGAATCCCGCGCCCACCGAGGCCGGCGGCCGCGTGTATGTGCCGCAGGGTCCACTTAGCGGCGAGGTGCGCTATGTGCAGGCCGACCGCTGGTACGCCAACAATAACGTGGGCGCCATCGCCCCCCGCATCGGAATCACCTGGAGCCCGGGCAGGGATGGCAGGACCGTGATCCGCACCGGCTACGGCATCGCCTTCGATCCGATTTCGAGCTTCCAGATCACGGCCGTGGCCGGGCGCGTACCCGGCATCACCACCGCCTGTCAAAGCATCCCAGGCGGATCCACCACCCCCGGATGCACCGCGGTTCCCGACCGCCGCATCAATGAGGGATTTCCGCTGGAGGCGCCGCCGCCCGACAGGAAGCCATCTTCTTTCCTGCTTCAACCGCGTCAGTTGCTGGGCAGTTCGTTGAACATCGCCTACTTCGATCAGAATCTGAAGCTGCCCACCGTACACCAGTGGAATCTCAACATCCAGCGCGAACTGCCGGGCGGGATGGTGGTGCAGGCCGGCTACGTGGCGCGCCGCGGCACGCGCCTGATGCGGGCATATGACGTCAACCAGATCAACGCCGATCCCATCCTTCCGTCGTTCCTGATCATGCAGCAGAACGTGGCCGCGCGCTGCCGCCCCGACGGATCGAATTGCCCTTCGGGCGCTACCGGACGCGCCGTCCCCCTCGTCACTTCGGGCACGGTTACCTCAGCCTTTGTCAATTCCACCCAGTCGGTGACGGACCTGGCGCAGAACGCCGCGGGCAACATGGCCGGCCGCATCGAACAGACTACCCTGAGTGCCGGGCTGCGGCCGAACCAGCAGTACGGGATCATGACTTACATCGATTCGGGCGGCGATTCCTACTACCACAGCTTCCAGTCCACGCTGCGCAAGCGGTTCTCCGGCGGCCTGCAACTGGGCGTTTCTTACGCCCTGGGTAAGTCGATCGACAACCAGTCTGTTGATCCGGTGGCGTCCAGTTCCGGCGGGGGGCTCAGCACCACCAACTCGCGCACCCCGGCCGACACCCGGAACTGGCGGAACGAGCGGGCGGTCTCCGATTTCGACCGGCGCCACGTGCTGAATGGAATCTGGCTCTACGAACTGCCGTTCGGAAAAGGCAAGCTGTGGGGCGGCTGGAGCGTGAACGGGCTGTACTCGTTTAATACCTCCGAGCCGTGGACCGTGCAAAGCGGCGTGCGCACATCGAACTTCTCGCACGTATCGCGCGCCGCTCTTACGGGCGCCCTGCCGAAGGCTGAACTGCAGGAAGTGGCCGGCGTAACCGGGCCCGTGCTTTTCCGCGACACCTCCGCCTTCCGCATTCCCGATCCCGGCGACAACGGGATTGGGCGCAATCTGTTCCGCGGCCCGAACTACTGGA
This sequence comes from Bryobacteraceae bacterium, assembly GCA_033762895.1. Lineage (GTDB taxonomy): Bacteria > Acidobacteriota > Terriglobia > Bryobacterales > Bryobacteraceae > CADEFT01. The sequence goes on along the minus strand of JANRLE010000319.1, from coordinate 9,197 downwards.
ACGCCGACCTCGGGCTGCAGAAAATATTCGCGATCGGGGAGCGGTACAAGCTGCAGTTCCGCGCGGAGTTTTTTAATGTACTGAACCACGCCAACTTCGACAATCCGACCGGATCGAGCGACGGATCGAATCAGATCACCAGTTCCATCTTCGGGCGAAGCTGCTGCGAAGCGGTGGCGCCTTCGAGCACGCAGAACATTATTCAAACGGGCGAGTCGGCTCGCGTCGTGCAGTTTGCGCTGAAGTTGAATTTTTAGGTTCGGCGCCGCGCCTCAGGGCGAAGATGGTTTTCGCCCCCTTCCCGATCCGCCTCCGGATCGCAGATAATAGCCTTGAGTCCCTGTTCTGAATACGCAGGAACACACGCCTCGCGCGGGCGGTCCGTCCGCAGTTCAACGCGGTGCGTGAAGGAGGTCCGGCCATTTGGGGTTCGCTGTAGGAGTGCTCAAAGAGACCGCGCCGGGTGAACGGCGCGTCGCCATGGTGCCAAAGGCGCTGGACATGGTGAAGAAGACCGGCGCCGAAGTCTGGATCGAACGCGGAGCGGGTCTGGACGCCGGCTTCTCCGACGCGGAGTTTGAAGCCAAGGGCGCGCGGCTCGCCAGCGCCGCCGACGTCCGGCAGAACACGCAGGTCATCCTGCAGGTGCGCGTCAACGGGGGGTCGGGCCTCAACGGAAACCACACCGTCATCGGCTTTTGTGATCCGCTGGGTGAACCGGCCGAGGCCGCCGCCTTCGCCCAAAGCGGCGCGGCGCTGATCTCGGTGGAAATGATCCCCCGCATCACGCGTGCGCAAAGTATGGACGCGCTGTCGTCCATGGCGTCCATCGCCGGCTACAAGGCCGTGATCCTGGCCGCCGAATCTCTGCCCCGCATGTTCCCCATGATGATGACGGCGGCGGGCACCATTCCCGCGGCTAGGGTGCTGATTCTGGGCGCGGGCGTCGCAGGCTTGCAGGCCATCGCCACGGCCCGCCGATTGGGCGCGGTGGTGCTGGGCTATGACGTGCGGTCTTCTGTCAAGGAGCAGATCGAAAGCCTCGGCGCACGCTTCCTCAATATCGATCTGGGAACCAGCGGCGAAGGCGAGGGGGGCTATGCCAAGGCGCTGGGCGAAGACGTCATCCGCCGCCAGAGAGAGCAGATGGCCGCGGCGCTGAAGGAACAGGACGTGGTGATCACCACTGCCGCCGTGCCTGGAAGAAAGGCGCCCATCCTCATCACCAGGGAGATGGCGCGCGGCATGGCGCCTGGCTCGGTGATCGTGGACATCGCGGCCGAACGCGGCGGCAACTGCGAACTGACGCGCGCCGGTGAAACCGTCATCGACGGCGGTGTCTCCATTCTTGGACCCGTGAACATCCCTTCCAGCGTGCCCTATCACGCCAGCATGATGTACGCGCGTAACCTGGCCACGCTGCTGAAGCATCTCACCAAAGACGGGAAACTGAACATCGACATGAATGACGAAATCACACGCGAGACCCTGATCGCCCGCCAAGGGAAAGTGGTTCATCCCAAGGTGCAGGCGCTGCTCGGACCGGCGGTGGGCGCATGAGCACGGAAATTGAACTCAGCATCTATGTATTCATCCTGGCCGCGTTTCTCGGCCTGGAACTGGTGCACAAGGTGTCGCCCCTGCTGCACACCCCGCTGATGTCACTCACCAACGCCATCTCGGCGATTTCGGTGGTGGGCGCCATTCTGATCACCGGAGCCGGAGAATCGCCCCAACTCAGCCGCATTCTGGGCACCATCGCCGTAGTGGCCTCCACCATCAACATCGTGGCCGGATTCCTCATCACGGACCGCATGTTGAAGATGTTCCGGAAGAAGGACGGCAAATGAGCGCGGAACATTTCTGGCAGTACGCCTACCTGATCGCCGCCGTTCTGATCATCCTTTCGATCAAGTGGCTGAACTCGCCGGCCACGGCGCGCAACGGCGTGCGCGCGGGACAGATCGGGATGCTGTTCGCCGTTATCGGGACGCTGCTGCGCCACGAAGTGGTGGACTTTCAATGGATCATGATCGCCTTCGCCATCGGCACGGCCATCGGCGTTCCGCTGGCGTATCTCATGCCGATGACCGCCGTTCCGCAACTCACCGCGCTTTCGCATGCCTTTGGCGCGCTGGCCGCGGCGCTGGTGGGCACCGCCGAATATTACCGCCATACGCCGACCGGCTTTCCCATGGCCGCCCTCGTGATCGAAACGTTACTGGGCTACCTTACCTTCACCGCCAGCGTGGCCGCCTTTGCCAAGCTCCAGGAACTGATTCCCACGCGCCCGCTCACTTACAAAGGACAGAACCTGGTGAACCTGGGACTGCTGGGTATCGCCATCGCCATCGGCGTCTGGACGGTGATCGGCGGCGCGCCGTCCTGGGCCTTTCCGATGTTCTCCGCCCTCTCTCTGCTGTTCGGAATCCTGCTGATCATTCCCATCGGCGGCGGCGACATGCCCACCGTAATCGCGCTGCTGAATTCCTATGCGGGGATGGCGGCGGCGGCGATGGGCTTCGCCCTGAACAATAAGCTGCTGATCATCGCCGGAGCGTTGAACGCCGCCAGCGGCTTCATTCTTTCCGTGGTGATGTGCAAGGCGATGAACCGGTCGTTCACCAACGTGCTGTTTGGCGCCTTCGGCCAGGTGACGGAAACCGCCGCCACGCAGCAGACCGTCAAGCCGGTACGCACGGCCACGCCCGAAGATGCCGCCTCCATTCTGGCCAACTGCCGCAAGGTGGTGATCGTGCCGGGTTATGGCATGGCCGTCGCCCAGGCGCAGCACAAGGTGCGGGAACTGACTGACCATCTGGTGAAGCGCGGCGTGGACGTGCAGTTCGCCATCCATCCAGTGGCCGGCCGCATGCCCGGGCATATGAACGTGCTGCTGGCCGAGGCCGACATTTCCTATGACCGGCTGCATGAGATGGAAGACATCAACCCCGAGTTTGCCGAAACCGACGTGGCGCTGGTCATCGGCGCCAACGACGTGGTGAACCCCGCCGCGCGCCACGACACCACCAGCCCCATCTACGGCATGCCGATCCTCGACGTGGACAAGGCCCAGACCGTGATGGTGATCAAGCGCAGCCTTAACCCCGGCTTTGCCGGCATTGACAACGAACTCTACTACCATGACCGCACGCTGATGCTGTTCGGCGACGCCAAGCAGTTTGTCGGCGAAATTGTGAAAGAGCTGCCCAAGGCCGCATAAGGCCGGAAAGGAGCCACAAGTGGCTACACCCTTCTACGACGTTGTCGTCATCGGCTCAGGCGCCGGCGGCGGCACCGCCGTCCATGTTCTGACGGCCAAGGGGATCCAGTGCGCGCTGCTGGAGGCCGGACCCATGCTGAATCCCGCCAAGGAATTCCTTGAGCATAAGTGGCCGCATGATTATGACCATCGCGGCGCCGAAGAGGGCGGCAAGTCTTACTTCGGCCAGGGTAAGCCATTCGGCTTCTTTTCCACCACCTCCGGCGGATGGCAGCTTGAGGGCGAACCCTACACGGTAGGCGAAGGCAGCCAGTTCGAATGGTTCCGCTCCCGCATCGTGGGCGGACGCACCAACCACTACGGGCGCATGTCGTTCCGCTTTTCTCCCTACGATTTCAAACCCTACTCGCGCGACGGCCTGGGCACTGACTGGCCCGTGTCCTATGAGGACATGGCGCCTTACTTCGACAAGGCCGAGGAATTTGTGGGCGTGGTGGGCGCCAATCACAACAATATGCCCAGCGCGCCGGACGGCCGTTATCATACGCCGCCACCGCCCAAGGTGCATGAACTGCTGATCAAGGCTTCCTGCGACAAACTGGGCATTCCCTGCATCCCCAACCGCCGCGCCGTGATCACCCGCGCGTTAAACGGCCGCCCCCCGTGCCACTTCTGCGGCCAGTGCGGGCGCGGCTGCATTACCGCTTCCAACTATTCCTCCAGCCAGGTGCAGGTCTTCCCCGCCATGAAGACCGGCAAACTGAAAGTGCATGACATGGCCATGGCGCGCGAGATTGTCGTGGATAAAGACGGCAAGGTGACCGGCGTCATCTACATCGACAAGCGCACGCGCAAGGAAGTGCTGATCAATTGCCGCGTGGCGATTGTGGCGGCCAGCGCCTGCGAATCAGCGCGCCTGCTGCTGAATTCCAAGTCCGCCGCCTTCCCAAACGGACTGGCGAATTCCTCCGGACTCGTCGGCCGCTACCTGATGGATACCGTCGGATTCGGGCTCTCCGGCCACGTGCCCGCCATGGAAGGCATGCCGCACTATGATACCGACGGCGCCGGCGGCGCGCATCTCTACATGCCCTGGTGGATGTGGGATAAGCACAGCAAACTCGACTTCCCGCGCGGCTACCACATCGAAATCGGCGGCGGTTATGGCCTGCCCGGCCCCGGCACTTTCCACGGCGCGGCCCGCCGCTACGGCTACGGCAAGGCGATGAAGCAGGCCATCCGCAAGGATTACGGCGCCAACGTCGGCTTTGCCGGCCGCGGCGAAATGATCCCCAACGATCACAGCTACTGCGAAATCGATCCCAACGTGGTGGACCAGTGGGGCATCCCCGTGCTGCGATTCCACTTCAAGTGGACCGACTATGAGTGGAAACAGGCGCGCCACATGGAGAAGACCTTCGCGGAAATCATCGAAGGCATGGGCGGCAGAGTAACCGGCCTTTCCGCCGCCCAGCGCGAAAGCCAGGGCATCTCCATCCCCGGCACCATCATTCATGAAGTGGGCACCGCGCGCATGGGCACCAGCGCGAAGAATTCCGTGCTCAACAGCTTTTGCCAGGCCCACGATACGAAGAACCTCTTCGTGATGGACGGCGCCTGCTTCGTCTCCAATCCCGACAAGAACCCGACACTCGCCATTAATGCCTTCGCCTGGCGCGGCTGCGACTATCTGGCGGAAGAAATGAGGAAAGGCAATGTCTGATCTGAATCGCCGCGAGATCATTCGTGCCCTCGCCCTGGGACTTACCGCCGCCGGGGGCGGAGCCATCGACGCCGAGGCCGCGCAGCACGTACACCAGGCCACCACCGCCGAAAAGGCCAAAGGTCCATATAAGGTGAAGGAGTTCCAGCCGCACGAATACAAGACCATCGCCCGGCTGGCCGAGATCATCGTTCCCGCCGATGATGTGTCCGGCAGCGCCCTGGACGCCGGCGCGCCCGAGTTTATCGACACCCTGGCCTCGCAGAATCGCCGCCTGGCCGATATCTATCACGGCGGATTGGGTTGGCTGGACGCCGAAATGCGCACGCGCTACGGCAGGACGTTCACCGATTGCACCCCCGCCCAGCAGACGGAAATGCTGGACGTGCTGGTGGCGGCGCAGAAGGCGGAACAGGAGCGGCGCAATGAGGAACTGGTATATCAGCGCTCGGCCGATTACAGGCAGTTTAGTAACTACACCGTGAAGCGGCCCTCCCCGCTGGGTCCCGGCATCGTGTTCTTCGATTGGGTGCGGAAGATGACCGTGGATGCTTTCTACACCAGCCCCATCGGGATCAAAGATATCGACTATCGGGGCAACAGGGGCATGTCGAAGTATGAGGTGCCCAAGGAATCGATCGATTGGGCGATGTCGCGCAGCCCGTTCGGCCGCGGCTAGTGGCCACGTAGCAATGTGAAAATACAGGTGATGCCCACGCTCGAAGCCCTCCGCTTGGAAAAGCGCGATCAGATCATCGAGATCGCCGCCCGCCACGGCGACCGCAATTTGAGGGTCTTCGGGTCGGTCGCCCGCGGCGAATCCCACGAGGGCAGTGATCTTGACCTGCCCATCGAATGGGAGCCTGGCCGCAGCCTGTTTGACCAGGTGCACCTCGTCGAGGATCTCCAGGCGCTTCTTGGGGTCCGCGTGGATGTCGCAACCGAGCGCTCACTCCATCGCTTGTTGAAGAACCGCATTCTCCGCGAAGCGGTGCCTTTGTGAGAACAGCGCTCATCTATCTGAGTGACATGCTGTATCGTTCCGAACAGGTCATCCGCATCGCGGCCGCCGGCAAGCACGACTGACCATCCGCCACTTGGAAATCATCGGCGAAGCCGCGTCAGGGCCCAATTGCCCGAACTCGACTGGAGCGGGATCTGCAATCGAGGAATGATTCCAGTGGCGGCCAGGCCCACCCCGAAGCCTCGCCGCTGTGATCCTGGCAATCGCCGCCCACCCCATCGCGCGATAATAAAAACCGGCATCCGTCTTTTTCCAACTCACCCGCGTCTTAACCATTGGAGCCAGCAGATTAAGGAGCCGGCCATTTGATCTTCCGGGAAGTCGAGGATCGCGACCTCATCTTGAAGGCGCGCCGCGGAAACGTGGACGCCTACAACCTCCTCGTGTCCCGGTGGGAGAAGCGCATCTTTAACTATCTGTTGCGGTTGGTGAGAAACCGGGAAGACGCGATGGACCTCAGTCAGGACGTATTTTTGAAGGCGTATCAGAACCTGGGCAAGCTGGATGACCCCCGGCGCTTTGCCCCATGGCTGTTCCGGATCGCCCATAACGAGGCCTATTCGCTGCTGCGCAAACCCCGGCATGAGGGCGAACCCCCGGAGGAACGTCCCGCGCCGCCGGGCTACGGCCAACTGCTGCCCATGGAAACGGCGATGGCCCTGGAAAACGCGCTCCAACGGCTTTCCCCCGAACAGCGGGAAGCCGTGATGCTGAAAGTCCACCAGGGGTTCAAGTTCGAAGAGATCGCAGAAATCCTGGATTGCCCGGCCTCCACCATTAAGTCGCGTGTGTATACGGCGCTGGAATTGCTCAAAGAAGCGATGGCGCCGGCCCGAAGTCCTCAAACCCGAGGGGCAGTGAGATGAACCCGAATCCCGACGTCCATGCCTATGTGCTGGGTGAGTTGAACGAAGCCGGCCGTAAGGCGGTGGAGCAGCAATTAGGGGCCGACCCCGAAGCCGCCGCCGAGGCCGCCCGGCTGGAAATGGTGACGCGCGCCTTGCGCAGCCTCCCTGACGAGGAGCCGCCGCGCCGCATCGCTTTCGTTTCCGACAAAGTATTTGAGCCGAACTGGTGGCAGCGGTTCTGGAACTCGGCGCCGAAGCTGGGTTTCACCGCCGCCGCCATGCTATCGGCCGCCATTCTCTCTCATGCGATGCTGACACGCCCGCAGCCTTCGGTAACCCCCGTTGCTGCGGGCCCCTCTTCCGCTGAGATCAGAGCGATGGTGAATGCGGCCGTGAGCGAGGCAAAACTGCAGCAGCGCGACGAATCGGCCAGGCTGGTGGCCGCCGCTCTTCGCGACGCCGAACGCCGCTTTGCAAAGGAGCGTGATGCCGATCGCGCCGCGATGGAAGAGACCCTGGTGGTCCTGCGCAAGCAGGTCGCGCGATTCTACGTCGCCAGCAACGATCTGGGAGGCTCGCGATGAGGTGCCTGCTGCTGGCCATTCTGCTTTCCATGCCCGCCGCGCCGAAGTCCCGGGTCGAACGCGCCACCGTCTCTCAAATGGAGAAGGACATGGACCGCACGCTTGAGCGCGAAGTGCTGGATGGCAACGGCTACCTGCTGCTCGGCTACGCCCGCGGTGTTTTCCTGGACGGCACGGGCGCGGTGTTTTCGGCCGAAGTGAACCTCGCCGCCGGGCCCGCCGTAAGCCCCTTCCGCCCGCAGGTGACCAGGGATGACACCACGAAACTGCGGCAGCGCAAGGCGGACAAACTGCCGGCCCTGCGGATGGCCATGCGGCGGCTGATGTTCGATATCGCAGGGCGGCTGGAAGGGCTCAACGCCGATGAGGAAGTGGTCGTCGCCATTACCCTGTTCCATCATCATTGGGAAGATACGGCGGGCCTGCCCTCGCAGATCGTGATGCGCGCGCCGAAGAAGAAGCTCACTGAGATCCCGACGGCGAAACGCGATCCGGAGAAGCTGGAGTCGCTCATCAAGGCCGAGGAGTTCTAAGTGCGCCTTGGCGAAATGCTAATTGAGCGCAGGCTCATCTCGCAGGACGAACTGGACCGCGCGCTGGACCTGCAGAAGGAACGCGGCGAAAAGATCGGCAAGATCCTGGTCGACCTGGGCTTCGTCAGCCAGAAGGACGTACTCTCGGCGCTCAGTGAGCAGCTCAAAGTCCAGACCATCACGCTCGAAGGGCCGCCGCTGGTCAGCCCCGAAACCGAATCGCTGGCGCCCAGGTTTCTGCGGCAGTCGCGCGCCGTGCCCGTCGCCATGGCCGAATCCACGCTGCGGCTGGCAATGGCCGACCCGCTGGATGTGGAAACCATTCGCGTGGTCGAATCGGTCACCGGCTTGAAGGTGCAGACCCTGCTGGCCGGTGAGCAGGAAATCATCGACACCATTGACAAGTACCTGGGCGAAAAGCGGCCGGAGAACGATTTTGAAACCACCGGCGCCCAGGCCGAGGAAGACCTGGAACATCTGCGCGACATGGCCAGCGAGGCGCCGGTCATCCGCATGGTGAACGCCATGGTGGCCTCGGCGGTGGAAAAGCGCGCCTCCGACATTCACATTGAACCGTTCGAAAAAGAGTTCCGGATCCGGTATCGGGTTGACGGCGTGCTGCACAGCCAGGAGCCGCCGCCGCGTGAGATGAAAGCCGCCATCATTTCGCGCGTGAAGCTGATGGCGAAACTGAACATCGCCGAACGCCGCCTTCCGCAGGATGGCCGCATCAAGATCAAGACGCTGGGCCGCGAGGTGGACCTGCGCGTCTCCACCCTGCCCACGCTCTACGGCGAAAGTGTCGTCATGCGCCTGCTGGACCGCTCCGCCGGCGACTTCTACGACCTTCGCAATCTCGGCTTCGACGATCACATGTTCGGCCGCATGGAGCACTTCACCTCCATGCCCCACGGCATCTTTCTGGTCACCGGGCCTACCGGCAGCGGCAAGTCAACCACGCTCTATTCGGCCCTGAAGCGCATCAACCAGACCGACAAGAAGATCATCACCATCGAAGATCCGGTGGAGTATCAGATGGACGGGATCAACCAGATCCACGTCAATCCGCAAATCGGGCTCACTTTCGCCTCAGGCCTGCGGCATATCGTGCGTCAGGATCCGGATGTCATCATGGTGGGCGAAATCCGCGACCGCGAGACGGCCGACGTGGCCATCCGCGCCGCGCTCACCGGCCACTTCGTCTACTCCACGCTGCATACCAACGACGCGCCCAGCGCCATCACCCGGCTGACGGATATGGG
>JANRLE010000318.1:0-11767 GCA_033762895.1 Bryobacteraceae bacterium | reverse complement strand
TGGGCGCGCTCCCGGCCGAATAAATATGTTCAGATTCGAATATTAGAAGATGAACTTCACCTGGAATCGGCCTGCGAATCCGGGGTTGAACCAGTCTTCCATTCCGAACAACGGGCTAAACGCCTTCGCTCCTTCCGACGTTCCATTGATCATCGAGCGGAAGTCGTAGCCCTTGGCGAGATCAGTCCCGCTGAGGTCGATTTCAGCCGAGGCGCGGGCGCGGTTTAGCTGAGTCCAGATGCTACGGGCCGTTTTTTGGTTGAACAGGTTGTCGGCGTTGAATTCGAAGCGGATGCGCTTGATTTCGCCCATTTTGAATTCATGGCCGACAACGAGGTTCGTGTAAGTGAGGAACGGTGTGCGGCCGTAATCACCACGGCCGTTCACAAAGATTTGGGTGCCGTTAACGGTATTGACCAGCGTGGTCAAGGGGGTGCCGGATCCGCCGTAGAAAAAGACGCCGATGTCGGAGCCCATCTTGCTGCCCCAGTCAAAGCGCCGTGAACCGAAGAGCTTGAAGACATGAGGCCGGTCAGTGGCCAAGCGGCCTTTGGGGTCGAGGTTGCCCTTGGAATCCCACAGCAATTCGTCGATGTCCCAGGCGCGATTGGCGTTGCCGCCAGGGCGGAAAATCTGGCCGGAGGGTTCCTGTGCGGGACCAAACACACCGAGACCATCCGCGCCGGAGCGGATTTCGTCAGAACTGGCGAGACCGGCGTAGTTGCCATAAAGCCGGCTGTAGACATAGCTGGCCGATCCGAACCACTTGCCGAAGCGTTTGGTCAACTGGAACTCGGCGGCGTCGTAGTTGCGAACGGCTTTGGGTGTCTTAAAGGGCTGTGTTGCGCCGGATGGCGGCGTAGTGGTGGCGGTGCCGAAGCCGGGGTTGGAGTAGAAGTATTCTTCGTTGCCATTGACCAGCACTCCCAGGTCTTCGATGGTGCGGATGAGTCCGGTGTGAATGTAGCTGGCGCGAAGCACCGTCTGCGGAGCGATCTGGTATTCGACGCCGGCGTTGTAGTTGTTGGTGCCCATCGGCTTGATTTCCGGATCGATGGTGCTGAAGCCCGGGACGCGGCGGTCGCGGAATGAATTGGGCACGGCCGGATTCCAGATATCCCGGCCAGGCAGGTTGCCGCTATTCAAATCGAAGGCATTGGGGGTGTCCAGCGTCCGGTAGCGGATGCGCCAGTAGTCGCCGCCGAAGGTGCCGCGCGCCAGTTCGTACTTCACCCAGTCGAAGTATCGGCCCCAGCTTCCGAAGATCTTCATTCGTCCGTCGCCGAAGACGTCGAACGAGGCGCCCAGACGAGGGGCGAACTTGTCACCCCATCCCCAGGAGAAGGCGGTGTCTCTCACGGCCCTTGCAAATGAAGGAACGGTTTCCTTTTCGAAGCGGAATCCGATATTGAGAGTCAGCCGGGGATGGACGCGCCAGTTGTCCTGTACATACATGTTCGACAGGTTGGCGCCGGTGGCGCCGCGGGTGCCGATCTCGTTGTACTCGTAGTAGCCGTAAGTGCCGCGGGCATTGCGCGGGCCGCCGGGCACCAGGGAGTTGAAGGCGCGGTCCCAGAACACAAAAACGAACCCGCCGGTGGGGTATTCGGTGAGCACCGAGTTGACGATCTTCTGCGTCCCGATGCCGAGTTTCAGATCGTGTGTGCCGGCGGCTTTGATGAACTTGCTGAAGTCGCCCTGCACGTAGGTGCGGGTGGCGATGTCGAAACGGCTCACCTCGACGCGTGGCGTGTTGAACGCGTTGATCGGCTGACGCAGCGCGGCAGGGATTTCAAATGGCAGATTCGTAGCCGAGGTCCTGTAGGTGACGTTGGTGATGTCCGGCACGCCGGTGTCCTTGAAGTTGTCCCAGAAGCGCCCGGCTTTGATCGAAAACAGCGTGGTGGGAGTGGCAACCCAATCGAGGGTGGCGCCATAGTTGGACTGGGGCTGGAAGAACCCCCAGGTTGGCAGAATCGAGTTGGCCGAACGGGTGGAGGTGATGCAGTTCGTGCACTCGCCGTTGTATCCGAGAATCGTGCCGGTGGAGGCGGTGGGCGTCCAGAGCCAATGCATGCTTCCGCGGATGTTCTTCGTCAAATCGAAGGAGACCTTTTGGAACAACATGTTGGCAAGCGCCTTCTGGTCGACGCTTCCTTTCTCGGCGCCGTTGGCGAAGTTGTATTCCTGCGTGCGGCGTGTCCAGCGAGGGGATGCGGCGCTGAAGAAGTAGAGACGGTTCTTGATGAAGTAGCCGCCAAGGGTATAGCCCAGTTCGTGGCGATCCAGTTTCTGCTTCGTATCCTGAAAGTAACGGGTGGTGACGTCGTCGGTGGGGCTGAGCAGGAGGCGCTTGCGGGGCCCGGCGCTCAGGCTGTTTCCGGAAAGATAATAGTGCACATCGCCATGAAAACTGTTGCCGCCGGATTTGGTAATACTGCTGACCACGCCGCCAAGAGCGCCGCCGTACTCGGCCGAAATGCCGCCCGTCTTCACCTGGACTTCCTGCAGGATCTCAAAGACCGCGTCCTGGCGCGACTGGCCGTTGATCAGGCTGTTGGTGGAGATGCCGTCGATGGTGAAATTGTTCTCGGCGCCGCTGGCGCCGTTGACCTGAATACCGCCTTCGATTTCGCCGGAGTTGACCGAAGTGGAAAGGACCGCCAGATTCTGGAAGCTGCGCGCCTTGGGAAGCCGGTCAAATTCCTCGGCGGTGAGGTTGTGTGCAACCACGGTATTGGTGGTGTCAATGAGCGGGGCGGCCTCGGTGATCTGCACGGACTGTTCGGCGCGGGCGACGGTCATGGGAGCGTCGACGCGCAGAGTTTTTCCAAGTAGCAGATTCACTTCAGCGACTTCATAAGGAGTGAAGCCGGCGACTTCGAAGCGCACGGTGTAGCGGCCCGGCTCAAGGTTGCGCGCCAGGTAAGCCCCGTTTGACCCGGTGGTTGTCTGGAAAACACGCCCGGTGCCCTTGTTGGTGACGGTAACGTTGACGTTGGGCAGTACAGCACCACTCGGATCGGTGGCAGTGCCGTTGATTTCACTGAAACGTTCCTGCGCGAATGCGGCGCTCAATCCGAGCACAAGCAGCAACGCGCCTGCTTTGAGATTCATATTCCCTCCAAACTGAGTTCACGATTTCGGGCGGCGCGGTCGCGGCGCCTGCGGGCACATGTGGGCCAATGGGAGGAGAGAGCGTCGCTTTGTTGGCGAGACTCACTGTGAACCACGGAGACCCCCTTGGTTAACAAATGCTACGGGTATTGTAACAAAATCCACTACGTTGCACATGCGAATTGCTGTTACGAGTGCAAACTTTGCTCTCCGGCTACCATGGAGGGATGGACCCGCTTGCCGCCGTCACGCTCCTGGACCGCCCGCTCATTCAATCCGTGGCCGCCGCCGCCCGGAAGTCGTCTCGGGCGAGGATGAACTACAACTTCCATACCGGCCCGGAGGACAATCCGCACCGCTTCCTGAACGTCCTGTTGGAGGGCACCTACGTGACGCCGCACCGGCATTTGAACCCGCCAAAATCGGAAGCCTTTCTTGTGATTGAGGGCGCGGCGGCGGTATTTGTTTTCGACGATGCCGGCGCGGTGGCGGGGTCCTACGTGCTGGGCGAAACGGACCCGCTGCCGGAAAGGCTGCGCGAGTCGCCAAGAGGGATTGCGGTGGATCTGCCGCCTGGCGTCTGGCACACGGTGGTGGCGCTCACGCCCGAGGTGGTCTGCTACGAAGTGAAACCCGGCCCGTGGATCGCCTCCAACGACAAGGAGTTTGCGCCGTGGGCGCCGAAAGAGGGCGAACCGGGGGCGGCCGGGTACCTGGCGAGTCTGCTGGGCGCCCCGTTGCGGATACAATCGTAGATTGCTGCTCCATATTCTCCTTCTTGCCGCCGCGGCGGCGCAGCCGTACTCCACATGGCGGGACTACGGCGGCTCGGCCGATTCGGCACAGTATTCCTCGCTCAAGCAGATCAACCGGTCCAATGTAGGCAAGCTGGCGCGGGTGTGGACGTATCCGACCGGCGATGGCAACCGCTACTTCTTCAACCCGCTGGTGATCGGCGGGACGATGTATGTGCTGGCGAAAGGCAACTCGCTGGTGGCGCTGGAGGCCGCTACCGGCCGTGAGCTATGGTCGGCGGCGCCCGATCCCGACATCAAGGTCATCACCAACCGCGGCTTCAACTATTGGGAGAGCAAAGACGGCGCTGACCGCAGGCTGCTGCTGTGCGTGAACCACACGCTACGCGCCTATGATGCCCGTACGGGAAAACCGATCCTTACCTTCGGCACAAACGGACGGGTGGATTTGAAACAGGGGCTTGACCGTGATCCGCAGGCGATCGCGCTGGTGCAATCGCTGACGCCCGGGCGCGTCTTTGAGGATCTGCTGATCCTCGGATCGGCGACGAATCAGGGGTATGGTTCGGCGCCGGGCGATATTCGCGCCTTCAATGTGCGTACCGGAAAACTGGCCTGGACCTTCCACACCATTCCCCGTCCCGGTGAGTTCGGCTATGAGAGCTGGCCGAAGGATGCGTGGAAGACCGTCGGCGGGGCGAACGTGTGGGGCGAGATGTCGGTGGATGAAAAGCGGGGCATTGTTTACGCGCCCACGGCATCGGCCAAGTACAACTTCTATGGCGTCGATCGCGCTGGCGCCAACCTTTTCGCCGACAGCCTGCTGGCGTTGGATGCGCGCACCGGCAAACGGCTGTGGCATTTCCAGATGGTCCATCATGACATCTGGGATTATGACGACGCCACCGCGCCGAAACTGCTGACATTGAAGCACGCCGGCAAGTCCGTGGATGCAGTGGCGCAGGTGAGCAAACAGGGATTTGTGTGGGTATTCGATCGCGTGACGGGTGAGCCATTATGGCCGATCGAAGAACGGCCGGTGCCCAGGTCCGATATGCCGGGCGAGCAGACGTCGCCCACGCAGCCCTTCCCGGTCAAGCCGCCGCCGTTTGCCCGCCAGAAATTTACGGTGGACGATCTGAGCCCCTACCTGAGCCCCGCCGATCGCGCGCGTTTTCGCGATGAGATCCTTTCGGCGCGCAATGAGGGGCTGTTTACGCCTCCGGGCACCCGCCCCACCATTCAAATGCCGGGAAACAATGGCGGCGCCAATTGGGGAGGCGCGGCGGTGGATCCGGCAAACGGGGCGCTGTTTGTGGTTTCGAAGGATTTGCCATGTCTGCTCAAGCTGGAATCGGAAGAGACGGTGAACGCGCGCAGCGCCACCACTCCGGAGCAGAAGGGGCAGCTCGTATATGCCAGGCATTGCCAGTCCTGCCATGGCGCCGACCGCACCAGCAAACCGCCGGCGATCCCTTCGGTTGCCGATGCTCCGGTACGGCTGACACGGCGTCAGATTGAAGGCGCGATCCGCAACGGGCAGGGTCCGATGCCGGGCTATCCCAGGTTGACCGATGAGGAAGTGAACAACCTGATCGCGTATCTTTACAACCCGGCGCGCGCCGCGGCCACGGTGCCGGCGGGTGACCGCAGTCCGAACGCGATCGACCGCTACTATTCCGGTTTCGGCTTCATGATCGCAAGCGACGGGTTGGCGCCGATCAAGCCGCCATGGTCCACCCTGACCAAGTACGATTTGAACCAGGGCACGATCGAGTGGCAGATTCCGCTTGGCGATGTGCCGGAGTTGGCGGCCAGGGGCGTGAGGAATACCGGATCGCATTATCCGAAGGTTGGGCCGGTGGTGACCGCCGGGGGCCTCATCTTTACCGGCACACGCGACCGTCACATTCGCGCGCTTGATTCGGCCACCGGCAAGCCGCTGTGGGAAGCGGAAGTGGATGCGGCGCTGGAAGGGATTCCTGCGGTCTATGAGGTGAACGGCCGCCAGTACATCGTGTTTTGCGCCTCGGCGCAGGCGGGCCTCACCGCGGCCACCCAAAAGAGAATCCAGGGCGCCTACGTTGCGTTCGCCTTGCCGGAGTGAGATAAAATACTTCCAGGGGACACTGTATCTCCGATTGAACCAACCAAAATGAAGCCCGGAGGGAGTTCAGGAAAATCGGCGATGGAGCGGAGGAACGTCGAGATCCTCCAATCGATCGTGCACGCCTATATCGAAACGGGAGAGCCGGTGGCCTCGCGCACGATTTCGCGGCGCGACGGCGAACGGTTGAGCGCCGCCTCGATCCGCAACATCATGGCGGATTTGAGCGATGAGGGCTACCTGCACCAGCCGCACACCTCAGCCGGACGCATACCCACGCTGAAGGCCTTCCGCGAGTACGTGCAATCGATTCAGCCGGTGCGGGGCGCATCGCTTGAGGCGGGCCGTCTGCGCGAGGAGATGCGCAGTCTGGATACCATGGATGCGCGCGTGGAACGCTCCTCGCACATGCTGATGCAGATTTCCAAGAGCATGGGAATCGCCGCGGCCATCCCCACCCAGAACCAGGTGCTGCACCAGGTGGAACTGCTGGCTCTGGCCGACCGGCGCGTCCTGATGCTGGTGGTGACCCAGGACCGGATGGTTCGCGACAAGGTGGTGATGGTGGACTACGACGTCACACAGGACGAACTCACCTCCCTGCGCAACTACATCAATCTGCATTTCTCGGGTTTCTCCATTGCCGCCGCGCAGCGCGAACTGCAGGCGCGCGTGGAAGAAGACCGCGCCATGTATGACCACATCCTGCGCAACCTCAACGTGCTGATGCGCAAGGGACTGCTGGACATCGGCATGGCGCCCACGCTGCATACCGAAGGCGTGGCGAACCTGGTGGGATTCGATCTGCACCTCACCCGCGAGAAGATGCGCGATCTGCTGCGCATGCTGGAAGAGAAAAAGCGCATCCTTGAACTGCTGGAACGGTTCCTGGAGGCGGGAGGAGAAGTGGGCGTGCAGGTTGGCCTGGGCGATGTGCATCCCAGTCTTGAAGAGTTTTCTCTCATCGGAGTTACCATCAATCTGCCGGGCGGGTTGGCGGCAAAAATCGCCGTGCTGGGCCCGGTGCGAATGAAGTATGAACGCGTAATGGCCGCTGTGTACCACGTGGGACAGGCGCTGCAGAGTACCGCCTCCTGAGGGGATTTCTCCCGCCGCGGGGCATTTGCCGCTCATACGAATCTCACTGTTTTGATAGTCTGGAATGATATGGAAGAAGTGAAAGACGTTTCTGACGCAAACGTTTCGGAGAATGCGGCCCCGGTGGGCCTTGAAGAGCCGTCGGTAGCTGAGCAGCCGCCAGACCCGCCCAAAGCCGACGATCTTTCCGCACAACTTGCCGCTGTAAACGCCGAGCGTGACCGGCTGGCGTCGGAAAAGGCGGAACTCACTGACCGGCTGATGCGCCGTCAGGCCGAATTTGAAAACTACCGCCGGCGAGCGGAACGGGAAAAGGCGGAATTCTGGGAAAAAGCCAGCATGGAAACGGTGCGGGCGATTCTGCCGGTGGTGGACGATTTTGAGCGTGCGCTGCAAGTGCCCTGTTCCGATGCCGAGTACGCGCGCGGGACCGAACTGATCTACCAGCGGCTGATGGACGCGCTGACGCGCACTGGTCTGGAGCCGATCGTGGCCGACGGCGCTAAGTTCGATCCCAATCTGCATCAGGCACTGGACACGCAGCCTTCCGAGGAGCACGAAGAGGATACGGTCCTGCAGGTGTATCAGAAGGGTTATAGTTTCAAAGGGAAGTTGCTGCGCGTGGCAATGGTCAAGGTATCGGTGCGCCCGCAATAAGGAGGCGCGGGAAGCAATATGATGGCCGGAATAAAAAGAGACTACTACGAGGTGCTGGGAGTGAGCCGCGACGCCGATGAGCAGTCGCTTAAGGCGGCGTATCGCAAACTGGCGCTGCAATATCATCCGGACCGCAATCCGAATAATAAAGAGGCGGAGGAAAAATTCAAGGAGGCGGCTGAGGCTTACTCGGTGCTGAGCGATCCGCAGAAGCGCGCGGCCTATGACCGGTTCGGTCATCAG
Organism: Bryobacteraceae bacterium; assembly: GCA_033762895.1. Taxonomy (GTDB): domain Bacteria; phylum Acidobacteriota; class Terriglobia; order Bryobacterales; family Bryobacteraceae; genus CADEFT01. The sequence goes on along the minus strand of JANRLE010000318.1, from coordinate 3,790 downwards.
GGCGTGCAGGGCACGGGCGCGGCGCAGGGCTTTGATCCTTCCGTCTTCCAGGATTTCAGCGATATCCTTGGCGACTTTTTCGGGTTCGATGTCTTCGGCGGCGGCGGTGGCCGGCGCGGCGGCGGCAACCGCCAGCAGCGCGGCGACGATGTCCGCTTCGATCTGGAACTTTCCCTGGAAGAGGTGATGCAGGGCAAAGCGGCCGAATTGCAGGTGCCGCGTCTTGATCCCTGCGGACGCTGCGGCGCAACGGGCGCTGAGCCAGGTGGGCTGGGCGCGTGTCCGGCATGCAAGGGCCGCGGCGACGTCATCTATCAGCAGGGTTTTCTGTCAATCCGGCGGACGTGTGGCCAGTGCGGCGGGCGCGGCCAGATCGTCAAGCATGCCTGCTCGACGTGCAAAGGCGACGGCTACGTGCGCAGTGAGCGCAAGCTCAAGGTGAGCATTCCGGCAGGCGTGGACACGGGAACGCGGCTGCGGCTGGCAAACGAAGGCCAGCCGGGTCTCAACGGCGGTCCTTCCGGGGATCTTTACGTGATCGTGCGGGTGAAGGATCATCCCGTGTTTGAACGCCATGAGAACGATCTGCACTGTACGGTTCCGGTGAATGTGGCGCAGGCCGCGCTTGGGATGAAAGTGGATCTTTTGACCTTTGACGGCCTGAAACAGGTGGAAATCCCTGAAGGCGCGCAGCACGGCGCGCAGGTCCGGCTGAAGGGAATGGGCGTGCCGAAGGTGAATTCCAGCGGGCGCGGCGACCTGTTCGTTCACGTCGAAGTGCGGGTGCCTGAGCGCCTCACGCGTGATCAGCGGCGAATTCTCGAACAACTCCGCGATGCGCTTCCGGCCGAGAATGAGCCCAAGGAAAAGGGCATCTTTGAGAAGGTGAAAGACTACTTCATGTAAGGGCGGCGAAGGCGGCCAGTGTCCTCTCCACATCCTCCTGGTTGTGGACGCCGGAAACCAGGCCGCCCGGCCACCCGATGATGTCCACACCATTGGCCAGGAATCCCGCGCGCAGCTTTTGAACCAGCGAAGCGGGAGTGCGTCCTTTCAGCTTTGACCAGTGCACGTGGCCGGCAGCGATGCTTTCCGGCGTGGCGGCGATTCCGTCGCTGTTGGGAAAGATATGAAAGGCTGAGAAATCACCGTAGACGCACCAGTCTGATCCGCGCTCGCGCAGGATGCGGTTCATGCCCTGGCGGATGGCGGACGCGGTGGCGTTGGCGCGCGCAATGATGTCCGTGTCGCGCACGATGCGCAGCGTGGCGATACCCGCCACCGCCGAAAGCGGACCGGCGTTGTAAGTGCCCTGGTGCGGAACCTTCGGCGGCTGTCCGTTTGTGTGTCCGATCTGATCGAGAATCTCGCGGCGGCCCACAACGGCGGCCCCCGGCAATCCCCCGGCGAGCAGTTTCGCCAGCGTGGCCAGATCGGGCGTAACGTTGAAGTACGCCTGCGCCCCGCCGGGAGAGCAGCGGAAACCGGTGATTACTTCATCGAAGATCAACAGCACGCCGCGCCTGCGGGTCAACTCGCGCAGTTCGTTGAGGAATCCGGGCCGGGTGGGAATCTGCCCGAAGGTGGCGCCGGTGGGTTCGATAATCACCGCGGCCACGTCATCGCGCGCCTCCAGAGCCGCCGTGAGATGGCCGATGTCATTAGGCGGGCAAATGAGCATCCCCTCAGCCACCTCCGGCAGGATGCCGGGAGCGCCGCCTTCCGGGAATGCCACATGGTCGTGCCATCCGTGGAAGTGGCCGGCAAAGCGCACGATCTTCGGCTTCCCGGTGAAGGCGCGAGCCAGCCGCATGGCCAGCATGGTGGCCTCGGTTCCGGTGACCGTGAATCGCACCTTCTCCGCGCAGGGGATGAGCGAACGGATGATTTCCGCCCACTCAATTTCCTTTTCGTGCGAGGCGCCGTAGTGCACGCCGCGTGCAAGCTGCTCCACCACGGCTTCCATTACCTGGGGATGATTGTGTCCCAGCAGCAGCGCGCCGTGGCCGCCAAAATAGTCTGTGTATTCGTTGCCGTCGACGTCCCACTTGCGCGAACCCGCCGCCCTGGTGACGTAGAGCGGGTGCGGCTCCATGTGCCGGCCGATGTGCGTCACCCCGCCGGGAAACAACTCCCGCGCCTGCGCGTAGAGGCGCGCCGATCCCGGCGTGCGCTCCATGTATTTCTGAAAAACATCGGACTCAGTTGCGAGCATTTACCCACCTCCTCCATCGCTGGCCGTCCTCCAGCATCTTGACAAAAATACCGCCCACCACGCTACGGGCCTGGAATCCGCGCTGTCTGCCGTCGGTGGTCCAATACCAGTCGCTCAGGGGAACGCGCGTGGGCGTTTCGTTTGCGAAGCGGTACGCTGGATTGGCGATCGCTTCAAAATCCTCCCTGGTCTCGGCGAGTGTGGCGGTCCACAGGATCCAGTCCAGTTTCGTGTAGGCCGACCGGTTGTCCAGCGGCAGACCGTAGGCATTCTGCTTTGTCCGGTAGTAGGCGATCTCTTTGCGCGCCACTTCGGCCGGGAAGAGATTCAAGTCCAGTAGCTTGTCCCAGACCAGGTTGTACTTCTGGCTCCAGGTGCCCGGCTGATCAAAGGCCAGGCGGTAATGATCGCCGTCGGCGGCCATGCGCATCCACTTGCCGGCCATGTCTTTTGCCAGCGCCGTGTAGGCGGAAGCGACATCCCTGTGGCCCAGCCGGTCCGCCAGTCTGGCATAGGAGGCCAGCGCGGCGATGGCTTTCAGTGACAGATTCGTGTTGTGAGCCATGTGGCCGGCGAAGTCGTCGGTATTGAGCTGGTTTTCCGGATCGAGGCCTTTCTCTTTCAGATATTCGGCCCATTTTGTCAGCAGAGGCCAATACTTGCGGGGAAAGTCCGTCGCGGCTTCGGCCTCGGCCAGCGCAGCCAGCAGGATCAGCATGTTGCCGCTTTCCTCCACTGGCATCTGGCGGTCCTCGTTGCTCTCGCCGCCGCCATAGACCTGTCCGTTGGCAAGCGGATACTGGCCCAGGTCGTGAGGGGCGTAGCGCCATGGCCAGCGTGGCATCGAAGCATAGTCGAGCACCGGCTTCAGCATGGCCTTAAGAAGCTGCGGATTCAACAGCAGGAACATCGGCGCGCTGGGATAGGTGACGTCGACAGTGGCGATGCAGCCGTTGGAGAAATTTTCCTTCGAGAAATAGAGCTGCGTGCCGTCGGCGTCGGCAGCCAGTTTGTGGGCGGCCAGCGCCTGGCGGTAGGCCAGTACGGCGAGCGCGGCGTATTTCGGTCCACCGGCGGCGGCCAGGTCCCGCGTCAGCTCGGAGTCGAACTTGCGGGCCCGTTCCTCGAGCGAAGGGAAGTCGCGGGCCGCCGCCTTCAACAGCTCCGCCGCGCCCATGCCCTTCCGCCGCCAGTAGGGCTGCAGCCGACGCTGGAAGTACTCAATGGAGTACATGTCGTCATAGGCCAGCATCAGCCAGCGGGTGACCGGCCCCGCTGATACGGCGCCGGCGTCGATGGTGGCGGCAATCAGCGTGTCATCGCGCGAGATCTGCACCGGCCAATCAAGGGCGTCTTCCTCGGGGAGTGTGAGCGTGGAGGCAAACCGGGCCCGCAGCTTGGTGCGTGTGCCGGCGGTTTCCACACTGCCCTGGTCCGGCGGGATGGCCAGGTAGAAATATCCCCAGTCGATGCGCAGGTCGTCGCCTGATTTTGTGAGGATACTCTGCTCGGAACTGCCCATGCGCAAGACGGCGAGATCGCCCACGCGGTGGCGGGACCAGACGGCGCGCTGCT
>JANRLE010000317.1:0-11358 GCA_033762895.1 Bryobacteraceae bacterium | reverse complement strand
GACGGCTTGCTCCTCTGTGCCAATCGCCGCGATCGCCCCGGCCGAAGCGAGGAACGAACAGGCGTCCAGCAGGATCGCCACCGGCGCGGTGAGCAACTGCACCAGAAAGCCGGTAAGCGCCGGCCCCACCACCTCGGCCGTGGAGGCGGTGAGTTGCAGCTTGCTGTTGCCCTCCAGCAGTCTGTCCCGGCCCACCAGCGACGGAAGGTAGGACTGGTAGGCGACGTCGAAAAACACGGTAAGGACGCCAGCCAGCCCCACCACCAGAAACAGCGTCCAGAGCGAGAGCCATCCCTGCCAGGCGGCAAGCGGAATCATGGCCAGCAGAAGCGCGCGGCCGATGTCGGCGGCAATCATTGTGGGGCGGCGGCGGCTTCGGTCGGCGTGCCAGCCCGCCCACGATCCGGCAAATAGAGTGGCGATGCCGCCCAGGGCCACCAACAGGCCCATCTGGGAGGTATTGGCGTTCAGAACCAGCACCGCGGTAAGCGGAATGCCTTCACGGGATATTCGGGTTCCGATTTCCGAAATCGTCTGGCCGGTCCACAGCCTCAGAAAATCCGCGTCGCGCCACAGGGTTGGCATCTGCGCCTTTAGTGGCGGAAGTGGCGCACGCCGGTGAGCACCATGGCCAAACCCAGACGGTCGGCCGCGGCGATCACTTCGGCGTCCTTCACCGATCCCCCGGGCTGGATCACGGCGGTCACTCCATGTGCGGCCGCTTTCTCCAGGCCATCGGGAAACGGGAAGAACGCGTCGGAGGCAAGTACCGTGCCTTCGAGCGGCAGCACCGCTTTCGACGCCCCGAAGCGCACTGAGTCAACGCGGCTCATCTGCCCGGCGCCGGCGGCGACAAGCTGACCCTGGCGGGCATAGACGATGGCGTTCGACTTCACGTGCTTCACCACCTTCCATCCGAAAGCGAGGCCTTCCCATTCGGCTTCGGTGGGCGCACGGCTGGTAACCACTTTGACGGATGCCCTGTCCAGCGCCGCCAGATCGGCGCTCTGCACCAGCACGCCGCCGCTAATGGACTTCATCACCGGTTCGCGGGAAACACCGCCCTCCACCCTCAGCAGCCTGAGATTCTTTTTCACGGCCAGCAGCGTAAGGGCTTCCGATGAAAAACCGGGGGCGGCGATCGCTTCAATGAACGTCTTCACAATCTCTTTCGCCGTCTCGCCATCCACTTCCCGATTGAACGCCAGTACGCCTCCGAACGCCGAAACCGGGTCCGCCTCAAACGCCTTGCGGTAGCTTTCGGCCAGCGTGCCCTGTTCGGCGCACCCGCAGGGATTGGTGTGTTTGATGATGGCCGATGCCGGTTGAGAGAACTCCTGGATCAACTGCCATGCGGCGTCCAGATCCACCAGGTTGTTGTAGGAAAGCTCCTTGCCCTGAAGCTGGTGCGCGTTGGCGATTCCCTCATTGCCCTGGGAATAGAGCGCGGCGGACTGGTGCGGATTTTCACCATAACGCAGGCCCATGGTTTTCGGCAGGGCGACATACAGAGACTCAGGCAGTGAGGTTCCCGGGTGGTCCACCTTCGCCAGGCGCGCCGTAATGGCGGCGTCGTAGGCCGCGGTGAGCGCAAACGCCTTGCGCGCCAGCTTCCAATGAGTGGCCCGAGTAAGGCCGCCCGCCTTCATTTCTTCGATAATGCCGAGGTAGTCTTCCGGGGACACCACCACGGCGACGTCCTGATAGTTCTTGGCCGCGGCGCGAATCATGGTGGGCCCGCCAATGTCGATGTTTTCGATCAGGCGCTCCAGAGTTACTCCCTCTTCGGCCGCCACTTTGTCGAAATCGTAGAGATTCACCACCACCATGTCGATGGTGGGAATGCCGTGGGCGGCGATAGCCGTCATGTGCTGCGGGTTGTCACGCATCGCCAGAATGCCGCCGGCCACCCCAGGATGGATGGTCTTGACGCGGCCATCCAACATTTCCGGGAACCCGGTCAGTTCAGAGACGTCACGAACCGCCAGCCCGCTTTCGCGAAGCAGCTTCGCCGTCCCGCCCGTGGAGACGAGTTCCACACCCAGTGCGGCGAGTTCGCGGGCGAAACCCGCGGCGCCATTCTTATTGGTAAGACTGAAAAGAGCACGTTGAATCTTCGGCATGAAACAGCCATTTTCTCATGCCGCCCTTGTGCAAGCCTACCGCAGACCCGCCCAAAGCCTGGGCTGGATGGTGGGAGCCCTGCCCACATCCGAACTTGTGTCGAGATTAACGGACCAGCGGAACATCCGAACATGGTCTGAACGGTCCACCTTCAGGCCCACCGCGCCGGCCGCCAGGTGCGCATCGCGGAACGTGGTGATGGCCCTGCCATTGAGCCATACCGTCTGAAGATCGCCCTGCATGGAAATCGCCACGTCATGGCGCGTGCGGGTGGCCACTTCCACCGGCGCCAGGCGTCCATGGGGAATGGGGAATGACTGGCGGCCCTGGCAGCGGCGCACGCGCACCTTGATCTGACCCGGTCCGGCGAACTCCAGACGCGTTTCGTACCGCAGTTCCCCGCCCTGGCTGGCGCGCGTGAGCAGGTACACGCCGCCTTTGTCAAAGGCCATGGAATATTGGGCGATGCCATCGCGCGCCGATTGGCTCAGCTTCAGCAACGCAGTGTCTTTCAGTTCCAGCCATTGCCGCGCGCGGGGCAGGGAGAGCGGGGCGCCGCGAAACCCTTCCCAGTGGATCAGGGGCCGCGGGTCGCTTTCGATGGTGGAACGCTCCCGCAGCGTGCCGTCGTAGAACATCCAGCTCAGCGGCAGTTCCACGTCCGTGCTCATCACCACCGGCACCGCCGGCGCCAACATCAGCAGCGCAGCCATGCCCACCATCGCCGCTACCGGCAGTAGGCCGATGGAGGCATCGGACTTACGCTCTTGCCGGGGCTCGGCCTCCAAAGGCTCGGCGCCCGCCTCACGGTAGTGCCACGCTACCTGCTGACCGCCATACGCCGACACCGCCGCCAGCAGGATCGCCGGCCTCAGATCTGCGCCTGCGCGTTCGTGGTTCTCCAGGTCAAACGGGACGACAATGTGCCGGCGGCTGTCCGGGTCCTTTTGCAGAAACGCCTGCCATTCCCTTCCGCCGTACTCCGAGCGCAGAAAATCCGCCGAGATCAGCACAAACGTCCGGCGCGCTGCGCGCAGCCCCTCCTGCATGGCCGTAATGCCGTTCCCCATGCGCTCCGGCGACAGAACGGTGTAGCCGGCGGCGCGAAGAATGGCGCCGATGCGGGCGGCAATGGCGGCGTCCTTATGGTGAAAGTGCAGAACAAAGTCGTAAGGTTTTACCGCCGGATCGTGGCTAAGAGAAATCCCGGGTGGGGACATCCCCAGCGACTGGGCGAGCGCAATCAGATCGAACTCCACTCGTTGGGCCGCGCCGCGGTAGGCAAGGCTGCAGTCCTCACAATAGTGAAGCCCGCTGGACGACCGTGACGTAAGAATGGAACCGCAATCGGCACAGGTCATGTGGGTATCCCGTACCCCCGTACTATCGGCAGACCCACCCATTAGGATTAGACCCTCCAGCAGGAAGGTCCTACCCAGGCCGCCGACCGCCTTCCGTACACTCAGGAGAGAGCACTGCCAGCGTTACAGGGCCCCGCAGGCCGAGTATGTCTCCAGCCTGTACCCGGAAGCATGAAGCGCCGTCTCAACCTGGCCGCCGCGCTGCTGCACGATCCTGGCGTGATTTTCGCCTTCGCTCTGCTGTTCGGCTGGGTGGCGCTGGCCCGTTTCCGTTGGGACGCCGATTAAGTTCGCCCGGCGTGTAGTGTTTTTCCTTCGTATGCGGTCTTAGGGATGACCGCAACCGCGTTCCACTAAAAAACAACGAAAAGGATAACCGCCGCTTCCGCGGGCGCGCACCGGCCCCATGCGGCGAAGGTGTGTCCAAATGGCTGACTCGAAGTCCGTCCCGGCGCTGCCCGTGTATCCGGTGGCCGCTGCCGCCGCCGGAATCATTCTCTACTTTTTCCACTTCACGTTCGTGGGATTACTGGCCGACTTCACCCACGACGACCTGATGAATCTCACCGGGAGCTGGCGCGTCCCTTTGTGGCGGCACTTATTCGAGGTGGTGTTCTTCTTCCTTCCGTCGGAGACCTACCGGCCGGTGGCTTCCGTCTTCTACCGGATCTTCTTCGAGTTGTTCGGGTTCACGCCGCTGCCATTCCGCGTGGCCTGTTACCTGGTGCTGCTGGCGAATCTCGCACTGGCGTGGGCGATCGCTTACCGCCTCACAAAATCGTGGCGGCCGGCCACGCTTACGGCGCTGATCTTCGCCTACCACGGGCAGTTCTGGACCTTGTATATGAGCACCGGATTCTGCTATGACCTGCTTTGTTACTTCTTCTACGCGGCGGCATTTCTTTATTACCTGAACGGGCGGGCGCGGGGCATTCACCTGCGTCCCGGGCGCATCGCGGCCTGGTGCGCGATCTATATCCTGTGTCTGGGATCCAAGGAGATGGCGGTGAGTCTGCCGGTGGTGATGCTGGCCTATGAAACACTGGAAAGCCCGCCGCGCGGGTGGGGCTGGCTGACACGGGAGGCGCGCGTACCGCTGATTGGCGGCGCCATGACAGCGCTGTTCGTCGCAGGCAGGATGATGGGATCGGGCGCGCTCTCCACCATGGAGGCTTACCGGCCGGTATTCAGCCTGGAAACGTACCTCAGCCATGCCGGCCATTGGCTCAGCGAAGCACTCTACGATCCGCGGCCACATACTCTAACCATCGCCGTGTCGCTGCTACTGGCCGCGCCGGTGGTGTCCCGGTCAAAGACGTTGCGGCTCAGCTTTGTCTGGATGGCGGTGGGTATCCTGCCGGTCGCCTTCATTCCGCAACGCGGCATCGCGCAGGCCTACATACCGGCCTACGCTCTGGCGCTGTTCGCCGCAATTGCCGCGCATGACATGCTGGCGCGCGTGCCGGGGCGCTCCGCCATCCTGTTCGGCGTCATCCCGGCGATCCTCTTCCTGTGGCATTCCAGGTACGGACCGCTGGACTTTGCCGCAATGAACGAACCTGGAGCGAAGATCCGGGCGGTCTACGAACAACTGAGCCTCCTGCAGCCGGCATTCCCCAGGGATGGGCGGGTGCTGTTTGCGCGGGATCCGTTTCCAGACAACGATTGGGCCTCGACATTCCTGGTCTATCTTTACTCGCGGGAACAGAGCGTTCAATCGCTACCGCTGAAGGAATGGCTGAAACAGCCGGATCTGTCCGAACGTGTGGACTTTGACCTCGTACTCTCCTACGAAAGCGGCAATCTGCTGCAGTGCGACGAGCGCGCTTTCCAGCAGGTGGCAATCAAGGACCTGCCCCGGCGGCATTGCGAACCCATCAGAATCGCCTATCCGGCCGACGCGGGCCGCGAGCGGATTCAATCCCATCGTCATGAGATTTTCGGGATAGAATACAGGCCATCGCCATGACCGTCGCCAGAAGACGTCTGCTGCAATCGCTCACCGCCGCGGGAGTGGCGCGTCCCGCCGCCGCACAGAGTTCCGAGCCCGGCATCGGAGACTTGCGCGCCATAGGGACCCTGCGGGGCGCCCCGCTTAATGACGGCCGCCTGCGCATCCTGCAGCCCGTGATCGCAAGGCGGCTGGTGCAACTGCGGGCGCTGCGCGAGCTGGAAATCGACGACAGCGTGGCGCCGGTAACGGGAATTCTGGTCCGCTAGCCATGGCGCGTCCGGACATCGTGTTTCAACCGGTGACGCGCCTGGCGAATCTCATTCGCACGCGCAAGTTGTCGCCCGTGGAGGTGGTGCGCGCCTGCCTCGATCAGATTGACGCGCACAATCCCAGGGTGAACGCGTTTCTCACCGTGACGGCGGAGCAGGCCTTACAGCAGGCACGTACGGCCGAGAAGGAGATCATGGGGGGACGCTACCGCGGCGTGCTTCACGGCATACCCTATGCGCCAAAGGACATGCTGGCCACCAGGGGCATCCGCACCACCAATGGATCGAAAGTCACCGGGGACTGGATTCCTGACTTCGAGTCTACGGTGACCGCGCGGCTCAGCCAGGCCGGCGCCATTCTCATCGGTAAGTTAAATCTGCTGGAATTCGCCATGGGCAGCGGACAGACGGGACTCGCCGGGCCCGCCCGCAACCCTTGGGATCTCGCCTACTCTCCCTCGGGATCCTCCAGCGGTTCGGGCGCCGCCATCGCAGCCGGCATGGTCCCGCTCACCATCGGAACCGATTCGGGCGGATCGGTGCGCGGCCCGGCCAAGAGTTGCGGAGTGGTTGGTCTGAAACCTACTTTCGGGCGCGTCAGCCGCTTTGGCGTGACCTCGCTCAGTTGGACACTGGACCACGTGGGACTGCTGGCGCGCACCGTTGCCGATACCGCCTCCCTGCTGCGGGTGATCGCCGGCGCGGACCCGCGGGATAACGCCGCCGCGGCAAGACCGGTCCCCGACTATGCCAGATCGCTGACGAATCACGTGAAAGGACTGCGCATCGGCGTGCCCACCAGGCACTTCTTCAACCACGTGGACGGCGAGACCGATGCCGCGCTTCGCCGTGCGCTCACGCTGCTGAAGGACATGGGGGCGGTGACAGTGCCGGTAGAGGTACGCCACGCCGGGATAACGAGCGCCGCATCGGGGATCATTCTCGGATCCGAGGCGGCGGCATTCCACGAACAGCGGCTGAGCCGCAACGCCGCCCTGTTCGATCCGCTGGTTCGGGAACGGCTGGAGGCGGGCACGTTTTATTCCGCCACAGACTACATCCGCGCGCTGAGAATCCGCACCATGCTGATGGAAGAGATGCACCGCGTGTTTGGCGAATGCGACGTGATGATGCTGCCGGCCGGCAATCCACCGCCCAGGCTGGAAGGCGAAATCGTGAACTCGGATGCGCCCACCCAACCGCCGGCGCCCCCGCGGCCGGACGTGTTCAACCTCGCCAACATGACGGGCATACCGGCGATTGTGCTGCCTTGCGGGTTCACCGCCGGGCCACCGGTTCTGCCGCTTGGCATTCAATTCTGCGCCAGGCCCTTTGATGAGGTCACACTCTTCCGCATCGGCCACGCCTATCAGTCGGCAACCGATTGGCACACGCGCACGCCGGCAATGGGCTAATTGGTGGCCGGCAGTTCCGAGGTCTTAATCAGGCCCCACCATTCATCGAAGGCCGCCGGCTCCAGGTTCCGGATGTCCACCTTGGTGTGATAGCGCTTGCGGAAAAGGATGGAACGGTGACCGCGTTTCTGCGCCACCTTATACTCTTCGCGCCCCGGATCCTCGCCCGCCTTGATGCCCTTGCTGTAGCCGTCGGTCGATTCCTGCGAGAACTGCGCCTGCAACATGAAGGGCGCATAGATGGCGCGGTTGAACGCCCAGTCTTCAATCTGGATCTGGACGCGTTCGTTGCCGCCTTCCTTCTGGTAATCGCGGCTGGCCCGGCTCATCTTGAACTCGCCCATCTGGTTCGTTTCTCCCCTGGCGGGCTTGGCAGTCCAACCGCCGGGCGGCTCCGGCAGCGCGGCCACCAGCCTGGAAAAATGCAACGGCTCGACGGCTGGCATATTCTCCAGCTCTTTCTGAAACTTCTCGAAATCCTGTCCGGCGCGGCCCAGGGCGCCCAACGCCCCAAGCGGGTCTTTCTTCACATCCACGCCCTGCTCCGTCACGGCAGTGGGCGCGGACTTTTCTTTGGATCCGAAGCAGCCGGCCATGAACAGGGCCGCTGCCAGCACAGGGGTGTAACGCATAACCGGAATTGTATCAGCCACGTTTGAGTTCGGCTTGCGCGGCCTGGTAGAGCGCGCGGATGTAGCCCATGCTGTAGGACCAGCCGGCCGAGCGGCCACCGGCCATCTCGGGCACATGGTCAGCGATGAGGTTACCGCGGAAGTCCGCCTGCACCAGCGTCTTCATCAGCTTGTACATGTCGGTGTAGCCGTTGTCGATGTAGGTTTCCACGAAGTAGGGAATGGGCGCCGTCACATTGCGGAAATGGATCTTCCACAGCTTGCCCATCCTGGCAAACTCCCTGGCGGCGTCATAAACGTTTTTGCCCGTGCTCTTGCCGCCTTCCATCCACGTGCCGCAGCACAGGCAGACGCCGACATTGGGAGAATTGGCAATCTCGAGAGCGCGCACGTAACCGTCAAAGGTACCGAAGATGTGGCGCGGGATGCCGCCCAACTCCGGCACCGGCGGATCATCAGGGTGAATGCCGAAGCGCACGCCCGCTTCCTCGCACACCGGGGCGATCTGCCTGATGAAGTAGGTGTAGTTCTCCCACAGCTCCTCTTTGGAGTACTTTCGGCCGTGCGTCAGCTTGCCTTCATAAACCTTGCCGTTCCAGAAACCCTTGGCGGTTTCCAGCTTGAAGGCTCGGGCTGAGGCGCCGCCGCGCGTGGTTTCGCGCTCGCTGGACCAGATGCCGTTGGCCATGTGGGCGTAGGTGATGTAGCCGATGCCAGCCTTGCCCGTATCGCGGATATACTGCTTCAACCAGGCGATCTTTTCGTCGCGTCCCGGAAGGTTGAGCGTGATCTCCTCGATGTTGCGGTTGTCATTGTTGGAGATGTTGAAGACCTTCAGTCCCGCGCCCTCCACGCGCTTTCGGATGGCGAGAAAATTCTCCAGCGTGCCGCGGCCCTTCCCGGTCTGCACGTTGAGATATTCCACGCCCATCTGCTTGATCCACTTGAGTTCTTCGTCGTTGACGTTCTCGCCGACCTGCATGGAGATCTTGATGCCGGGCGACAGGGGCTCCAGCGGTTTGGCAACCGCCGGTGTGGCGGCGGCCGCGGCGGCCAATCCGGCCTGCGCGAATTCGCGTCTGTTCAGTTGAGTCATGGCGTGGGCTCCTTTCCGATCAGAATGATTATCTCTCGGGAAGCGGCATCGTGTGCGGGCGGCGGTCGGCGGGAGAAAGAGACCACGAAGGCCGAAATAAATGTGTTATCATCCTGTCACACAGCTCGGACTTCCGGGAGTGATGCGGCACGGGCAGGCGTTCGCCAGCCGGTGACCGCCAGTATTGAATGTATCCGACGGGGTAACACAATGAGGAAAATCCATCTGATCTTTGCGGCGATCCTTGCAATGCTCGCCGCCACGCTATCCGCCCAGACCTACGGCGAAATCACAGGAATCGTCACCGATCCCACTGGCGCGGCAATCGCCGGCGCCGAGGTTGTGATCACCAACATTGCAACCAACCAGGTCCGCCAGTCCACCACAAGTGAGTCCGGCGCCTTTTCTGTCCCGTTCCTGGTGCCGGGCCAGTACAAAATCGAGGCCAAGTCAGCGGGATTCAAACAATCGGTGGCCAACGAACGTACGTTGCAGGTGGGAGACGTTATGCGCGTCGACTTCGCCCTGGAGGTTGGCGCCGTTTCCGAATCGGTGGAAGTGGCCGCCAGCGCCGAAATGCTGCAGACGTCCAGCACAGCCACCGGCACCGTGATTGAACAGCGCCGCATCGTGGAGCTGCCACTCAACGGGCGCAACTACCTGCAACTCGTCCGGCTGGCCCCCAACGTCTCGGCGGAAATGCCGGCCGGCGGCCAGGCTAACGGACGCCAAGGCGGTGAGCGTTCCAACCAGGCGCTCTCCATCGCCGGCATGCGCCAGCAGTATAACCGCTTCACTCTGGACGGCGTGGAGAACACCGACATCAACTTCAATACTTTCGTCGTCCGTCCTTCGGTGGACGCCCTGCAGGAGTTCAAGGTGCAGACCGGTGTCTATTCCGCCGAATTCGGACGCTCCCCCTCGCAGATCAACGTCAGCACCAAACCCGGCACCAACGACTATCACGGCGTCCTGTTCGAATTTCTGCGGCACGACAAAATCCAGGCCACTCCGTGGCTGGCTTCCAGCAAGAATCCGTTCCGCCGCAACCAGTACGGTTTCACCCTGGACGGACCGCTGTCGATCCCCAAGGTCTTCAACGGGAAGGACAAGCTGTTCTTTATGGCCAACTACGAAGGCCTGCGGGAGCGCGTGTCCTCCATCCGCCGCGCGACGGTAGCCGATGAGGCGATGCGCGCGGGCGACTTCTCCAGCCCGGTCCACCTGCCCATCTTCGATCCCGACACCATCACCCGCGGCGCCGACGGCCGGTTCTCCGCAGTGCCGTTCGCCAACCAGCGCATTCCGTCTTCCCGCTTCGTCCGCCCGTTCCAGCAGGTTCTGGAGTTCTACGCGCTGCCCAACGTGCCAGGGGCGGTGGCCGGCAATTCGCCGTTCAACTATGTCCGTAACGCATCCAGCCCCACTGACTGGGACCAGTTCACCACCCGCATTGACTTCAACCAGGGCGTCAATTCGCAGTGGTTCGGGCGCCTGAGCTGGGGCGACGAATTTGTGAGTGAAGGTCAGACCTTCCCCAGCCAGGACCAGACGGCGGGAACCCGCGTCTGGCAGGTGATGCTCTCCAACGTGCGCACCTTCTCGCCCACCATCGTGAACGAATTGCGCATCGGCGCCAACATCTTCGACAACGACCGCGGCACGATCCTGAACAACACACGCGATGTCACGCGCGAACTGAACATTCCCGGCCTGAATTCGCCGATTCCCGCAGCCTGGGGAGCGCCGCAGATCGGCTTTGACGGCAATAACTTCGTCGCCGGATGGGGCGAAACCACAGAAGCCCCGTTTGTGGTCCGCAACCGCACCTATCAGTTGCTGGATAACGTCAGTTGGGTAAAGGGCAAGCACACGCTGCGCTTCGGAGGCGAACTCGCGAACCGGCGGTTCAACCAGATCGGCAACCAGTTCCCGCGCGGGTTCTTCCAGTTCGCCGCCCAGTATACGGGGGACCCTGCGAACGTCGCCCGCACCGGGTCGGGGTTCGCCACGGGCCTGCTCGGTTGGACGCGCGAGTCGACGAGGGCACTCGGTATCGCCAACACCCAGTTCCGGCAGTGGTCGGAATCTCTCTACTTCGAAGACGTGTACAAGATCCGCAACAACCTGACTTTGAACCTCGGCCTTCGCTACGAATACACTGCGCCGTTCGCCGACCGTTACCGCGGCATCTTCAACGTGCGATTCTCCTGCACGGGTGTCTTGGATGGCGGCCGTGCGCTTGATCCAACCTGTCCGGTACCCATCCTGGTAAGGCCCGGCGAAGGGGATTTCCACCAGGATCTCAACGTACACATGGCCGACATCGTTCCCAAAGCCACCGGCGACGACGCGCTGTTCAACCGCGCCACCATCCTGCCGGACAAGAACGACTGGGCCCCGCGTATCGGCTTGGCCTGGCAACCGAAAGACCGCTGGACAATCCGCACAGGCTACGGTCTGTTCTACGCGCAGGACACCGGCAATCCCATCTGGGACATGGCGCG
>JANRLE010000316.1:0-3177 GCA_033762895.1 Bryobacteraceae bacterium | reverse complement strand
GGCGAGATCGGGGCGGCCTAAGCGCGACTTCATGCCTGGGCGCCCGGAATTTGCCGACGAAGAAGAAAAGAGAACGTACATGTGCCGGAACCTCCACTACCGACTCACGTGATGCTGAGCCTCCCGGGGGAAAGTCGAGCGAAATTCCCTGCCGATTCGCCAGTTAAGGCGTTTTCCTGATTGGTCTATAGAATACCTGGATGCACCCTTACGGCAAAGTCCTTAACTCTGGGTGGATGAATCGCGCCTCGAAGCGCCACCCAGACCAAGCCGGTTGAGAATGGATCGGAAACGAGAGTCCTGCCTCAGCCGCTCATACGGCGGCCAGACACCGGCCCAACTCAGAAACAGACAGCGCTGTTCGAAGGCCAAGTCCAACGCGCGAAATGCGCTGCCGGCGTCGTTCAGACCGGCGAATACAGTGGCAAAATCGGTGGCGGGAACGTACCGGTGTCCCGCCATGCGATCGAGGACTGCCAGACATTCGCGAGCCTCTTCCATAAGACCAGATGCACCACAGACGTACCCAAGGCTCGCCCAAACGCCGGAATCCTCCCCCATCAGTTCCGTGGCCCTCCGAAGATGACACAGCGCAGCATCCTGGTCGCCGCGGTGGGCCATGATCAGCCCCATATGCCAATGACTCAGGTAGAAGTCCGGATCCAGTTTCAGGGCGAAGCGCATGAGATCGAACGCCTCGTCCAGATGGCCACACATGTGGAGAATCTTCGCAAGGTGGCTGGCGACCACGGGCGCCGGATCGTGTTCTTCGATCTGCACCTTGCGCACCTGCCGGACCGCATCCTCAAATCGGCCCACGGCGACCAAGTGGCCGGAATACCAGCAGCGGACGTCCAACGAGGCAGGAGAAAGCTGAATGGCGCGTTGAAACAACTGTTCCGCCAGCGCCCAATCCCAATCATAAACTGAGGTGGCGAAGCCCAGCGTGGCATACCCGGCGGCGAGAGTCGGGTTTAACGCGATGGACCGTTCGGCCCACTCCTTAGCTCTGGGCATGGCCGCATGGGGAGGGGCGCCGCCCAAAGCAAGGAAGCAGTAACATTCGGCGATTGCCGCGTGGGCGCGGGCGGATTGATCGTGATCCAATTCGATCGCCTGCTGAAACAAGCTGATCGCCTGTTCCAGGGCCTGGGGAGTGCGCTGCGCCCACAGGCGGCGAGCTTCGCCCGTTAGCAAGAGATATTGAGGATTCGCTGAATCCTTATCGAGGACGGTTGCAGGCAAACGGAACTGGACGCGGTAGCCGGACTTGTCGTTGGCCCGAGGCAATACAATGATCACCTCACTGCTAGTCCCTTCCTCGTCGTAGTACTGCCGAAGTTTGTCCCTGAGGCGGCCTACCTCGCGCCGGACACCGGAATTCTCCAGGGGATCGAAGTTTCTGTAGGCCAACAGACACGCCACCTCGCGCTGGGACGCGCTTCTGCCTTCGAGGGTTGCCTCCACAAGGAAATGGAGAAGCTTCCTCAGCGCGGGGGAGGAAGATAGGGTCTTACTGCCGGAAATCAACTTCGCGGCTGTACGGGCGGCCTCTGGGGGAACCGCCAGATTCAGATCAGACATAAGAGCCCCTTGCGCTACGAGTGGAGGCCCGTTTGCCATAAGAGCGGCGAGAACGCCGCTATCCCCGAGGTTGGTGCTTGTCGTGCCACCCCGAACCACGCAAGGTCGAATTACAATGGTGAGGTGGAAACGGCGTTTGACGCAAGTGTTTTGATGCGCAAGAATACGCAGAATCGCAAATGAGCAGCCAGCGACGGGAGTTGCAGGGTTGGGATGAGATCGCGGCCTATTTAGGCGTGAGGCGACGCGCGGCGCAGAACTATGAGAAAGAGCACGGCCTTCCGGTGCGTCGCCTGCCCGGAGAGAAGGGCAGGGTCTGGGCGTACGCGGATGAGATTGACAGGTGGAAAGAACTCGGAATGGAGACGTCCACCGCCCGCGACGATCACGATGAATCTGATGCGGCGGATACTGTCACGACGCTGCCGCCCGGCAGGACCAAGTTTGGCTGGCGATGGCGGGCAGGCGCGGTGCTGATCGCGGCAGGAATCCTGGGATACGGACTGTGGGCAAGGATCGGACGCCCCCAGGCCCCCCAGGACTTCCGACTGGAGAGGCAACACATCGTGGCGCTGGACGACCATGGTGGCGAATTGTGGCGGTTCGGGTTTCCCGAGCCCCTCCTGCGAGGGCTCTATCCAGACAAACTGACATCCCGGTTCGTCTGGACCGGGAATCTCGATGGCGATTCGGACCCTGAGACACTCTTCGCCTATAGTCCGCACAACTGGCAGTCGGCCGGCAGCACTCTCTACTGCTTTTCCGGGACGGGCACGCCGAAGTGGGAATTTAAGCCTGGCAGCCGGGTGGTTGATGCTTCCGGAGCCGTTTATGAGACGTTTGGTGCGGGCCCCATTCTCACGTTCAGCCAATCCGCGCTTCATCGCGCCCGGGTCCTGATCTCGAGCGCCCATACGCTCTCCTACCCCGGCCAACTCGCGATCCTGAGCGCGGAAGGAAGCGTTCTGGGGGAGTACTGGCACTCCGGCCACCTGCTCAGGATTGCGATAGCGGACTTGGATTCGGATGGGGTGGAGGAGGTGCTTGCCGGCGGTGTAAACAATGGCTATAACAGAGCGACGCTCGTCGTGTTTGATCCGCGCCGGATGACTGGCGCCTCCACGCAGCGACCCGGTGACCCTACGCAGTTGCAGGGTTTCGTACCCGGCACGGAAAAGGCGGTGATTTGGTTTCCACGGTCATGCATCACCGAACTGGACGAGCCGTTCAATCGTGTCAACATGCTGTCGGTCACGAAATCACTGGTGGAAGTGAACATCTCGGAGGCACACCATGAGGGTGGCGCCTATCTGATTTACGATTTCGACCATCAGCTCAGGCCATTGCGGGTCACCGTTTCCGACAAGTTCCTGAAGCGGCATCGTGAACTGGAACTCGGTGGCCGGCTGAAACATTCCTTCACCACCGGCGAAAAAGAGGCGCTGCTCAAAGGCGTGGAAGTCATTCGTGACTAATTGGCCTCAAACAACCCGTGGGCACGTCGTCGCGGCTAAGATCCCGTGATGTGACGGACGCTCTCGGCGATTGCCTCAGGTTCGAACACGCGCTTCCAATCGGGCTGAAACAGCACCG
>JANRLE010000315.1:0-22248 GCA_033762895.1 Bryobacteraceae bacterium | reverse complement strand
AACCGCTGCAAGAACGTCTTCCTGGCCACCATGAGCCACGAGCTTCGCACTCCGCTCAACGCGATCATCGGCTACAGCGAGATGGTGCGCGAGGAACTGGCCCGGCTCGGCCAACCCGCCCTGGCCGAAGATACGTCCCGTATCCGCTCGGCAGGCATCCACCTGCTCCAACTGATTCACGACATACTCGACTACACCAACATCGAATCGGGCGCAATCGAAATCGAGCGGGAAGAAGTCGCACTCGGCGCGCTGCTCAATGAGGCCGCATCGGCCATCGAACCGCTCGCCGCCGCCAACGGAAACAGGATCGAGATACACTCCACAGAGTTGCGCATCCACACTGACCCGATGCGGCTCCGCCAGTGCCTGACAAACCTGCTGACCAACGCCGCCAAGTTCACCTCTGACGGCGCAATCACGGTCTTGGCAGAGGAGATCGGCGGTACGGTGGCCATACGCGTCCGCGACACGGGTATGGGAATCCCGTCCGCCAAGCTGCCGATTCTGTTTCAGCCGTTTGTGCAAGTGGATGATTCTCCGGCGCGGCTGCGCGGCGGCGCAGGTCTGGGTCTTGCCATTTGCCGCAGGCTGTGCCGGCTGATGGGTGGCGATGTCACGGTGGAAAGCCGGCTGGGAGAGGGATCAACCTTCACGCTGCTGCTGCCGGTTATGATGGGTTCTCATGATTCGTTGCCCGTGGATACTGGTTCTTGCCGTTTGGGCTCCGGCTGCCCATAGCCAGCCCCAACTCACTCATGTCGATGTCTTCCGCGCGGGCCAGGCCGGCTACGCCTCCTACCGTATTCCTGCCATTGTCACCGCCGCCGATGGCTCGCTCATCGCCTTTGCCGAAGCGCGGCGCGACAACCGCGGCGATCCGGGCGCCGGCGACATCGAAGTGGTGATGTCGCGCAGCACCAACAACGGGGATTCGTGGTCCGCCATGCAGGTGGTGGACGATCCAGGCGTCAAGTGGGCGGCCTCGAATCCCACCCCTTTGCTGGACCGCTCCAACGGCAGGCTGTGGCTCTTCTTCAACCGCTGGGAGCCAGGCTTTGGGACCATCCGGTCCATGCCCGGCACAGCGAACAACCAGATCTGGGCCCGCTGGAGCGACGATCATGGCAGAACCTGGTCCCCACCCCGCGACCTGACGCGCGCCGCCCGTGACTACGACCATTGGGGCGCCATGTTTCTGGGCCCCGGCGGCGCCATCCAAACCAAGAGCGGCAGGCTGCTGATCCCGGCAGCCATGAAGCCCGACGCCTATTCGGTGCTGGGCTCGGCAGGCGGGTTCACCGGTCCCGTACAGCTCATGCGCGCCTACACGCTGATCAGTGACGACCACGGCCAGACCTGGCGCCGCGGTGCACTGGTGGGCGCCCTGACCAACGAGAACCAACTGGTGGAACTGGCCGACGGTGCCATCCTGATGGATGCCCGCCAGAACGCCGGAGATCACCGCTGGAATATGACCAGCCAGGACGGAGGCGAGACCTGGAGCCAGCCCCGTCCCGGCCAATCGCTATCCCCGGTGGCCACCGGTATTGAGCGCTATACGCTTCAAACGGCGGGCGCCGATCGCGACCGTCTGCTATGGACGGGGCCGTCGATGCCCGGCCGCCGCCATCTGGTGGTGCGGGTCAGCTATGACGAGGGACAGACGTGGCTGAATGAGCGTGTGCTTTACGGCGGGTTTGCGGCCTATTCGGATCTTACGCTGCTGCCGGACGGAACACCTTGCGTACTTTGGGAACGCGGGCTCAGCGAAGCCACGCAGTACATCACCTTCACGCGCTTCAACCGCGAGTTCCTGGAGCCGCCGGGCAGTGTGATCCCAAGGCTGAAGTGAGGGGGGGGCGGTGAGCCGGTGAGGGGGTTGGTGGACGTGGAAAGATTTTGAACTCTCCAGGACTCCACACCCTTGACCTGGCAGTGCTTTCACGCGCGCGGTTGCAGCCCGTGGTGATTGTTGTCTGCTGGAGCGGACAACAAATGATTTCTCTATTAAGGATGATGCCCAAATGGGCCGGTGGAGTTGCGGCTTGCCGCGCGGCCGTGGAGCAAGTTGCTCCAAAGGTCGATACGATGGTTGTTCGAGCGTGCAGACGACAAACGTCGACGCCGCCCGTGCATGAAGGCGATTGAGATGAAGCGGGAGTGTCGAGAAGGGATGTCGGAAGCTGATGACCAGAACGGCGATTGCAATTCCGCTTTTCGCGGGCTGCCGATGCGAGACCTGCCGTGCCGGCATCCGTCCTGATTCAAACGTCGGAGGGGGCACAGCGGGCGATCTGGCTGATCGCATTGTTACCAGTTGAAGTGCGAGGTCCCTCAGCCGGGGAGCTATCTCCTCCCGGCGTTCGTTGAATCGATCCAGCCTCAGTTAGCGGCCATTGACCAAGTGGACGATGTGCTCGGTACGTTTGAGGGAGTTGCTGGCGCACCGCAATCGCAGAACCAGGATCTCGTGGCTGAGTATCTACCGGACACCGCCATCCGAAAGCGCGTTGTCGATGCCTTCCAGCAACTGGCCCCGAAACCTGGAAGCGGCTGGAAGCTCGACCTCTCGCGGAATGGCACGACGGTCCGGATGGACGACAACTGGCAACGGCTGGTGCGCAAGATGTACATGCCAACGGAAACTGAACCAGATCGCGAGTCCATCAACGGAGAGTTGATCGAGATAAACTCTGCGGACCGCCAGATTACGATTCTGCCGAAAGGGTCGAACCGGCCACTCAAGGTGACCTACCAGGACGCGATGGACGTGCGCCGTGAACCGCATTTACAGGAAGGATACGAGGCCGCGTGCTACCAGCGCAATCCGAGTCCGGGAAAACCCGCCCGCCTTGACCAAGACATCGTGGATCGCCAGTTTTGAGATATCAGGGCGATCTGGAGGAACCGCTGGCTATCAGACGTTAATCAACTCGGCGCTGCGGGAATGCCTGGAGGGGAAGTCGCCAAGGTTCGAAGATACGCTGCGCCGGATCATTCGAAAATAACTGAAGCCCAACGAGGCTTGATTGGTGGACCCTGATCGGGATCGAAACCGATGGCCTGCTCCATGCCGTGGAGACGCGCTCAGTTCCCGATCGAATAGCGGCCATGAAATATAATGGCCTGTATGAGCAATACAACTGGACAAACGTCTGATCGAAAGTGGCAACTGCGGGCCGTAGCCGACGGCTACTTTAGCGGACTTGCCAACGGTGATGTATCGGCTGTTGCATACGATGAGAATGTGCGTCTTAGAACGCCTCTGGCCGCAGGCGGCAGCGAGACGCCGCTTCAGGGCAGGGCTGCCGTGCTGAATTTCTTCGCCGGGATTTATGCGGCTCTCGAAGATGTCAAGGTTATCGACTACTTTTTCAACGATGAATTGACAACGATCTGTGTGAGAGCCGACGTAATGCTGAAAACGGGGAAAGTCCTGCGAGTCGCGGATGTATTCCGCATCAGTGCCGACGGCAAGGTGATTGAGCAAGAGAACCACTACGATCCCCGACCAGCGACAGAGTAATGACATTGAAGTTTCCGAGGAGCTAACCCGGAGATCTAACTGCGGCGCCGGGAGTCTTTCGTGGGGCGGCTGGGCAACGTCCTTAAAGGGAAAGCAATTGTTGAGGTCTCCAGCAAACAACAAGCGCGAAGAGCGGTGCCCATTGCTGCCCGTACATCAAATGGGGTTTGGCCTCCACGGGCGAGGAACTTGGCGGGCAGTTGGCCGCAAGTCTTTGAAGGGGGTTGGTGGACCTGGAGAGATTCGAACTCTCGACCTCTTCCATGCCATGGAAGCGCGCTCCCAACTGCGCCACAGGCCCACAAGGGTTCACCAGATAGAATACCACAGCACCGGGCCGGCCGGGAGAGAAAAAGCCGGCCCGGACTTGAGCCACCACCCCTACATATCCATGTATGGCATCGGCGGCACGATCTTGTTCAATCTCGCGTACACCGTCAGCGCCCCGCGATGATGCGCCGTGTGATCCGTGATCGCACTCACAATGGCGATCCGCGGCGCGCCACCCATGATCGGACCGGGCGGCAGCGGCGTCATCAGGTCGGCATCACTCTTACTCGCCAGCACTTGCTTGGCAGCAGCTACCGCCTTCTCAAACCACCCCCGCGCGGCGGCCAGCGAGGTGTACGCCATGCTCTCCTTCGCCATCTCCTCGAAATCCATGGCGAAGCCCTCAGGGCGGAAGGCGCCTTCGATAAACCAGTCAATCGTCTGGGCCACATGGGCCACATGCTGCGCTACGGTCATCATCCCTTCCACCGGCGCATAGGTGGAATGATCCTCAGTGAGATTGCGGGTAGAACGGTTGAAAAACTCCTCGGTGGATCCGAGTTCAACAACAGAAGCGTGAGCAAGAGACATCGAGAGAAAACTCCTTTTATTCGAGATCCGGGATTCGATATTCTCATTTTCTTCGCCCAATTGCAAGACGGAAATTTGTAAAATCGCAAGAGTGCGAATTTTCTTAACCGGCGCCACCGGCTACGTCGGCCGTGCCGTGGCGCAGTCTCTCCGGGAAGCAGGTCACACCGTGGCAGGCCTGGCCCGTAACCCGGAAGCCGTCCTCAAGCTGCACCGGGCCGGTATTGAGGCTGTCAACGGCGACCTGGGCAATCCGCCCTCCATCGGACAAGCCGCATCCCATTCCGACGCCGTCATCCATACGGCCATGGACTGGGGGCCGCGGACCGGCGAACTGGACACCGCCGCCGTCGAGGCTATCCTCAATGCGCTCGACGGCAGCAGGCGTCCGTTCGTCTACACCAGCGGCAGTTGGGTGATGGGCGATACGAAAGGCCGTGTGGTAGGTGAGATTTTTCCTCCGCGCCCGCCGGCGTTCCTTTCCTGGCGGCCGCCCGTGGAAAAGCTCGTCCTGGCCGCCTCTGAACGGAAAGTGAAAGGCACAGTCATCCGTCCTGCAATGGTCTATGGCCGCAAAGGCGGCGCGCCGGCGGACTTCGTGAAGCAAGCCCGTGAGAATGGCGTCGTGCGATACGTTGGTTCGGGCGACAATCACTGGAGCTTCGTCCATGTCGATGCGCTGGCTGAGTTGTTTCGCCTTGCCGTGGAACAGGAGCCGGCCGGCGAACTGCTGCTGGCCTCCGACGGTCCCGCCTTCCAGGTGAAAACCGTCGCCGAAGCCGCAGCCTGGGCGGGTGGCGCTTCGGGCCGCACCGAAGGCTGGCCCGTTGAGGAGGCCCGCCAAACCCTGGGACCGGTGGTGGACGCCCTGGTGCTCGATCAGCGCATCATGAGCACAAAGGCCGGCCGCATGCTTGGCTGGGGCATGAAGACGCCCTCGGTTCTGGAGGAGCTGATGCGCGGCAGCTATGTCCAGCCCTAACGCGCCACTCCGATGCGTTTGACTAACTCCTGGAAACGCGGATCATCGCGCAGCGGATCGGCCGCCGGAGTTACGTGCAGGAACACCAGTTCCGGCATGCGCCGCTCATAGGCTCGCTCCAGCCAGCGGAACGCCGACTTCGGCCGTCCCGCCTGCACATACAGAAACGCCGTCCCCAGCGGATTGGCGCGCTTTCTCAAGCCCAGCTTCCGCCGCCAGTAACTCTTGAACCCGCCGTCGGCGTAGGCCTGTTTCAGCCGGTCCAGCATTTCCGGCTTCGCGCCCGCCATCTCATCCGCCTTGATGTATTGTTCAAAGGCTTCCTTATCCTGCCCTTTGAACTTCAACGACGACGCCAGGTTCAGCACCGCGGCTGGAAACGCCGGCTCCTCCTCCAAAACCCGCCGGTTCTCCTCGATCGCATTTTCCCAATCGCGGGCGTAGTAATAGGCCCACGCCACACCGAGCCTCGTCCTGGGCGAAAGGGGATCGAGTTCCTGCGCCCGCTTGCGTTCGGCGATCGCTTCAGGAAATTTGCCGCGTACAATCATCAAAGCCGCATTCAGGTCGTGGGCATCCGTGGAACTGCGCGCCAGTTCGATGGCGCGCCGCACCTCCCGCTCAGCCGCCGCCACATCCCAGTCATAGAACAGGTTGATGTTGGCCAGCGCCAGGTGCGCCTCCGCCAACCGGTCATTCAACTCGATGGCGCGCCGCGCCGCCGCCTTTGCCTTGGGCATCGCCGCCTCGGGCGATGCGAAACCGAAGTGCGTGGTGAGGCTGTAGGCTTCTGCCAGCGCCGCATGCGCCGAAGCGTAACGGGAATCGAGCGAGATGGCCTTCTCCAGCTTCTCGATCGCCAGCCTGATCTCGCCGGCTGAGTACTTGCGATGATACTGCGCCTCGGAATAGAGGCGGTAGGCCTCCGGATTGAGCGTGCCGGGCTGCGACAGTTCCAACTCGCGGGCCGGAGCCAGTTTCACACCCACCGCGCCGGTCATCCGCTTCCAGATCCTCGGCTCCAGCGCGTAGACTTCCGAGAACGGCGCTTCAAAAGACTCCGCCGCAATCACCGCGCCGCCGGCCGGGCGGCTCAACCGCGCCACCACTTTCACCCGTCCGTCGGTGTGTTGAATGGATCCGTGAAGGACTGCGTCCACCTTCAACTGCCGGCCGGCCTGCAGCGGGTCCTTCGGTCCGCCCGCCGGGCTGATGGCGCGCACGGCCAGATCCGGCACCGCGTGAAATCGCGGCAGCAGCCCTTCCATGATGCCCGCCCCCAGCATTTGATCCTCCGGCGAGGACGCCTGGAACGGGGCCACAGCAAGGGAACGGATCTGCACAACAGGCGCGGCGGGCGCGGGATTCTGGAACCAGCGGAACGCGGTCACGCCCACCGCCGCGGCGCCAATCGCCACGCACGCCCACAACAACTTTCCGAATACCGGCGGACTCGCCTCTGGCGCCGCCGCCACAGGCGTCTTCTCCAGGTCCGCGACAAACCGGTATCCCAGCGGCGCCAGCGTTTCGATGTAGCCTTCTCCCAGCGCCATCGACACCTGGGAAACATTGAACTTCAACAGGCTGTCTTCTACTTCCGCCCCAGGCCAGATCCTGGCCATCAACGTCCGGTTGTCCACCGGATGACCGGCGCTTTCCACCAGCGCCACCAGCGTGTCGAACACCTTGGCCGGCAGCATGACGCTCCTGCCGGAGCGGGTAAGGTGGCGCCGCTGCGGATCGAGCCGGAACGGACCGAAGGCGTACAAATACTCAAGGCCGGATGGTTCGGCCAGAATCGAACGGGCTTCCTTGGCAGCGGCCATGGGGGATTCCTTTGTGTTGTACGGAATGGCCGGGCGCACCACGGCGTCTTCGCCGGAGTGCGCCGTTTACAGTACTCAGGAATCCATTCTACGCCGAAACATTCAAACTTAGAAATGTTTTTGTGACCGCCGGACCCGACGGCGGTGGGGAACCTCCACGCCGCGGGCCGGAAAAGACGCCGCAAGTCAGTGCTTACCGCGCCTGGACGAATAGAAACACGTTCGATGCGCTGGTAACCCCGCCCTGCTCAATGGTCAGTTCGACGTCGCCGGGCGCCTGTGACTCCGGCACCTTCACGCGCACCAGGTAGATACCGGGCGACACCATCGCCGCCATCGCCGGCGTCACCGAGGTTCCACCGAAACGCACCACCGGCATCGCCGCTGTGTTCAGCGCCCCCGAAAGCAGCCTGTCGGTGACGAATTCCGGATCCGTGCGGCCCAGGCCGGTGGCGTATATGTCGATATCCTCGCCCGGATAGGCGCCTCGCACCGCCCGCGGATCGGACTCCGGTTTGCCCAGAATCCACCCTTTGTTCGATAAAAGCGAGAACAATGCGCCCGATCCCGCCGTCGTTACCGCCGCATAAAGCCGGTCGCCTTCACCGGCAACGGAGTGAATCGCCGGAAGAGCCGACGCCGCCCGCACCGTGACACGGTCGCCAGCCTGCCCTCCACGCTCCACCACTACCGCTACGTCACCCTCGGGCGTTGCGGCAGGCGCCAGGAACGTCACTTTCGTCGGGCTGGCAAAGGAAATCGGCGCGGCCACGTCGTTCACCTTTACCGTGGCGCCACCCAGCGTGGTCGGCAACGGACTGCCGGACACGGGGGATCCGTGCGCCTCGGCCGTGGCAAGTTCAGTGCCGGTGATTGTCACCCATGCGCCCGGCGCCAGTCCCGCGCGTCCCGTCCAGATATCGCGCACCGCATCGGCGGTGAAGGCGGGCCGCACACCACCCGCACCGCCCGCCGCGGTCAGCGTCGTATTGGCGGTGTAGATCAGGTCGCCTGTGCTGTTGTTATTGTTGTTCGCCGCGTTCCCAGCCGCGTACAGCACAACGCCACCTTCGGCCGGCGGGGTCCATTCGAACTCGAAAGTGACCGGGCCCGCCGTCCCTCGCCGCGTTCCTGCCAGCGTGTGCGTAATCCACTCCTTGGTTCCAGCCTTTTGGATCTGCGTGTTGGCGTCAGTGGCGGCCAATGCCCCGGCGGTCGCCTGTGGATCGGCTTGCGATCGCACCGTCAGTTGGAACCCCCACCGCATCGCGGCACTGTCTTCCAGAATCACCTTCAGCACCATCTTCTGACCCGGGGTGTACGTAGACCCGCCCGCATCGATGCGGATCCGCCCCGAGCCGGAATTCGCCGTGCCGCCATGGCAAGCCGTACAGGTGTCGTCTCCGGGCGCCCCCGCCGATCCCTCCGGTGCGCCGCTCGAAATTGCCCACCCCGGACTGGCCGCCAATAACGCGAATGCCCACGCGATTCTCTGGTGAAAGACTGTCATGCGATCGAAACTCCTTCGGTGAATTGAGACTGTAGTGACCCGGCTCTTGAATCTGTCAACCCAACCGGCAGTCCGCAGTTGCGCCGGCCTGGACACTTCCCCTTGAAACAGTGATCGTTTAAACTGCGATCACTCGAGGTGAGATGCGCGAGACCGTATAGGGGTTCCAACGAAAACGTTTAGTGGAACTACCAGTACTAATGCTTCAATTTGGGCCTCCGGCTGAGAGTAAAGGTACTATCCCGCCCGCCAGCCCCTGTACACGGCCCCTCGTTTCGGGCACGATAGAAAATAACGAATGGTGAGGTTAGAGAATCCCGATGGTTTCATCTTCCGCCTCCAGGCGGAACCCCACAGTCCAATCGCCCAAAGCCGCCGGCGCCACTCCCGTGGTGATTTGCGGCGACTTGAACCTGCTCCGTTGTTTCGCCGGCGCGGGCGTCCCGGCGCTCGTGGTGTCATCCGATCCATCAGCAGTTACGTTTCAATCGCGTTACTGCTCGGAAAAGAGGGTGATCGCCGATGTCAAAGCCAGTCCGGTCCAGGCCCTGGACGACCTGCTGACGCTCGGGGCCGCCATTGCGCAGAAACCGATGTTGGTCTACGGCGATGACGCGATGCTGCTGCTTGTCTCACGCAACCGGGAAATACTCAGCCGCTTCTACCGTTTCCTGCTGCCCCCGGCCGAACTGATTGAAATTCTCGTGGACAAAACCCGGTTCGGAACCTTTGCCGCCGGACTTTCCATTCGCGTACCGGGAACGCTTACCTCCCATGAGACGAAGTCCGCCGAAGACCTGCTGTCAAGACTTGCTTTGCCCATGATTCTGAAACCGGCCGTTCACGTCGGCTGGCACGAATTTCAGGCCAGGAGCAACTCCCCGAGACGCCCCTCCAAAGCACTCCTGGCGGAGACGCCGGCACAACTGCGCACTCACTACAAGGCCATTCGAAGCTTCACGGACGATTTTGTCGTCCAGGAGTATATCCCAGGCGGCACGGCCGATCACTACAGCTTCCACGCCTGGTTTGACGAAACCTGCTCGCCTCTCGGCTATTTCGTCGGCCGCAAGATCCGCACCTATCCCAAAGAAAGCGGCCACAGCACCTGCCTGGAACTGGTCCATGAGCCGGAGTTGGTTCAAACAGGCCTGGAAATCATGAGAATGATGAACCTCCAGGGACCGGCAAAGCTGGACTTCAAGAGGGACCCGCGCTCGGGACGTTACTATCTGCTCGAAATCAATCCGCGGTACAACCTTTGGCATGACCTGGGCGCATCCGCCGGCGTGAATCTGCCCTACACCGCCTACCGCCACCTGATGGGCCTCGATGTAGCCCCGCAGACCCAGTACGACACCAGGCATAAGTGGCTGGCTTTCGGCGACGATGTGCGCGCCGCCCTCCGCTACTACTTGCCGGACGGAGATTTGTCTTGGACCGGCTGGCTGCGGTCCTATCTCGGCCCGGCCGTCTACGAAGTCTTTTCCTGGAAGGATCCCTATCCCTGGGCCGTCCAATTTGCGAGTGCGCTGACCAGACGAAGCACTTTCCATGCGCTACGCCGTCATTTCCGATATTCACGCCAATCTTGAGGCGCTCACGTCAGTTCTCGAGTCCATCGAATCCGAGCGGATCGGCCGCATTGTCTGCCTCGGCGATCTGGTGGGCTACTACGCCAACCCCAACGAGTGTATCCAGATTCTTCGCGACCGCGGAATCGCCTGTGTGGCCGGCAATCATGATCGTGTCGCGACCGGCGCCAAAGAACCCGACCGCTTCGGACAGGCGGGAAAGAAAGCCATTTACTGGACCCGCGAGGTCCTCCTTCCTGACAACCGCGCCTGGCTGGAAGGCCTGCCGATTGTGACCGCGGCCGATGGCAGGTTTCTCATGGTTCACGCGGCATTGTACCCGGAACCAAATGATGAGCTATACGTGCGGACCAGGGAGCAGGCCGCCATCAATCTGAAGGCGCTGGCCGATCATTCTTCGAAACTGCCGCTCTGCTTCCTGGGCCATACGCACGTGCCGTTCCTAAGCCGCGATCGCGGGCGGGAGACCACGCTCGAAACCGGCGAGTTTCATCGACTGGAACCTGGCGCGCGGTATCTTGCCAACCCGGGCAGCGTAGGCAAACCGCGCGACGCCGATCCGCGCGCCTCCTACCTCATCTTCGACTCCGGGGAACTAACCATTCAGTTCCGTCGCGTGGACTATGACCGGGAGACCACCCTGCACAAGGCCGATCAGGCCGGGCTGATCCTGCACAAGTCACTGCTGGTCAAGCTTAGAGACTGGATTTCGGAATTGTAACCAGCACCGGCTGAGCCTTATCCCGAAGCTCCCGTAGTTTCTCCGCCGCCAACGCTTTCACACGGCGCACACTCTCTTCCTTGATCGCCTCATAGCCGCGGATCTGATCCGGCAAGGATACAATCTCAACGGCCAACGCCTGATTCTCCGCCGTCAATTGCCGCATCACCTCCTCCACCAGTTCCCGGTACCACTTCGCCAGGCCCCGCTCCATTCGCCGGTGTCCCATCCATCCGAATACATCGAGCGGCGTCCCGCGCAGCCATTTGCCCTTGGCCATCACCGCAAGAACCTGCCGGAACCACGGCCCCAGTTTCAGCTTCTTCTTCACGCCCAGGGCGCGCAACAGCGGCGGGTGGATGTTGTAGGATATCGACCGCGGCATTTCCCACTGGTTCAGAATGTCCTGTTCCAACGCGGGCTTGGTGAGCAGCCTTGCCACCTCATACTCATCCTTGTAAGCCATCAGCTTGTAAAGATAGCGCGCCACCGGTTCGGCCAGCGCCGGCGCCTGCCGCTTCACCTTCTCCACAAACTCCTCATACTCACGCGCGTAGCGGTCATTCTGATAGGCGCGCAACTCCGCCGCGCGGTCAAACGAACGGGCCTGTTTCTGTTCGGCCGGAGCCATCAGCGATTCCACGGCCGCCGGATCCACATAGTACTTGCGCCCCCACAGAAACGCCTGCAGGTTCCGTTCGATTTCCACGCCGTTCAGCCGCACTGCTTCTTTTAAGGCACGCTCGGTCACCGGAAGCAGCCCGGCCTGATAGGCCACGCCCGTCAGGAAGACGTTCACCGCCAGGTGGCTTCCGAAAAGCGCCTCCGCCAGCCGCGATGCATCCACATAGACGTTGCGTCCATGCCTGGTCTGCCCGCGCACCACATCCAACAGCCGTTCCGGACCGCTCAGCACCCGCCGCTTCCGCACATCGTCGCCAGTGGGAGCGATATTGGTGTTCAGCACCGCAACCGTCTTTTCCGCGTCCGCCGTCTTCAGATTCTCGGCATTCGCCGCCCCCAGCAGATCGAACCCGAGAATCAGATCCGTATTGCCGGTATTGGCCCTCGGCGACAACTCCACCTTCGATTCGCTCAGAACCAGGTGCGACACCACCGCCCCGCCCTTTTGAGAAAGCCCCGTCTGATCGAGCGTCATCACCCGCAAGCCATCCAGCGTGGCCGCGGTCGCAATCAGCGCGTTGATCGTCACCACGCCCGTGCCGCCCACGCCCGGCATCAGGATGCGGTAGCAGTCTCCCGCCTTCACCACATCGTGAGGCGGGGGAACATCGGTTTCGGGCAATACCGGCAGGGTCCGCTTCTTCAGCCCCGTCCCTTCGGCGATCTCCACGGTCAGGAACGACGGGCAGTCGCCCAGCGAGCAGGTATAGTCCTTGTTACAGGATGATTGGTGAATCCGGATCTTCTGCCCCAACTCCGTGGCCACCGGGTGCAGGCTCATGCAGTTGGATTGCTTCACGCAATCGCCGCACCCTTCGCACACCTCCTCGTGGATCACCAGCCGCTTCACGGGCTCCTTTAATTTTCCCCGCGCACGCCAGCGCCGCTTCTCCGCCGCGCACTGCTGGTCATAGATAATCACCGTAACTCCAGCGATTCTTTCCAATTCCGCCAGCACCGACGGCAGTTCGTCCCGGTCCTTCACTTGCGCATTCGCGGCCATCTGCACGCCATCGGCGTACTTGGCCACATCTTCGGTCAACACCACGATCTTCTTCACGCCCTCGGCTTCCAGTTTCCGGCTCAATTCCGGAATCGGCAGCACACCCGTGGCCACCTGGCCGCCCGTCATCGCCACGTGCCCGTTGTAAAGGATCTTGTAGGTGATATTCACGCCCGCGGCGATGGCGCTGGTGACCGCAATCGAACCGGAATGGAAGTAGGTGCCGTCGCCGATATTTTGGAAAAGGTGCTTGCGCTCCACGAACGGCGACAGCCCGATCCACGGCGCCCCTTCTCCGCCCATATGCGTGCAGAACAGGTAGGAGCGGTTCGCCTCGCCGAGCATCGCCGACATGCCGTGGCAACCGATGCCCCCACCCGCCACCTGCCCTTCCAGCAGCATCGTCGACCGGTTGTGCGGACAGCCCGAACAGAAGTTCGGCGGCCGCGTAGGCACGAACTCATTCGGCCGCAGCGTGACCGCATCCAGCTTTGCCAGCCGCCGCTTCACCGATTCCCTGGCCTCGCCGTGCAGCAACTGACCCGCCACCACGCGCGCCACCATGTCCGGATCCATCTCATAGGCCGCCGGCAGAAGCGCCTCACCACGCTCGTCTTCTTTTCCGATAATCAGAGGCCGTTCCCGTAAATTGAAGAGCGCGTCGCGCAACTGCATTTCAAGGAAGCTGCGTTTCTCCTCGATCACCAGAATTTTCTCCAGCCCGCGGGCGAAATCGGCGGCAAAATGCGGCTCGATGGGAAACGTCATGCCAAACTTCGCCACGCGTATCCCCAGTTGCTCCAGATCCGCCACGCCCAGGCCCAGATCCCGCAGCGCCTGCATCAGGTCGTAATAATACTTACCTGCCGTGGCGATGCCCACCCTGGCGTTCTCCCGCGCCCCAAACCAGCGGTTCAATCCGTTCAGCCGCGCGAACTCCTTCACCGCCTCCAGCCTTCTGCGGTTCGCCTCCGACTCCACCATGTTCGTGTACGGAATGAAGAGACGGTGGTCCGTCTTTTTCTCGTAGCCTTCGGGCAGCTTCACCTGCATTCGGTCCAGGGTAACGTCAGCCGTCCCGCCGCCGTCGCAAACCTGTGTCAGCAGTTTCATCCCCACCCAGGCGCCGCTGAATCGCGACATCGCGATCCCCATCAGTCCATAGTCAAGAATCTCCTGCGTATTTCCAGGGAACAACACCGGGATCGCCACATTCATCAGGCTGAAATCGCTCTGGTGGGGGATGGACGAGCTTTTGCAGGGATGATCATCGCCGGCCAACACCAGCGCCGCGCATTTTCCCGGCGATCCCGCCAGATTCGCGTGCCGCAGAATATCGCCTGAGCGGTCCACGCCCGGCCCTTTGCCATACCAGATCCCCACCACGCCATCGTACTTTGGCGTGTCCATGGCCAGCACAAACTGGCTGCCCATGATCGCTGTTGCCGCCATGTCTTCGTTTACGCCGGGCCAGAAGTGGATGTCATACTCATCCAGCAGGCGGCGCACCCGGTTTAATGCAAGGTCGTAGCCGCCCAGCGGCGATCCTTCGTAGCCGGAAATGAATGTTCCGGTCTTCCAGCCCGCGCGGCGGTCAAGCCGCATCTGGTCCATCGGCAGGCGCACCAGTGCCTGGATGCCGGTGAGATAGGTGTTCCCAGCTTCGATCGTGTACCGGTCTGTCAACTTCATGTGGAGTTCGCTTGCTCTCATTATGTCAGGACCGGCCATCAATGACGGCGTCTGCTTTCTTTGGTACTTCGGGATCTGTCTTTTGCCGGAAATGCATACTAAACTAATATCGATGAGCGAGGAACGGCTCCGTTGTCATCCGAACGCTGCGGACTTTCTGGATTATTCCCTGGATTTCCTGGCATCGAGACAAGCGGAAAACCATATGTTGTTGGGGGTCGCACTGGGGCTGAAGGATTCAGATCCCTGGGACGAGACTTTCTACACTTACGGTGACGCCCCTGTGGAAGGCGCCTTTGTCTATGCCCCTTCCCGCGGAATAATGGTCTCAGCTCCTGCAAGCCCCCGCGCCATTGACAGCATGGTGGCCAAATCCCTCACCCTCCAATCCGGCTTGGCAGGCGTGGTGGGACCCAGGCCGCATTCCGATGAGGTCGTGCGGGCGTGGTCACGCGAAACCGGTTCTCCCATGGAACTGGCCATCGCCGATCTCTTGTACGAACTCACCCATCCTAAGCCGGCGCCTGCCGCCCCGGGCCAACCACGGCTGGCCGCCCCCCACGAAGCATCGATGCTTGTCGACTGGTCCGGCAGCCTGGCCCGGGAAACCGGTGAGTTTTTCGACCCGGCCTTCGCCAGGCACGCGGTGGCCCGGCGCATCGCCCGCAACGAAATCTGGATCTGGGCCGCACCCGATGCCGTTTGCATGCTGCGGATTTCCCCCACCGGCGCCGGAGGGAACCGGATCACCTCCGTCTTTACCCCGCCGCCTCACCGCCGCAACGGCTACGCCTCTTCGCTACTCGGCCACGTCCTTCAGTTGACCGCCCCCACGCCCTGCTTTCTCAGCACCGCCGCGGTCAACGCGGTGGCCAACCGCATCTACCAGCGCCTGGGCTTCCAAAGAGCGGGCGAATTCGCACAGTTCAAACCCGTCGTCTAACTGGACATCTCCCCCGACGCCCGCAACACGGTTTCCTGTACCAGCAACTCAAAATCGTAGGAATACTTGAGCGGCGTATTTGTCTTCACCGCCCGCGCCAGATCCCGGAAATCCCCCACATACCGCGGCTGGGGCGGCATTTCGATTTCCTTCCACCCTTTGTCATAAATCCGCATCTTCGTCCCCGGCTCCACGGGCTGCAGGATCATCGAACCTTCCGTACCGATCACTTCAAACGAACGATGCTGCGAACTGCCCGCCATCTTTGCCGATGTCGTAATCACCGCCAGGGCCGAATCGTACTCAAACACCGCCATGGTATTGTCAGCCAGCCCTCCGGCGCCGTTCTGCAGCCAGCTCTTGACGCTCTTCGGGCGCCCGAACAGGTCCACCATCCGGTCAATCTGGTGGCAGCCCAATTCGAACATCATGCCGCCCTTGTAGCGCGCCAGCGCAGTCCGCGCCTCCGGCCGCAGATCGGTGTGGATAGCGCCGCGCATGAGGTGGACTTTGCCCAGGACGCCCGATTTCGCCGCCTCGATCGCCCTGCTTACGCCCTCGTGAAAACGCCAGATGTAGCCTAACTGCACCAGTAGCTTCTTCCGCCGCGCTTCTTCAATCAACGCGCGGAATGGCGCCATCTCATGCGTGGGCGGCTTTTCAAGGTGCAGATGTTTGCCCGCGGCCACCACCTTGCGGCCGCATTCCATCGCGTTCCACACCTCGGTTTCAACGGCCACCACCTGAATCGAGGCGTCCCCCAGCATCTCGTCCTCCTTCAGACGGCGGTGCTGATGCATGTCCACAGCCTTTTTCCACGCCGCTTCATCCGGTTCACACACGCCCACCACCTCGAAGTCCGGGTTGTCCAGCATCGCCTTCAACTTACCCCTGGCGTGGCTGTGGCGGGTCCCATAGAGTGCTGCTCTGATTCGTCCCTCAGCGGCGTGGGCCGCGCCCAGTGCGGAGGTGAGAAGAAAGTTGCGGCGTTCCATGGCTCCTCATCCTATCACCGTCACCCTGCCGCTTTCACGAATGGCAGCGTGAAGCCGGCGTGTGGCAGCACTCCGATACGGCGCCCCCTGCCCACCAACCCGTCCAGCCGCTCGCCATGCCGCTCAGGAGAAACCGGATGAAACCCGAAACGGCGCACAAACTCCCCTGGCAACGCCGAGACCAGGTGAACCTCGTAAGTCCGTCCCAGCCGCGCCAGCCACCACGCCTTGTGCCCGCCCACTTCGAACTTCCGCTCCAGCGCCTCCCGCATCTCGCCGTCGTTGGCGTATTGATGCGCGTAGGTGTCGATCGCCGGATGGCCGCTGCCGTTGGCGCACTCGGCATAAAACAGGATGGCGCCCCCCTGTTTCAGCGCCTGCACCGCGTTTTCCAGCCCTTTGTGCGCCTGCCGCAGGTCGATGTCCAAAGGAAACCCGCCCGCCGATGCCACCACCAGGTCGTACGGCGCCTCCAGATCCGCGCGCAACATCGCATCCACCACCCGGCATCCTTCCCGGTGCGCCAGATCGAAATGCCCCGCCACCGCCTTCACCAACCGCCCTGCCGGATCGAGAACAACGTTGAGGATGAAGTCCGGCTCCACCATCCGGCAGGCTTCCAGCAGATCCTCGTGCGCCGGATTGCCGTCCAATACCCCTGACCGGCAGCGCGCATCGAAAATCATGTTATGGTTAAACGTCGTTGTACGCGCGCCGGCCACACCCGGCGCCAGGCTCTTCCGTCCGCCGCTGTAACCCGCGATCAGGTGATAAATAATCTCGCCCGTCAGGATGATCCGGTCGCACTCCCACACCTGGCGATTGATCTCCACAGTGTTGCCGAACGAGGTTACGCCAACCGTTGTCAGGTTCGTTTCGTCATAGGCGTCGTGGTCCATTGACCGCAGACGGTTATAGAGATCGGCGCCCAGAATGCGCCGCCGCTCCTCGTCCGTCTGCCTCCGGTGGATCCCCAGGGCGAAGACGATCAGGATATCGGTGTCCGGAATGCCGGCGCCGTTTAGCTCCCGCACCAGCGAAGGCAGCATCAATTCCGATCGTGTCAGACGCGTGATGTCATTGACGATCACCGCCACCCGCTCTCCCGGCTTCACGATGGCGCTGATTGGCGGGGTCCCGATCGGGTAACGCAGCGCTTCCTGTACTGCCGCGGTCTCATCTGAAACCGGTGGCGCCTCGCGGTGCCGGATCAGCTCGCCGCCCGCCACATCGATCGCAATTGAGCCTTCCCCGTACGGCAGTTGAAACATAGTCACCGCGTCTGGGCCAGCAACCGCCCCAGCCGCGCCTTCATTTCGCTCACCCGCGCCGCATCCCCGTGCAGGTTGCGCAGCTCATACGGATCCTCGCGAAGATCGTACAACTCATCGGCGCCTTCCAGTTCCGAATAATGAATATACTTCCAGCGATCCGTTCGCACCGCCTGATACCCCATCTTCTGAATCCGGGGGAAGACCGTATCGGAGAAGTATTCCACTAACACCGAATCCCGCCACCTTGGCCGCTTCCCTTCGAGCAGCGGCACCAGCGACCGGCCGTGCATGCCCGCGCCCCCGCGCCCTCCAGCCAACTCCAGCGCCGTGGGCGCGATATCCACACTCAGCGCAAACGCATCGATCTTCACTCCCGGCCGGATCCGCCGTGGATAGCGCACCAGCATCGGAATGCGGATCGTCTCCTCATACGCCAGGCGCCGCTCCGGACCAAGGCAGTGTTCGCCGTAGAAATATCCGTGATCGCTGGTGAAGATCACCACCGTGTCATCCAGGCTCCCGGCCCGTTCGAGCGCCGCCATCATTTCGCCAAGGCCCTCGTCGATGGCCTTGGTCATCCGCATCCGGTTCAGGATGGTGGCATCGCCGGTTGCGGTAGCGGCGCTCAGCGGCGGCACGCCGGCCAGCGTACGCTGCAAGGCGGGCTTGCCTTCCGGAGTCCGTTGGTAGTTGCCCCGCCGCGGTGGCGTCTTGCCGGCGTAGAGACTCTTATGCCGCGCCGCCGTGACAAACGCGTCTGCGCCGTTGATATCGCCCTGGACGCTGCCGTCGTTCCGTTGGACTACGTTCGGATGAATCGCTTTGTGCGCAAGATACAGACAGAACGGCTTGGACCGGCGCCGCCCGAGTAAGTCCACTGCCCGCTCGGTCAATACATCGGTAACATAGCCCCGGGACTTCTCCACCTTGCCGTTGACGTTTAACACCGGATCAGTCGATTCGCCCTGTCCCGGGAAGCTGATCCAGTGATCAAACCCCGGGCGCGGAGAATCGTCGTTCCCCATGTGCCACTTGCCGAGGTATGCCGTTTCGTAACCCGTGTCCCGCAGCAGCCGCGGCCAGGTGATCAACTGATGGCTCCGCGCCGAGCGGTCCACGTTGTCCGTAATTCCGTTCTTGTGAGCGTATTGGCCGGTGAGAAAGCACGCCCGGCTGGGCGAACAGAGCGGCGTGGTGGCAAAGGCATTGCGGAAGAGCGCCCCCTCCCGCGCCAGGCGATCCGCGTGCGGTGTCTGCGCAAACGGATGTCCCGTACAACCCAGTTCATCCCACCGCAGATCGTCCACCAGAACGAAGACGATATTCGGGGGACTGCCCGCCGCGGCGAACAACGGCGCCGACAAAAGCCGGCGCCGTGTAAGTTCCGTCATTACCGGACGGCGATGGTGGACCCGTTGCCGAAGACATTCCCGCTGCCGGGATCGGCGGCAACCGCCAGGTTCAGGGCCGTCCCCGTTCCGCTGTCGGCGGGTATCTGGAAAGTAACCACATACACGCCAATCAGATTCTGGGCATACTCGGCCGATAGCACCGGCACCCCTTGGTTATTCACGCCCACCGTAACCGGCGCGATCACCTTCTGCTCGATGGTGCCGGGTGCGTTCGTGAACGCCGCGATTTGCGTGCGTCCCAGCCCTGTCACCAGCACATGCGCCCGCTCTCCCCGTGCGATCGGGTTGTCCGGGGTCACGAACGTGCCGTCGCTCCGGGTGACTACACCGAACCGGCGGCCTTGCGCATCGGTGGATTCGAAGATACCCGGCGCAACCGCCTGGATCAGCACGTTCACCGTCGTCGTGGCGCCCGAGGCATTCACCGTCACCGGAATTGTGCCTTCGGCCGCCTCAAACGGCACCTGCACCGTCACCGCCTGTTGGCCGCTCACGTTGGCCACCCAGAAAATCGGCGCCGGCACGCCGCCAAACAGCACCGATACGCCGGAGAGCGTCGTCGGCAGCGGCCCTAGCGG
The DNA here is from genome assembly GCA_033762895.1 of Bryobacteraceae bacterium. Classification (GTDB taxonomy): domain Bacteria; phylum Acidobacteriota; class Terriglobia; order Bryobacterales; family Bryobacteraceae; genus CADEFT01. The sequence goes on along the minus strand of JANRLE010000315.1, from coordinate 2,643 downwards.
GTTCGACGGCAGAACATAGCCGTTCACATTCGGAACCAGGTTCGTGGCCCGGATCGTGGCGATTGAGCCCGGCGCGATGCCGGTCCCGCCCGCCGCGTTCTGCACTCCGTTGGGCGCAATCTGCGGCCCCTGCGCCGTGACATTCAGTGTCCACGTCACCCGGCTTTCGCCGAAGAGCGCAGTGATCACCACCTGGCCCGGAGTCCCGCCGGCAACCACCGAAGTGCTCACCTGGCCATTGGCATCGGAAACCGCCGACTGCGGATTGAGGCTCGCCTGGCCCTGCGCCAGCGAGAACGTCACCTGCGCGCCCGCCACCGCCGCGCCGTTCAGATCCACGACACGCGCCACCAGCGGAGCGCCGAACGACTGGCCCGCAACCGCATTCTGGCCATCGCCGGACAGCCGCTGGAGAGTAGCTCCGCCGCCGGTGATCGTCAGATTGAAGAGAGCGGTCGCAGCCGCCACGCCATTCACGCCAGTCACGCGAACACGGACCGGTCCGGATACGGCGCCGAGCCGCACAAGCGCCGAAACGCGCGCCGAAAGATCGGCCGTGGTGATCGGGTTGACGATCGTCGCCGTGCCCGCTTCCACCGCCCAAGTCACACGCGCCCCCGGCAACCGGTTGCCAAAGGTGTCCTGCACCTCGGCCACCAGCGCCTGCGGAAGCTGTTGTCCCGCGTTGCCGACCTGCCCGTCACCCTGCACGATCGTAATCTTGCCGGGTACTCCGGGTGTGACGATCAGCGTAAACGTTGTCAGCGTTTGTCCGGTGCCGGCCAGCAGCACGCTCATCGTGGCGGTGCCAAGTTTCGGCCCGATCTCCAGGTCGCAGCTTGCGATTCCGTTGGAGTCGCTCAATCCGGTGTCACCCTTGCAGCTTACCGTCGGCCCAAGCGCCGGATCGAGCCCTGTCGTGACAGCGATCGCCACGTTCGGAATCGGCGTTCCCACTGTTCCGCCCGCGCCCGCCCCGGCGGTGATGCGTACCTGAATGGCCTGCGACACCACCGTGCCCGCCTGCGCGGTGATTTCCTGCGTGTTCAGCGGTTTCTGCAGAATCGCGGTGGGAAGCGGCACCGGGTTGCCAAAGAAGACCTGGGGAATCACGGTCACGTACATGTTCACTGAATTGTTGGCCGTCGCCGCCGTAATGGTGGCCTGAACGAAACCGGAAGTTTGCGCCGGTCCCAGGAACGGAGCAATGTAGGTGTTGGTCGCCTCGCCCACAGCGTCGGTGGTGGTCTCGATGTTGGCCAGTGTGCCGGGCGCGCCGCCGCTGGCGATCACCGTCCAGCGCACCAGCGCGCCGGGAATCGCCACGCCGTTACCGTCCTTCACAGTGACGCGAAGCAGTTCCGGTGTGGCCGCCGTTTCGCGGATCACCTGTCCATTGCCGCTCTTTACGCTGATCGCGCCAGAGGGACCTACCGTTCCCGTACCGGCGTTCAGATTGAACAACGCCTGCACCGTCACGCCCGTGCCAATGTTGCACGTTACCTGGAAGCCGCCCAGCAGAGCCGGAGCGCGCGCAATCACCTGCGCGTAGCCGAATCCGTCGGTGGTGGCACTGCTGCTCACGATTTCGCCACCCGTTGTCGTCGTGATCGAGCACTGCACAGGGGCGCCCGACACCGGACGATCGTTGGCGTCCACGGCCCGCATCACCAGCGGCAGCGAAGTGTTGCCGGGTGTCACGCCCTGGCCGTTGTTGAAGGTGTACACCTTCGCCGTTGCCTGCGTGGAAGCAGGACCGGCAAACGAAACCGCGGAGGGAGAAATGGAAGACGGCAGCGGGGTCACCGTGTTGTTGGCGATGTCAACGCGGGCCACGGTGTTGGACACCGAGGAAGCCAGATACAGATACCGTGCGGCGGGAAACTCGTCGGAGATCGCGGCTGCCCGGATTCCGGCGCCGCTCAAACCCGAGAAGCTGATGGGATTCAGCGTGCCGGGGAACACAAGTTCGTAGAGTTGCTGAGCCGTGCTGATGGCGAAGATCCGGTTGAACGCAGCGGGGATGATCCGTTCCATGATGACGCCGGGCAATACCACGTTGTTCAAGGTCCGGCTGGCAAGATCCACGCCGATCACCGCAGCCGACCCGGGAAACTGCGTGTTGTTGACCATCACCGCGCGCAGACCACCCTGCCCTTCCGGGATGATGTATGGCTTACCAGGAGTGCCGTTCAGAGAAATGCCGGAATCGCCAACAAACCTGAACAGGTTCGTGCTGGTGTTGTAGTCCATTTCGTACAACACATTGATCGCGCTGACGTAGATCAGGCCGTTGGGCCCGACGCTTACACCCGCAATCCCGCCCGTCAGGTTTTGCGTGCTGAGTTGCTGGAAGCTGTTCAGATCTACGGCGGTCAACCGGCCGCCCTGCGCGACAGTATACGCCCGCCGCCCATCCAGTGAAACCGCTACGTCGATGACGCCGCCGCCGGGATCCACTTGCGTGGCGACGTTATCATCGGCTGTCCGAATGATCTGCAGCGCGCCCGCTACGCCACCGGCAACCAGCAAATAGCGGCCATCGGGAGTCATCGCAGCCGAGGCCGCGCCCGTGGGAAGGTTGCGTCTGGCGATCACCTGCAGGTTCGCGTCCGTCACCACTACGGTGTCCGCAGTCGACCG
>JANRLE010000314.1:0-22916 GCA_033762895.1 Bryobacteraceae bacterium | reverse complement strand
GGGGAACGCGTCGCGATCCCAGTTGAGCGTCGGCGTACCGACCGTGTTGTTGAGGGCCGCGGAGAACACCAGCGGCGGGGCGTTGATCTTGAACTGCAGTTCGTTGCCCTGGGTTTTGGCGTAGAACCAGCCGTAGCCGGCCCGCAAGGCCATGTTGTCGGACAGGCGGTAGGCCAGGCCGATGCGGGGGGCGAAGTTGTTGCGATCAGGGAACCAGATGCCCTTCTGAAGATTGGGGCGGTATTCCAGTCCAGGGATTTCGCGCTTGATGGGCGAATCCGCCTGTGAGATGCCAACAACGAACTTCTGCAGCGAGGTATCCACGTAACCTTCACGGCCGCGGGTGTCGGCGAAGGGAGAGTCGTATTCGTATCGCACGCCGAGATTGAGCGTCAGTTTCGAGGTGACTTTCCAGTCGTCGGCAACGAAGAAGTTGAGGCTGGTGGAGCGCCACAAACCCTGGCCAAGTCCGATCTGCGCGCTGGCGGCATTGAAAGATCCAAGCAGGAAGTCGCCGACGGAGTTGCCGGTGTAGCGGTCGTCGAAATTGAATGACCCGTTGTTGCTGAGGCCCAATCGCTGGTCAAAGCGGATATAGCGAATGTCGGTTCCGAACTTCCAGGTGTGTTTGCCGCGCACCCAACTCAGCGTATCGCTGAACTGGAAGAGGTTGTCCACGCCGCCCTGGTTGATGCCGGTGCCGCCTCCCACATAGAAGCCGCCGGCCACACCGACGCCGGGCAACCCGTACTCGTCGGGGATCTGCGGGATTTTCAACCCGATCTCGTTGGCGATGCTGGTGGGCGTGATTTCCCAGCTGTTAAAAACCACAGCGCGGTTGAAGCCGAACTTGAAGACGTTCAGCACTTGCGGGTTGAAGATGTGGGTGTGCTGGACGACGGCGTTGCGGCCTTCATAAGGGAATACGTTGCCCGAAAGCGGACCGATGCCGGGGCGGATGAGCGAGGAATCATAGTTTGTGTACCGTCCGAAGATGGAATCGGAAGAAGAGATCTGATAATCGACGCGTACGCCGTACTGATCGTCATCGCGGCTGGTGTTGCGGGTGACCACGTGATTGCGTCCGCCAATGTTGGCGTTGGGCTGCGGCGTGTACTTGATGAAATTGCGGGTGACCGAGGAAATACGCGAGGTGGGGATGCGGTTGCCGGGGAACGGCGCGCCGCCAATGGGGTCGAGCAGAGCGCCGCCGGGTTTGGACGACCGCAGCGTGCTCAGGTCGCCCGCAAGCTGATCGGGCGTGGGTACCAGCGCGCTCAGCGTGGCGCTGCGGCGGCTGCGCAGCCATTCGCCGCTGCCGAAAAAGAACAGCTTGTTGCGGATGGCGGGACCGCCCGCGGAAAAGCCGAAATTGTTCTGGCGGAATGGCGCTTTGCGCGCTCCAAAGTAGTTGTCGAAGAAATTGGCTGCGTCCAGCTTGTCGTTGCGCAGAAACTCGTAAAGCGATCCGTGGAACTGGTTGCCTCCAGACCGGCTGACAAGGCTGACGATCCCGCTGCCCTGTCCGTAGTCGGCGGTGAACAGGTTGCGATCGATCTTAAACTCCTGAATCGCGTCCACCGAAAGCAGCACGCTCGGCGAATTGAACCAGGAACTTCTGGTCTCAACGCCGTCCACCAGGTAGCTGTTGGTGTCGCCGCGCCCGCCCGAGATATGCACGGCCATGTCGCCGCGTCCGGTCTGATTGGTGATGGTGGCGCTGCGGGCATTGTAGGCGGGTACGACGCCCGCCGAAAGGTTCGCCAACTGCATGAAGTTGCGGCCGTTGAGCGGGAGCTCGACGATGTTCTTCTGTTCGATGACCTGGCCGAGCGAGCTTGTCTCACTTTCCACGCGCAGGCCGGAAGCTTCCACTCGCACCTGCTCTGTCACTTCACCGACCGTGAGTTGGACGTCGGCGCGCAGAGTCTGGTTCACGGGCAGCACGAGGCCGGTGGCTTCGAATTTCTTGAACCCCGGGGCGGTGGCGGCGACGTTATAGGTGCCGGGCTGGAGTTGCAGAAAGGCGAAAGCGCCGGAAGCGTCAGAGGCGGCAGTGCGGGCAACGCCGGTGCTTTGGTTGGTGGCGGTGACCGTGGCGCCGGCGATCACTGCGCCGCTGGCGTCGCTAACGGCGCCCACGATGCTGGAGGAAATGATCTGCGCGGAGGCTGAGGCCGCGAGAATGGCGAACAGTGCCAGAGTTCTCATGGGTGGCCAATCTATCACAGTTCGGGAAGTGGCTGGGATATACTGGCCCCGACATGACAGCCATTCCAAGGTTGCAGCCGATTCTTTTTCTGGACAACTCCATCGAGTCCGAACAACTCGTGGACATTCGTGACAATCTTTCGGCGATCGTCCTGCTCGCCGATTCTCTGTGGCTTGGAGGGGACGAAGGTACCCTGGTTGAGCGGCTGAGGCGCGATGCCTACGGCAACTTCGCCGCCCACCGGCGTTTCGATCTCGCATCGGTGCTGGATCTTCCCGTGCCCGGCGCCAACAGCGAGATCGACCTGGAAGGGTTGGACGTGGACGGCGGCTACCTCTGGCTGATCGGTTCGCACAGCCTGAAACGGAAGAAGCCCGAGAAGGACAAGACGGCTGAGAAGAACCGCCAGCGTCTGGCCGGCGTGAGCGGGGACGGCAACCGCTATACGCTCGCCCGTGTGCCATTGAACGAAAGCGTGGAGCCCGTCAGGCAGGTGGGCGCACTCAGCGCCGCGCGTCTTCAAGGCGACAGGACAGGGGACCTGCTTTCGGCGGCCCTGTTGGCCGACAAGCAGTTTGCGCCATTCTGTGTGATTCCCAGCAAGGACAACGGCGTGGATGTGGAAGGACTGGCGGTGCGTGGCAATCGTGCCTTCGCCGGACTGCGCGGGCCCGTGCTTCGCGGCTGGGCCGTGATTCTGGAGATGGAACTGAACGAATCAGGCGCCGGGCTGCTGGGTTTCGCCAGCCCCGTCCGGAAGCATTTTCTGCAGTTGGAGGGGCTGGGCGTGAGGGACCTGGCCATCGCCGGCAGTGACCTGTACATCCTCGCCGGGCCGTCGATGGATCTTGACGGGCCCGTGTGCCTGTTCCGCTGGAAAGGCGCGCTGGATCAGACTTCGGAAGCTCTGGTTTGGGGTGAGGAACTGGAGAAGCTGCTCGAAGTACCGTACGGAACGGGAAGTAACCGCGGCCGCGATCACGCCGAGGGAATTACCCTAACCGCCGCGCAAGGCGGGCTGCTATCGGTCTTGATCTGCTACGATTCGCCGGCGGCCGCGCGTGTGCATGGGCCGGACAAGGTCCGCGTTGACCTGTTCGATCTTAAGGGCGCTTCGCCGCAATGATCCTGGCGTCTTCGGCGGTCTGCGTGGCCTGCCGCGCGGTCATGATCACCTGTCTGGCCTGCCCCTTCTGTTCCTTGAGGTGGCGGGCCCTCTGATAAAGTTCCTCGGCGCGCCGCAGCGTTCCGGCGGCCGCCCGCTCTGCGCCCGCCTCGCGCGCGATCTGAAGCGCGTGCTGTGCCTGGTAGATGGCAAGGATCGACTCATATTCGTCCATGGAAACCTTCGGACCCGACGCGGCCGGCGCACCCTCGGCGCCAATTTCGTAGGTGTAATGTTCCCGGGGCAGCAGGTCATAGCGCGCCTCCACGGTCTCCACCGTGCCCACTGTATCCGGCCGGATCACGTTTTCCATCACCACTACGCCGCTGGGCTGTGTCACGGAGAAGTAAGGTTCGGCGGTTACGATCATGGCAAAGGACTGAAGCTCGCTTGATACTTTCAGCCGCCCTTTGTTCGATCCGTTCAACACAACCTCGCCCAGATTTCTCGGGCGCCCCTCCGGGGTGAGCGCCCAGAGCACATAAGTCAGGTAGGAGGCTCCGAACCGGGTGGGCGCATCCAGGCCGTTGAATTTTGCGTCGATCTCCACCGCGCCACGGCGGCTCTCCACGCTTGCCTGGCCGCGGGCTTCCGGGTAGAGCACGGTTCCTTTGAAATCGATTCTGGTCGGCAGAGCGCGGTGGCCGTAGTTGACCGCCTTGGTGGAGCGGGCGACGACGGTGACATGGTAGAGCGGCGATTTAGTGGTTTCCTCAGCCCAGAGTGAAGCCGCGATCAAGAAGGTGGCAAATCTCATGAGGAAAGACGAGGCAATCGGGTTGCCGCGTTAGGAAGGGCGTGTGTTTTCATCACGGTCCGCCAATGGCAGGCTGACGAAATTGCGTCATAGCTGGTAATTCCTACACGCGGGAGGAATCCTGCCGATGAGCGAATACGGGTTATCGATCTTGTTCTCCATCAAGCGCTATCTGGATGCGGCGGCAAACGATTCGGAAGGCTACCAGCGCGCCGTAAGGCTGTTGATCCAGGGCGCGGCGCTGCATGCGCCGGAGTTTGAGACCAGTGAGTATGTCAATTTCCGGGAGCAGTCCGCACGGATTCTGAAGGATCTGGTGGAGAGCGCCTCACCGGATGCGGCGGTGGCGGCCGCCGGCGCAATGAATCACGCAACGGCGGAATATAACCGCAGGTTACTGCAGGGATTCCGCATGCAGCAGACCTACCTGCATGAGATCATCCGGCTTCTCTCGGCCACGATCTCGGAGTTGGCTGAAACCGGACAAAGCTCCGCCCGGCAGTTACAGGAAGTGGAGCGCCAGATTGAGCGGGCATGTTATGTGGAGGACTTCCAGAAAGCCCGTGCCTCACTGAGTGAAAGTCTCAGGGCGATTCGCGAAGAATTCCAGGCGCAGCGCGAAAAGTCCGTCCTCAGCCTGAACCAGTGCCAGCGGCAACTGAAAGAGCAGACCGGGTTTTCCACGGTGGAAATCCACCCCGGGCTGCCCGATGAGCGCACGGGGCTTCCTGCGCGCGCCGAGGCCGAAGACGCCATCCGGCAGGCGATGGCCCAACGGCAGCAGGCGTACCTGGCCGTGGTGACGATGGAGCGCTACGCGGCCATCAGCCAGCGCTACGGCTACACGATCGCGGATACGGCGCTCGTCTTCCTCGCCAATCATCTGGCCAGCCGGCTTGCCGCCAATGACCGCTTCTTCAGTTGGGGAGAAGCTACCGTTGTGGCCGTGCTCGACCGGGCGCATCCGGAGGACACCGTCAAGCGCGAACTGAAACAGGCCCTTTCCGAACGGCTGGAGACCACCATCCACATCCAGAACCGTGACGTGCTGCTGCCGGTGCATGCGGCATGGCTTTTGGTGCCGTTGTGGAATCAGCCCTCACCCGAACACGTGATCGGGCGGGTGGGGATGTTCCTGGCGGGCGGGGCCGATGCGAAACTATAACTTCGCATCATGAGTGACAACAACAAAACCATTCTTCAATACGCCGGCGACGATCTGTTTGTCGGCGTCAGCGCTTCCGGACATGCGCATGTGCTGGACTTCGGAGGCGCCAAGCGCGCCGGCAGCCCGGTGGAATACCTGCTGCTGGCGCTGGGCGGCTGCACGGGCGCCGATGTGGTCTCCATCCTGCGCAAGATGCGCCAGGATGTCACCGGCTACCGCGTGGAGGTGGAAGGCCGGCGCAGGGAGGAACATCCGCGCGCCTTTACGCGCATCGAAGTGAAGCACGTGCTCACCGGCCGCGGCCTTGATCCCAACGCCGTTACTCGCGCGATCCAGCTTTCCGCGGAGAAGTACTGCTCAGTGGCGGCCACGCTGCAGCCCACGGCGGAAATCGTCTCGAGCTTTGAGATTGTCGAGGCGGACGCGCCGTCAACCGGGCCGCAATAAGAGCCGCTGCGCCAAGCGCCAGGAGGTCGCGCAGCATGAGGGTGGCGGCCTGAATCAGCCACATCGTATGGACCGCCTCGGGCTCCTCGGCCGCTGCGGCCGCGCTCCATTCCACCAGTTGACCCGCCGCCCCACGCCAGCCGTTTTGCAGCGCCGCCAGGGCCAGCCGCGCCAGCGTGGAGAGCGCGATCAAGGCCGCGGCCCGGCCTGCCCATCGAATCGCTCCTATTCGCATGGCCGCCTGCGGAAGATCCAATTCCACGGCATCGGCAAACCGAGACGAAGCGCGCCCGCCATCGCCTCTACCGCGATCTCATTCCAGATGGCGCCGATGCCGAATCGCTGCCGGTAAGGGTGGCCCATCAAAGCGTGCAGCAACTGGTGTGGCACGGTGTTGTGGGAGGAACGGGCGTCCAGAACACCGATGACCACCACCACCGCCCTGCCGCGCAACAGGGAAACCGCGGGCAGTCCGGCGCCCCAGCACGATGGCAGGCGATCGGTGAGGATGACGTTCACGTGGCAGGGATCCATTCCGCGCATCTCAACCAGGCAGTCCTGACCAAGGCGGATTCCGCCCTCCCCCGCAAGGGTGGGAAGGCGGATGCCGGCCTGATAGAACCGGTGCAGCGCCGGTTCCAGAAAGGACGTCTCGAATTGCCGCAGCGTCAGCGAGTCCAAGGACAACGCGTCGCGGTCCACGATGACGCGAAGAAAGATCGCCTCCGGCGGCGCCGCTTGTAGAGCGATGGCAAGGTAGAGCAGGTGCTTCATGCGATTCAGCTTAAGGACGGATTTCTGTTCCGCCCGGTGAGAGGCGATGGTTCTTTGTTCGCGCCGCCTGAACCCGAACGGAATATTCCTGAACAACCGCGAACAGTCCTGAACTATAATCGGGGAACAGGCTTCGGACCCCATGTCTCAGTCATACCCCTACTGCGGATGGACGCCACTCCACCGTCTGACTGAGAAATTGACGGAATCGCACCTGGAAAACGGATTCACCGCCAAGGACATCCAGAAGATCCTGGACGATCGCGTGGCATCCTCCACCCACGGACACATCCAGAAAGCGCTGCGCGATCTGGGTATGACCGATTCGATGAACCAGGCCACGCGCACGCTTCGCCGCTACGTGGCGGCCGGCGCCGAAGGACGCAGGCAGATTCTTCGCGACCAGTTGCAGGCCTGCTATTTCCCCAACGCCCGCCGCGCGCCCGCGCTGGTGGAGATGGAGCGGCGCCTGCGCGCGCGCTTCGACGGCAAGACCGCGGATAAAGCGATCAGCTTCTTCAGCGGCGCTGCAAAGTGGGCGGAACTCTACACCCAGCCCGATGGCGAACCGGAGCGGCATCGTTCCACCGCGACGCTGCATGAATCTTCGGCTGCCGCCATCCGGATGGTGTGCGAAGGAGAACTGCTGGATCTGCCCGACGAAGTGCTGGCGATCGTGAAGAAGATCATCCTGTTGTTTGCCGCGCTAGACAAGGAGCCCGACTGCCGGGCGGAGATTCGCGCGGCCCTTGATCTTCTGGCGCGCCAGGTGGAACGTGCCCCGCATGGCATGCGCCAGATGTTGGAAGCGATGGAAAAGGCCGCGCCGCCGCCACCGCGCAAGGGCCCGCAGGGACTGGCGCAGCCGATCCCGCGCAAGATGGCCACCCGTTAGGCCTACTGTCGAAGGAACTCTCGCGCCGCCTCGGCCGGACTGCGATGCTCGACGTCCACCTGGTGGTTGAGGCGGCGCATCCGGTCGGCCGGTATCTTTCCAGCCAGAGCCTCCAGAGCCGCCCGCAGCCGCGGTTCACCGCGCAGGGCGCCGTCGCGAACGCAGATCACCGCTTCATACGGCGGAAAGGCGTGGCGATCGTCCTCCAGCACCATAAACCTGCCGCCGGCCAGCACTCCATCGGTGGCGCTGGCGGCTGCCATGTTCACTTTTCCCTGCTCCAGCGCCTGATACAGAAGTCCTAAGTCCATGCTGCGCGGCTGGCCCTGCAAAGGAAGTTTGTAAGTGCGGGTAAGCGCCGGCCATCCGTCGGCGCGGTCCAGAAATTCGTAGCCGATGCCCACCATCCAGCCGGGTTTGTAGGATTCCGCGCTTGAGAGTGAGACCAGGCCCGCGCCTTCGGCCTCCTCACGGCGGACCACCATGGCGAAGCTGTTGTCAAAGCCCAGTGGATTGAGCACAGAGACCTGGTAGCGGCTGAGGTACTCCTGGCGCACCTTGGCCAGCACGGAATCACGGCCTGCCGGAATGGGCTGCTTCAATACCGCCATCAGCGCCGTGCCGGTGTATTCCGGATACAGATCGATGTCGCCTTCCACCAGCGCTTCATGTGCCAGCATGGTGCCGCCCAGGTTCAAGCGGCGCTCCACGCGAACGCCCAGAGTGCGCTCAATGTGCTGCGCGATGATTTCGCCCAGCACCACCTGTTCGGTGAAATTCTTCGATCCGACCACGATGCCCCGCCGGGCGCCGCAGCCGGCGAAAACGAAGAGGGCGGCTAACGCGACAGCTTTCGTTCGAACCATTCCAGTACTCCATCGGCTGTAATTGCCAATAGCGCCGCCGGCGCCGCGCCGGCCAGCAACAGGGCGGAATCGACGGTGGCGATGCCGCGGAAAATGAAAACGCCAAGGCCGCCCGCGCCGATCGCCGCGGCGATGGTAGCCGTACCGATGGTGGTTACCGCGGCGATCCGCAGCCCGGCCAATATGGTAGGCGCGGCCAGGGGGAGTTCCACTTCGCGCAGAAGCTGGCGGCCGGTCATTCCCATGGCGAGAGCCGATTCGCGCACGGCCGCGTCCACCTGCAGGATGCCCGTCATCGTGTTGCGCAGAATCGGCAGCAGCGCATACATCACTAGAACGATGATCGCAGTTCTTTGGCCGATGCCGCCGATCAGCGGCAGCGGAATCAGAAAGCCGAACAGCGCCAGGCTCGGAACGGTCTGCACGATATTGGTGAATGCCAAAGCCGCGGCGCGATAGCGTGGATGGCGTGCGATGTAGATTCCGGCGGGAAGCGCGATAGCGGAGGCCGCGGCCAGGGCGATGAGGACCAGCATCAGGTGCTGCCCGGTGAGAGCGGCGATTTCAGCCGCCAGGCCGGGCCTCACGGGGCGAGTCTCCATTCGAGCGATTCCACCAATGCCCGCGCCCCTTCATTCGGACTATCAACAAACTCGCCCGGTGATGCCAGCACCTCCAGCCGTCCGTCAATCAACAATGCGATCCGGCTGGCCACCCGCAGGGCCTCTCTCAAGTCATGCGTCACGAACAGCGCCGTTTTCCCCAGCCTGCGCGTGAGCGTGACAAACTCACGCTGCAGCGCCGCCCGTGTCAACGGATCCAGCGCGCCAAAGGGTTCATCCAACAAAAGAAGCGGGGGATCGGCGGCCAGCGCGCGCGCTACACCCACGCGCTGCCGTTGCCCTCCGGAAAGCTGGCGAGGCAGGCGGTGGCGAAACTCACCGGGCGGCAGCGACACCAGTTCCAGCATTTCGTCCACCCTGGCGCGGATGCGATCGGCGGGCCATCCTTCCAACCGGGGAACAAGGCCGATGTTGCCTGCCACCGTGTAGTGCGGGAACAGGCCGGTCTCCTGAATCACATAACCGGTGCGGCGGCGCAGGCGGATGGGGTCCCACTCGCGGGTGTTGCGTCCTTCCACCAGCACGCCGCCCGAGGATGGCATCACTAGCGCGTTCACCATCTTGAGCGCCGTGGTCTTTCCCGCCCCGCTTGCGCCCAGCAGCGCCACAGTCTCTCCAGTCTTCACATCGAGAGTGAAGTTGCGCAGCACCGCGCCCCCGCCCGCATCGTAGCTGACGTCGCGGAAAGAAACCATCCGTCTATTCCACCATCCACAGGTTCTCGCTGAACGGCCACTGGGCATCCACCCACTGCGCGGATGGAACGAACCCGCAACGAACGGCGAGAAGGGGCAGGTTTCCGGCGCGGAACTTGTGGCTGGATTCCGTGCGGATGGTTTCGCCGGATTCGAATTGGATAGTGACGCCGGCGCCTGGAATCGCAATCTCCTGGCGTGTCAGGGATCCGAGGTGCATCTCAATACGTTCGGCTTCGGCGTTCCATCGCGCTTGGTGGGCGAATTGGCGCGGGTCGAATTCCGCGCCCAGTTCGCGATTCATGCGCGCCAGCAGGTTGCGGTTGAAGGCCGCGGTGACGCCCACCGGGTCGTCGTAGGCGTCAATGAGCATCTTCGGCGCCTTCACCAGGTCGGCGCCGAGCAGCAGCGCGTCGCCAGGCTCCAGACGGGCGCGTACCTGCGCGAGAAAGCCGGCCGCTTCTTCCTTTTCGAAGTTGCCGATGGTGCTGCCAAGAAAAAGCACCAGCAAGCGATCGCGCGGCGACCGGCGCGAACAGGCCAGCTTCAGTCCGTCAAGATACGAGCCTTCTACGGGCGCCACTGTCACCCCGCTGATGCCGGACAATTCCTGCTCACAGCGGGCCAGCGCCGCGCCCGAGACATCGATGGGGTGATAAAAGATAGGGCCGGAAAGATGTTCCAGGATCGGGCGTGTCTTGCGTCCGGACCCGCTGCCGAGTTCGGCTACGATTCGAGTGACAGGCAAACGGCGCGCGATCTCCGGCGCATGGCGGCCCAGCAGCCGCTCATCGGCTCGGGTAAGCCCGTACTCGGGCAGCAGCGTGATCGCCTCAAACAGCGCGCTGCCCAGTTCGTCGTAGAAGTACTTCGCCGGCAGCGCCTTTTGGCCCGTCCGCCCAAGACCGTCCGCGACATCGAGTCCGAACTCCGTGATCGTCATCACCTCTAGGTTTCCACCAGACGAAATCCGGCGAACATGTAAGGATATTCCGCGCGGAACCAATTGCGAAAGGACCGGCGCAGGAAAGTGGACGGTGTGACCGGCGCGGCGCCCTTCAGAACAAAATGCTTGCCGTCAAAGAAATCGGCGGAGTAGGTTTCATAGTATGGCGCTGGCTTGAATCCGGAAAAGGGCGCGAAGGCCGAGGATGTCCATTCCCAGCCATTGCCCACCATCTGCGCCACCCCAAAGGCGCTCTCACCGGCCGGGTGTGCCGTAACGGGCACAGGATCCCAGCGTAGAAGATTGAAGCACCCGTGTTGGGGGCCGGGCGCGCACTCGCCCCAGGGATACGGGCGCTCCTCGCCGCCTTTCGCGCCATAGGCGGCCCGATGGAACTGCGGCTCCGACGGCAGTTGCCCGCCGCGCCACCGGGCATAGGCCGAAGCTTCCGCGTGTGTCACCCACACCGGCCAATCCGCGGGCAGCGGGATCGAGCCGTGGGACAATTTCAGCCGCCAGCCGCCGCGATGGGCCCGCCAGAAGTGCGGCGCGCCGGCCCCGGCGTTGACAAATTCCAGGTACTCCCCGTTGGTCACCATGTACTTACTGATGGCGAACGCCGGGACATCGGCGGTGTGTGCATTGAACTCGTTATCCCATCCGAAACCGGCGTCCCGGGGAAGGCCGAGCGTGGCGCTGCCCGCCGGGATCTCGCACATCGCCGCTGCCGGCGGCGGCAGTGTGGGCGCGGCCTGGCCGGGAGGCGCAAGCTTCCGGCTGTCTTCCAGGTTCATCAGTATGTAGGCCACTGTTTCCACATGCATCAGCCGGTGCTCAATGGCGGTGTGCACTAACTCATCGGGAAGCTGTTGAAGACAGGTATCCACCAGCGCGCGCGTGCGCCGGCCGTAGCCGCGCGTTTCTTCCACTGAAGGCCAGTCCGAAGGCTGGTCCTCCGCTGTCTGGCCGGGGGCCGGATCGATGCCGCGGCGGAACAGTTCGTCGAATGCGGCGTGAAAGGACGGAATCTCCAGGCCATGGCGGCAAAGCAGATTCCAGTCAAAGGCCTCCAAATGTCCAAGGTAGAAAATGATGCGGTGCCGTTCGGGGATGGGGCGCTCGTAGAAGGAATCCGGACGGATCAGGCCGAACAGGGAATCGCTGGCCGCGCGGGCATTCCGTAGCCGCCCGGCCAGATCACTCATGCCGCCTTCTCCATTGCCGTGGCCAACACGCGGTAACTCTGCCGCGCCGCCGCCACGGGGTCGTATTCCGGCCGCCGGTGAATCTGCGCGCTCACCTCCACCACCACCATCCCCCGGTAGCGAAGCGCCCGCAGCCGCCGGAAGTAATCCACATAGTCGATGGTTCCTTCTCCGGGCAGCAGAAACTCGAACTTAGCCGGAACTCCGCGGCCGTCCTTCACGTGGATGAAGGCGGTTTGCCGGATCAGCGCCTCCAGCGATTCGCCCAATCCCAGCCCCGCCAATTGGAAGTGGCTGTAATCGTAGGCCGCCCTGATTCGCGGGCTGGGCGCCTGCTCCAGCAGCCACAGCACATGTTCCGGCAGGTGTACGGCGCCGCCCACGTGCGCCTTGATGGCGATGGTAATCCGCGCGGCTTCCGCCACCCGCGCCCATTCGCGCAGCCGCTCGGCCATCTTCCCGCGCACGGCTTCCCACTCGGCGGGCCGTCCACCCAGCACCGTTTCCAGCACCGGATTCACGCCCAACTGCCGCGCCAGCTCCGCCGCCCTCCGGATCCGCTCCAACTGCACGCGCTGCGCCTCATCGGACGCCAGCAGCGAGAACAGATCCATCATTCCCGCCACGCCCAGCCGGTGCTGTTTCAGGGCCGCCTTCACTTCCCGGGGCTCCACGCGCGGATATCCGTCCAACAGGCACAATTCCACACCATCGTATCCGATTTCCGCGCACGCGCCAAGCGCCTCCACCACCCCAAGCGACTTCATCGCGTACAACGTGAATCCGATGCCGATCGGCCGCCGCGGCGCCGCCGCCAGCCCGGCCAGCAGGGTCCGCCGTGTCACGACCCGGCCTTCAACATCCGCATGAACTCCGCCATGAACAGGTGATTGTCGTGCCACGTCCGCCCGCTCACCATGTTCCCGTCCCGCACGCAGCCTTCATTCACGAAAGTTGCCCCGCACACCTCCACGTCGAACTTGCACTTGGGTACCGTGGCCATGCGCTTTCCACGGATCACGTCCGCCGTGGCCACGATTTCCGCCCCGTGGCACACCACCGCCACCGGCTTGTTCTCAGTGAAAAAATGTTTCACGATGCGCAGCAGATCCTGGTCGTAGCGCAGATACTCCGGCGCGCGCCCACCGGTCAGGAACAGGCCGGCGTATTGTTCGGGATCGACGTCGCGGAAGGCGATTTCCGAAGCCAGATGATAGCTGGGACCTTCGCGAGTCACATCCCAGCCCGGCGGGATTTCATGCATCACCAGGTGGTAGACGCGCTTTTCCGGACCGGCCACGACTGCTTCATAGCCGTCCTCCCGAACTCGGAAATAAGGATACATGGTATCCAGCGCCTCGGCGGCGTCACCAATCGCAATCAAGATCTTTGGCATGGATATCAGATCTACCACACTTGACAACCCGCGGGGAATCGGTTAACTATGGTAAATATGAATCCGTTGCTGTCTATTAAGCGGATTGTGATAGTTTTGCTTTCCTGCGCCGCACTCTCTCAGGCTCAGTCCACCGCCATCCTCTCCGGCCGTGTGCTCGACCCGTCCGGCGCCGCCATCCCGGACGCTACCATTACGGTGCTGCACCGGGTGGGGAATCTCGCGCGTTCGGCCGCTTCGCAGCACGACGGTGCGTTCACGTTGATGAACCTGCCCTTGCAGACTTACGAACTCCGCGCCGCCAAGACCGGCTTTGCTCCGCTGCACCGGGTGATCACGCTCAATTCGAACGTTCCGGTCTCGATCACGCTCACGCTGGAATTGGAGCAGACCGCCGCGCAGATGTCGATCACCGCCATGGACCGGGCGCCGTTGGTGGATCCGGCTGAAACCGGCACCCGCGTGCAGATGAGCCAGACCGATATTGAACGGATGTCCACGCGGTCCGGCAATCGTGGTCTGGAATCGGTGCTGCTGACCTTTCCCGGCTTTGCGCAAAACGCCAACGGCGCCATCCATCCTCGTGGTGTGCATAATCAGATGACTTTCGTTGTGGATGGCATGCCGATCAATGACCAGCTTACGGGCGCTTTCGCCAACGCCGTGGACCCGGAGATTGTGCAGACGGTGGAGCTATACACCGGCAACATTCCCGCAGAGTATGGGGCGAAAGTGGCGGCCGTGGCCAACGTGACCACGCGATCGGGCATGGGGTCGGGCCGGGCGTTTTCGGGATCGGCTTCGGTCAATGCCTCCCAATTCGACTCGCTGGCCAGCGCGCTGCAGGTGGCCGGGGAGCGCGGGCGAATCGGATACTCGGGTTCGGTTTACGGGATGAAATCGAACCGCTACCTGGACCAGGTGACGCTGGACAATCTGCACAACGGCGGCAATCTGGAACGGGCCTTCGGACGGCTGGACTGGCACCCTTCGGACCGCAATCTGCTGCGCTTCAACGCCATGACCGGCCGGTCCAGCTTTCAACTGGCGAACCTTCGATCGCAGCATGCCAACGGGATGGATCAGCGGCAGCGGTTGACGGACTTCAGCGCCATGGCGGGCTGGATCCGCACGATCAATCCTTCCACCACCTACGATGCCACCGCGTCGATTCGCACCTCGGCGGCCCACCTGCTTCCCAGCGCCGGGGACACGCCCGTGACGGCGTGGCAGAACCGGCGGTTGACGACGTTGACTTTCTGGAACCGCGTCAATCACGTGCGCGGGGGGCATACACTGAAGGCCGGTTTCGACGCGCAGTATTTTCCCGTGCGGGAGGCGTTTGATTTTGGCGTCACCGATCCGGAGTTTGGCGATGAGATCCTGCGTCCATACGATCTTTCGCGCGGGGGCAGCCTGTTCCGCTTCCGCCAGTCGCGCGCCGGGCAGTTCTACTCCGGATTCCTGCAGGACAATGTCCGCTGGGGCCGGCTCCAACTCACGTTGGGGCTTCGTTATGACGTCTACCGTTTTCTGGTGAACGGTAACCATTTGCAGCCCCGTTTAGGTCTGTCCTACCATCTTCGGGAAACCAACACCGTTCTTCGCGCTTCTTACAATCGGACTTACCAGACGCCGCCGAATGAGAACCTGCTGCTTTCAAGCTCCGATGAGTCGAGCGCGCTGGTGGCGCCGAACGTGCGCGCTACACTCGGCGGCGCAGTGGTGCAGATCCAGCCGGAGCGGCAGAATATCTACGAGGTTGGCGTGCAGCAGGGCATCGGATCGCGCATGAGCGTCAACGTGGCCTACTACCATAAGAATTCGCGCGACCAGCAGGATAACAACAACTTCTTTGATACCGGGATCATCTTCCCAATGGCGCTGGCGCGCATACGCGTGAACGGCGTGGAGGGACGGCTGGTGGTTCCTGAATTCCGCGGATTCTCCGGAACATTGAGCCTTACTCACGCCCGCGCGATTTCCACGCCGCCCTTCACCGGCGGCCTGTTCATCGGCAATACTGCGGTGGATATTCTGAATGCCGGCCCGTTTTTCATCGACCACGATCAGAAGCTGAGCGCACAGGGCGTGATCCGCTACGCTTCGCGCAAGGGCTTCTACGCGACCACTTCCATCCGGCACGATTCGGGACTGGTGACGAACCCTTCGGACCCGGCTGAAGTGGCCGCCGATGCCGATTATGCCGACCTTCTGCCGTATGTCAACCTGACATCGGCGCCGCCTCGCACCCGCCCGCGCACGGTGACCGATCTTGTCATCGGCTACGAACGGCGCGATGACAACATGCGGCGCTGGGATGTCGCGTTGCAGGTGGCGAATGTCACCAACCGGACGGCGCTTTATAACTTCCAGTCTCTGTTCGTCGGCACGCGCCTGATTCAACCGCGCACGGCGGGTGTGCGCCTGCGTTGGTTCTTTTAGCGAGGATCAGGGGCCTGCCATACGCAAGGGAGACATCGGATTTCACTCGCCGGCGGAGTCACTTTGGCCAACCTGAGCGATTTGGCCGGGCTTCAGGATGTGCAGCGCATCCAGGACAGACTTGGCGTACGGCAGGAGTTCCTCCAACTGGTTGGTGACTGCGGACATCACGATGATCGAAATGCGCCGGTCATCAAGGCGGTTCTGGTGAGCCATGCTGCGGTCTACCGTGATGAGTACGTCGTAACCTCCAAGTTCGGCCGCCAGCAGGAGCTTGCCGTTCTTCATTCCTTTGAAGCCTGCCCATTCCGCCGAATGCGTTTCGTAGTCCGGGAAACTCTGCCGGAAGCCGACTGGCAGACATTCGTCGAGCAGTATCTTCATGCGATCCGGGCGAGGAGCGACTCCTTGGCCTCTTCAAGTGCCCGGACTGCCATCTCCCGCGTGACGGAAGGAAACTGCCTGAGGAATTCGCTGAGGGTGTGTCCGCCTTCCAGATAGTCGATGAGATTTTGAAATGGCACACGCGTGCCGCGGAAGCACGCCGTCCTCCCCATGATTTCCGGATCGATCACGATGACAGGTTCTGCCATGCCTACTCTCCACCACAGATGAGCGGCGTCCGCGAATCCGGCTATACTTGCCGCATGGTGCGACTTTTCCTCCTTCTGCTGACCACCCTCAGCCTTCACGCCGCCAAGACGCTGGATATCTATTTCGTCGACGTCGAAGGCGGCCAGGCCACGCTGATGGTCACCCCTTCGGGTGAATCCATGCTCGTTGACACCGGCTGGCCCGGCTTTGATGGCCGCGACGCCAAGCGCATCGCCGCCGCCGCCGAAAAGGCCGGCGTCAAGAAGATTGACTGGCTGGTGATCACCCACTTCCACACCGATCATGTGGGCGGCATCAGGCAACTGGCCGACCGCCTCCCTATCGTCAACATCATTGACCACGGCCAGACCGTGGAATCGAGCAAGAACGCCCAGGACCTCACCGCGATGTTCACCGAGGTCGCCTCCAAGGCCAGGCGCCGTACCGTGAAGCCTGGCGACACCATCGCCGTCAAAGGCCTGAAAGTCGAGGTCCTCGCCGCCCACGGCGAAGCGGCCACGCGCAAAGGCCAGCCCAACCCGTTGTGCGGCGCCGCGCAGCGCAAGGCCGACGACCCGTCCGATAACGCGCGATCGGTCGGCACACTCATCACCTTTGGCAGGTTCCGCTTCCTCGATCTCGGCGATCTTACCTGGAACAAGGAACTCGAACTGGTCTGCCCGGAAAACCGCATCGGCAAGGTGGACCTCTATCTCACTACTCACCACGGCATGGACGCCAGCGGTCCGAAAGAGCTTGTACACGCCATCGCCCCGCGCGTGGCCATCATGAACAACGGCGAAAAGAAGGGCGGCGCGCCGCCCGCCTGGCAGGTGATCAAGTCTTCGCCGGGACTGCAGGATCTGTGGCAGGTACACTTTTCGGCTGCCGGTGGCGCCGCGAATAACGTCGATGAGAAGATGATCGCCAATCCCGCCGGCCAGGATCCGGGCCACTACCTCATGGTGCAGGCGCAGTCCAACGGCAAGTTCTCCGTCACCAACTCCCGCAATGGCTTCACCAAGAGCTATTAAGGCGGCGGTGGTGCAGGCCGGATCGGTGTTGTTTGATACCCCGGCCACCATCGGAAAGCTGGAGACACTCACGGCAGAGGCGGCGCGGCAGGGCGCGCAGATTGTCGTTTTCCCGGAAGCCTTCATCGGCGGCTATCCCAAGGGGATGAACTTCGGCGCCGTCGTCGGCCACCGCACGCCGGAAGGGCGGACCGACTACCGGCGCTATTGGGAGTCCGCCATCGAGCTGGATGGCCCCGAGGCCACGCGAATTGCCCGCGCGGCGCGCCTTGGCGGAGTCTATCTGGTCACCGGCGTGATCGAACGCGCCGGCGGCACGCTCTATTGCACGGTGCTGTTTCACGGGCCGGACGGGACGATGCTGGGCAAGCACCGCAAGGTGATGCCCACGGCGATGGAGCGGCTGATCTGGGGCTATGGCGATGGCTCCACTCTTACCGTGTTGAACACGCCGCTGGGTAACATTGGCGCGGTCATCTGCTGGGAGAACTACATGCCGATGATGCGCATGGCGATGTATGCCAAGGGCATCCAGATCTATTGCGCCCCCACTGTGGACGATCGCGAGACATGGCCCGTTTCGATGCGCCATATCGCTTTCGAGGGCCGCTGCTTCGTCCTCTCGGCGGTCCAGTTTAATGACCGCATCCGTGGCGGAAGCGTCATCGCAAACCCGCAGGGCTTCCTGTTGGCCGGGCCGGTGTATGGGCAGGAGACCATCCTTACCGCGGAACTGAACATGGACGACCTGCCTGAGGGCAAGTACGATTTCGACGCCGTGGGCCATTATGCGCGGCCGGATCTCTTTCAACTTCATGTGAACGAATCGCCGCAGGAACCGGTCCGCACGTCCAGCCGGGATGCGCGCGATGATTAAGCGGATGATACCGTGTAGGAATGGCAGCCGGGTTCGTTTCGCTATTTGTGCTGGCGGCGGCCGCAAGCGCGGCTGATTCCACCGCGGAGCGCGCGCTGGCGATTTTGCGGGACAACTGCCAGCAATGCCACACCAAGGCCCTGGCGATGTCCGGGCTCGACCTCACCGCAAGGCCGGCCATGCTGCAAGGCGGTTCCCGCGGCCCGGCGGTGATTCCAGGCAATGCCTCCCAAAGCCGGCTGATGGAGGCGGTGGAACGTAAGGGCAAACTGGCCATGCCGCCCACCCGGGCCCTGGCCGAAGCCGACGCCGCGCTGCTGCGCAAGTGGATTGAGGAAGGCGCCGCCTGGCCCGGGAGCGCGGTGTCCAGGCCCGTGGTCACGTGGTGGTCCTTTCAGAAGGTGGTGCGCCCTGCCGTTCCCCGGTCCGGCAACGCCTGGGCACGCAACGAAATCGATGAGTTCATCCTCGAAAAGCTTTCGGCGAACAAATTGAAGCCGTCAGCGCCGGCCGGGCGTGCCACGCTCGCCCGCAGGGTCTACCTGGATCTGTGGGGCCTGCCGCCGACCGCTGCGCAGATCCGTGAGTTTGTGGACGATCCGTCGCCGGAGGCGTGGCCGAAACTGGTGAACAGGCTGTTGGACTCGCCCCACTATGGCGAAAAGTGGGGCCGCCATTGGCTGGACCTGGTGCGCTACTCCGACACCGCCGGCTTTGAGCTCGACAGCTATATCCACGATGCCTGGCGCTACCGCGACTGGGTGATCGATTCGATCAACGGCGACAAGCCCTACGACCAGTTCATCCGCGAGCAGATCGCCGCCGATGAGTTGTCGCCGGAAGACCCGGTGGCGCGTACGGGCACCGGGCTGTTCTGCGTCGGTCCGAACCGCGAGCTGTTTCCCGACCAGGCCGACATCAATCGCGAAGAGACACTTACTGACTACGTGGACACCACGTCGGCGGTGTTTCTTGGCCTGACCGCAGGTTGCGCGCGCTGCCACGATCATAAGTTCGATCCCATCTCGCAGGAGGATTACTACCGGGTGCGCGCCGTGTTCGCGCCGGCGGTGAAGACCAAAGTGGCGCTGGACCGGCTGACTTCGCTGGGCTTCGATGTTGGAGAAAGTGTGCGCGAGTGGAAGCTGCGCGAGATCGGTGAGCAGATCCGGGCGGTGCAGGCGCGATGCCGCAATGAGGCGGCCGCGCCGAAGTCCAAAGGCCGAGTCAACGACGATGCCATCCGCGCCTGCATGACGCCGCAGGAGACGGCGAAGCTGCACGAAATCGAGAAGTGGCTGGTGCGGCTGTACACCGATTACCGGCCCAAGCCCTTCGCCTGCGGACTGGCCGATTCCTGGAACGTTGCGCCACGCACCTTCCTGCCCGCGCGCGGCGGGAGGATGGAACGCGAGGTGCAGCCGGGGTTTTTCAGCGTGCTGGGTGGTGGTGAGGTGCCGCCGCCGGCTGAGAAGCGGGAGGCGACCGGGCCAATTCCACTTACTCCCACCACCGGCCGCCGCACTGCGCTGGCCAAATGGATCGCCGATCCGGCGAATCCGCTGACCGCGCGAGTGATGGTGAATCGCGTGTGGCAGTATCACTTCGGGCGCGGTATTGTCGCCACGCCAAGCGATCTGGGGACACGCGGGGGCAAGCCGGTTCATCCGGAGCTGCTCGACTGGCTGGCGGTGGAGTTCACCGCCAATGGCTGGTCACTGAAGCGCCTCCACCGTGTGATCCTGAATTCCGCGGTGTATCAGCAGCAATCGAATCCGGGCGGGGATGCCGCCGCCCGCGATCCGGCGAATTTGCTGCTGTCGCACTTCACGCGGCGCAGGCTGAACGCCGATGAGATCCGCGACGCCATATTACTTACCACGGGCGCGCTCAATCCGAAGCGCGGCGGCCGGCCCGTGGTCCCGCCGCTCACTGAGGAGGAGAAGGCGACGCTTACGCAGCGGCCCGACGATGCCTGGGTGCTCACCGCCGACGCCAGTGAACACCGGCGCCGCAGCATTTACATGATCCAGAAGCGAACGTTTCGCATGCCGATGATGGAGGTGTTTGACTCGCCCGAATCGATGCTCACCTGCCCGCGGCGGGAATCCAGCACCACGGCGCCACAATCGCTCACCCTGTTTAACGGCTCATTCACCGTGGAGCGGGCGCGCGCATTGGCCGCGGAATTGGAGGCCGGCGCCCCGTCGAACGAGCATCTGGTGCGAACCCTGTGGACCAGGATCCTGGCCCGCGAGCCGGACGCCGAGGAGACCGCCAGGGCGCTTGCCTTCCTCGCCGCCCAGAGCCGGAATGCCGGCGGCCGGACCAACGCCGCCGCCGAACTTGCCAGGGCATTGTTGAACCTCAACGAGTTTCTCTATGTCGACTAAGTCACGCCGCGATTTTCTCGCTTCCGCCGGAAAGGGTTTCGGAGCGGCCGCCGCCTGCGCGATGCTTCCCGCGATCCACGGCGCGCCGACGGCGCTCGCGCCCAAGACGCCGCACCAGGCCGCGCGCGCCAAGTCCGTGATCTATCTCTACATGCACGGCGGCGTGAGCCATGTGGACACGTGGGATCCGAAGCCGGAATTGGCGCGGCTTTCCGGCCAGACGCTGCCGGCCAGCTTCGTCAAAGGACTGAAGACCAGCCGCATCGACTTCACCAAGGCGCTGGCGCGCGGCGGCGCGTGGCAGTTCCGCAAGCACGGCCAATCGGGCATCGAGATCTCCGATCTGTTTCCAAACATGGCGAAGCACGTGGATGAATTTGCGCTGGTGCGCTCCTGCCACGGGGACGCCTTCGATCATGCGCCGGCCATGTACCTGCACGTCACGGGCTCGCAGTTTCCCGGCAAGCCGTGCCTGGGGTCGTGGGTGGTTTACGGGCTTGGCACGTTGAATCAGGATCTGCCGGCGTTTGTGGTGATGACCGACGGCGCGATGAAATGCGGACCGCAGGGCTACGGCGCGGGCTTCCTCCCGGCGGTTTACCAGGGCACGATGTTCCGCGGCGGCAGCAAGCCCGTGCTCGATCTGGCCACGCCTGAAGGCATCGACGCCAGGACCCAAAAGGCGACGCTGGACTTCATTGGAGAGATCAACCGCAAGCACCTTGCGGAACGGCCGTACGATAGCGACCTGGAAGCGCGCCTGGAGTCCTACGAACTGGCCTTTCGCATGCAAGCGGCCGCGCCCGATGCCGTCGATCTGAGCAGGGAGACGGAAGCCACCAGGCGGCTCTACGGCATTGGAGACGGGCCTTCCGACGATTTCGGACGCAAGTGTCTGTTGGCGCGGAGGCTGGTGGAGCGCGGAGTGCGATTCGTCCAGCTCTATTCCGGAACGCACCTGGGCGACGATTGGGATGGCGCCCACAACGACCTGACCGGGTCGCATGTCAAAATGGCGGCCAAGACGGACAAGCCCATCTCCGGGCTGCTGACAGATCTGCGCTCGCGCGGACTGCTGGATTCAACGCTGGTAATCTGGGGCAGTGAATTTGGGAGAACCCCGCTCGCCGAGGGGAAGAACGGGCGGGATCATCACCCGTATGCCTTCAGCATGTGGTTTGCGGGGGCGGGAGTGCAGGGCGGACGCGTGCTTGGGGCCACCGATGAGTTCGGGCTGCGTCCGGTGCAGAATCCACTGGTGGCGCACGACGTGAACGCAACCATCCTCAGGATGCTGGGATTGGAACACACGCGCTTGACGTATTTCTATCAGGGAAGGGACCAGCGGTTGACCGATGTCCACGGCGAGCAGGAATTTACGAAATTCCTGCTCAACGCGTGAACAGTCCTTATTTCGCCTTCTTCTGCTTCTGCTGACCGACGCGGATCTTGAACTGCTTGGCCTGGGCTTCTTCCCAACCCTTCCAGTCAAACCGCTTGGTTGCGTCCGCAATGTAGGCGTCCTGGTCGGCGCCTTTCGGCAGCACGGCCATGATCGTAGCCACTTTGCCGCTGGCCGGATTCTGGATCCGGAACCGCTTAACGTTTGGAATACCCATACAGCCGTATTCTAGCAAATGCTCAGAACTTGAAGTGCAGCCCGAATTGGATGATGCGGGCCTGGTTGCCTCCGGCTAAAGCGGTGACGCGCGCAAAGGCGTTGTTGCCGCGGCTGAGATTGGTGAGACTGAAGCTGGGGTTGTTGATGAAGTTCAGCATTTCTGTGCGGAACTGCAGCGTGTAGCGTTCGCCAAAGCGCAAATCCTTGAGGACGGAAAGATCCATGGCGATGGCCCCGGGACCGAAGCCGGCGGTCCGTCCGGAGTTGCCGAAGGCGAACTGGCCGGGGTCGGCGAAAGCGGTAGTGTTGAACCAGGCCTGTACCTGCTGCGCCCGGGAGCGGCTGCCCGATATGATGGGATCTCCAACGACGTTGGGCCGGTTCTGCGGGGAGAAGGCATTGGTGCGGTTCACCTGTTCGTTCACACCCCAGGGCGCGCCGGTGCGCAGTTCGCCGATGTAGCCGATGGTCCATCCACCCAGCACCGCGTTGGCCGCGGCATTGTTGATGGCCAGAAGCCTGCCTTTGCCCACGGGCAGTTCGTATACCACGCTGGTGATGGAGCGATGGGTGATGCTGTTGCCGCTCAGTCCGCGGTCGGCGCGGCGGTTATAGACGTTGGCGAGCGCCGAGCCGGGACCGCCGCCGAGTTCTCCCCGGGATTCCGCATCGTCGATGCCCTTGGCCCAGGTGTAATTCGTCTGGAACTGCAGACCGCGCGAATAACGCTTGTCGATCTTGATGTTCATCGCGTGGTAATTGGAATTGCCCAGCGGCTGCGAGATCTGGGTCACGTCGGTGAA
>JANRLE010000313.1:0-6512 GCA_033762895.1 Bryobacteraceae bacterium | reverse complement strand
CGAAGGTGCTGGCTCTTTCGGCGCTGGATCTGCTCACCACACCCGAGTTGGTGGCGAAAGCCCGCGCGGATTTCGATCGCCGGCGTGGGGGGCACGTTTACCGCTCGCGAGTGCCGGCGGATAAGAAGCCGCCGCTGAATTATAGGGAGACACCGTAGTAGGGCCTACCGGACAAGGTTTCTGGCGCAGCGAAAACCAGTCAGATCGAGGCGCTCCTCTGGCCCTCCACGAACATAGATGTTCAGATCCACTCCCACCCGTTGCCTCCCATATCCTGGACGCCTTCGGCTGTCGCCCCACGAGGAAACAGACCTACTGGCGTGGGGTGGCGGACTACTGTCTCAGCGTATGGACCTCTTCGGCAATCTCCACCGCACGGCCGGAGAGCGCCGCTTCCGCGAGCCTGTACTCCTCGCGCGACTCCGCTGGCCAGTCCACGCCGTCTTCCAGCACAAACGCCAGCACCGCCCGCCCGAGCACGGCGGCTTGATCGCATTCCAGCCACGTGATGCTCTTTTCCCCCGGTGCGGGCTGATCGGGCGGGACCCAGCCCTAACGATGCGCGACGATGACTAACCAACACATCGCTTGCGCCACGCGCTCCAATCGGCGAAAGGCGGGTTATCGCGCGCGACAAAATGCTCCTGCTGGATTGTAAGAAACCGCGCCGATTGCGCCCCGGCCTCAGCCGAGGCGCGATAAGCCTTCAGATCCTCACAGCTAGACGAGAGGAACGCTCGCGGTACGGGCGGCATGTTCGTTGACATCAAGTGGCACGAGCGGCTACGCTCTAGCTGTGGTAATCCACCTGAAGCCGGAAACCGAGGCGATGATCGAGCAGCGCGTCCATCAGGGCGGAGCTTACCAGTCCGCCGAGGATTTCGTCGAACAGGCGGTGGCGCTACTCCATGAGCAGGAGTCCTGGCTGGCCGAGAATCGCGCCCAAATCGCGGATCAAATCGCGGAGGGTTACGGCGCCGCACAGCGCGGTGACTTGCTGGACGAAGACGCGGTACGAAGCCTTGTTGCATCGAAGAAGAATTCGCTGCGCAACGAGTAGCCGCGTGTAATGAAGCGCTTCCGGTTCACGCCACAGGCAGCCGACGGCCTTTCAGCGATCTGGAGCCGCATTGCCTACGACAGCGTCCAGGCCGCCGATCGCGTGGAGAATGCGATTTATGAGGCGTGCGCCTTTCTCGGGCGGGTTCCTGCCTGCGGACATGACCGATAGGACCTTATCCTGTTGCCGTTGAAGTTCTGGACACTGCCCCGCTATCGAAATTACATAATCGTCTACGATCCGGCAGCCAAACCCGTGCGGATCATCCGCATTCTTCACGGTGCTCGCAACGCCCGGGATATCCTTGGTGGCGCACCTGAGGACTGAATCAGACGGGATTCTCCAACAACGCCTCAATCCTCTTCCGCAACCCCGCCGCCAGCCGCGGACTCCGCCCCCCCGTCGACACCGCCACCTGCAGATCCCCACGCCGGATTCGTGACGGCACCAGGAAATCGCACTCCTCCGGCGCATCCGCCACATTCGCCCAAATCCCCCGGGCCGCCGCCGCTTCCCCCACCTTCCGGTTCACCGCCCGGTCATCGGTAGCGGTAAACACCAGCGCCTGCCCGCCCACATCGGATGCCCGAAACCGGCGCCGCTTCCACTCCACCGGCAGCGATGAGAACTCCGCCTCGCCTTCCGGGCTCACCACCGTCACCACCGCCCCCGCTTCCAGCAGTCCACGCGTCTTGCGCAGCGCCACCTTGCCCGCGCCCACCACCAGGACCTTGCGCCCCCGCAGATCCAGAAACAGGGGATAGTACATGCCCGATGCTATCATGGTTATGTAAAATATGGACCCGCACCCGCGTAGCCTGCCGGTGGTGGTGATCGTGGGCAGGCCGAACGTCGGAAAATCAACGCTGTTCAATGTGCTGACCCGCACCCGCCGCTCGATTGTCGGCGATGAACCCGGCATCACCCGGGACCGCATCCGCGGCCAGGTCGAACATGACGGTCGCCGCTTTGAACTGATCGACACCGGCGGCATCATCCCCAACGATGAAGATCTGATTCCCACCGAAATCTTTAAACAAGCCCGTGTGGCGCTGGATGAAGCCGCACACGTCATCCTCCTCATCGATGGCCGCACGGAAATCACCTCCACTGACCGTGAACTGGCCAGCATGCTGCGCCGCATGGGAAAACCCGTCACGCTGGTGGTGAACAAAATCGATGCGCCCGTGCGCGAATCCCTGGCCGGTGACTTCTACTCGCTGGGCATGCCCGCCCTGTTTCCCGTCTCCTGCGAACACCGCCTGGGCATCGACGCGCTGCTTGATCACGTCACCAGCACTTTCCCGGCCGACAGCGGCGAGCCTGTGCCGGACCAGCCGCTGAATATTAAGGTGGCCATCATCGGCCGCCCGAACGTGGGAAAGTCGACCCTGCTTAACGCGCTGGTGGGCGAGGAACGCGCCATCGTTTCGCCCGTGGCCGGCACCACTCGCGACGCGGTGGATGAAACCGTGGAGCGCGACGGCATCCGCTACACCTTTGTCGACACGGCCGGCATCCGCCGCAGGGGCAAGACCACCGAGATGGCCGAAAAGCTCAGCGTCGTGATGGCGCGCCGTCACATCCGCATGTCGAATGTCGTCTTGCTGCTGGTGGACGCAAGCGAAGGACTGGTGGGGCTCGACGCCACCATCGCCGGCTACGCTGTCGACGATGGCCGCGCGGTCATCATCTGCGTCAATAAGTGGGATATCACTAAGGAGAAACGCCAGAAGGAGTTCCTGCAGGCTGTCCGCGACGAACTGAAGTTTCTGGAGTTCGCCCCGGTCGTCTATCTGTCGGCGAAGAACGGAACCGGCGTCGGCCGGCTGTTCCCCTTGATCCGGCAGGCTTTCGAGGCGGCTTCCAAGCGTGTCACCACCGGCGAGTTAAACCGCTTCGCCGAAACGCTGGCGTTTGAAACCGACGTGAAATTACGTTACATCACGCAGGCGGCGATCCGGCCGCCCACGTTTGTCGCCTTTCTGAGCGGCACTGGTAAATTGCATTTTTCCACTGAGCGGTTTCTGGTGAACCGTATCCGCGAGAAATTTGGATTCGCCGGTACGCCGGTGGTGTTGAAGACGAAGCGTAGCTCTAAGTAATGCCATTGGCTGTTGTCCAGCCGTTGATTACTTCAAATTTTCGCGTGCCAGTTTCTCCAGCGCTGGCGCTCGAAGCCCGGCCTGCTTGCCCTCTACCAATGCAGCTTCGGGGCTCAAGCCCCCGCGACGGTTACGGTACAGGCTCCAGATGTAGCCGACTCGATTGGACGAAGCGCAATGTATTAGCACCGGCTTGTGGCCGGCCTCGTCGAGTAATCCGAAAATACGGTCCAAGTCGTCCGTGGAAGGCGGCTGGGCCCCGAACGGCACGTTCAGATATGTCATACCGGCCGCCTCGGCTTCCTGCCGTTCGTCAAAACCGGCCTTCGCCATTTCCTCGGCGGTTCGCAGGTTAATCACCACCTTCACCCCGCGGGCGGCGTACTTAGCCAGGTCCTCCTTCGGCGGCTGGCCGGCAAAGAACACTTGGTCCCCGTAGGTGGCGGCATTCAACGTGCTCCCCATCTCCTGCTTCCGGATGCCCCTCGAATCGCCCGTCACCGGCGGCGGAGTCTGTGTGGTGGAAGGCGGAAGCGCCGGGTACTCCACGATCGGCTGCCGTCCCGTAAGCGTCCTGAGGAATGCCGTAATCGCTTCTGCGTCGCCTTCGCTTAACCCCGCCCCAAGCTGTGACGATCCCATGATCATCACAGCCTCCTTCAGTGTCCACACCTTGCCGGAATGGAAGTAGGGAGCCGTGAGCTCAATATTCCGCAGCGACGGCGACTTGAAGACATACTCATCCCGCGCCGTATTCGTCACCGCAAAGCGGCCTTTATCCCCCGGCGGGCGCACCTCGGCGCTGGGTTTTTCCTGTACACCAAACGGAAAGTAACCCGCCCCGCCCGCATTCACCCCACCGTGGCAGGAAACACATCCCTTGGCAAGAAAGGCATCCAGACCCTTCTTCTCCCCGTCGTTCAGCGCCCTCAGGTCCCCGCCCAGGTAGCGGTCAAACCGCGATCCCGGCGTAATCAGCGTCGCTTCGAAAACCTCAATCGCCCGTGCCATGTTCTCAAAGCTTACCGCTTTCTCATCGCCGGGAAACGCCTTCTTGAACCGGACCACATATTCCGGAATGCTCTCAAGCGTCCGAACCACGCGGTCCGGCTTGTTATTCATCTCCACGGCGGCCTGCACCGGACCCATCGCCTGTTCCTTCAGATCCTTGGCGCGCCCGTCCCAGAACTGCGCCACGTTGAACACAGCGTTCAACACCGTCGGGCTGTTGCGCGGCCCTTTCTGCCATCCATGGCCGATCGATGTTTCCAGCAGATCGACTCCGCCCAGGCCCAGGTTATGGCAAGTGTTGCAACTGATCAGCCAGCTTGCCGACAGCCGCGGATCGAAGAACAGCATCTTGCCCAATTGCACTTTGTCAGGGGTAGCCGGATTGCCTGCCAGCGCCGGCGGGCGCGCGGGTATCGGCTTGAATGCCCGCTGCGCCTTTTCCAATAGCGGATCCGTGGCGCCCATCAGCGTGGCCGCCACGAACAACCAACACGAAAGAAGAATTCGGATCATCATTACTTAGGATAGCTAGCGGTTCACGTCGATCACCACCCGCCCCCGCGTCTGCCCTGCCAGTATCCTTGCGCCCAACTCCTCAATCCCGCTGAGCGGTCCTTCCTGCATCACCGCGTCCAGTTTGTCCAGCGGAAGGTCCGCCGACAGCCGCTGCCAGATTGCGCGCCGCCCCGCGTTTGACACGCGCACCGAATCGATTCCCAGCAGGTTCACCCCGCGCAGGATGAACGGAAATACCGTGGTGGGCACCTTCGGCCCGCCCGCCACGCCGCATGCCGCCACTGATCCGTGCGTGGACATTGTGCGCAGCAATCCGGCCAGCGTGTCCCCACCCACGCTGTCAATCGCCCCCGCCCATTTCTCCGCTTCCATCGGCTTGTTGGAGGGCGCGGCCAGCACCGCGCGGTCAATGATCTCCGCGGCGCCCAGCGATTTCAGGTAGTCGGCCATTTCCGCACGTCCCGAGGAGGCCACCACCTGATAGCCCAGCTTTGCCAGAATCGCTATGGACACACTGCCCACACCACCCGCCGCTCCCGTCACCACCACTGGCTTGCCTCCCGGCTTTAACCCATGTGCCTCCAGCGCCATTACACTCTGCATCGCTGTGAACCCGGCCGTGCCCACGCCCATCGCCTGCTTCAGTGTCATGCCCGCCGGCAGCGGCACCACGTGCTCAGCCTTCATCCGCGCCATCTGCGAATAGCCGCCCCAGATCGTTTCACTTGTGCCGCACCCGGTGACCACCACTTCCTGTCCCGGCTGATACTCAGAAACCGACGACGCCATCACCGTCCCCGCCAGATCAATGCCGGGAATCATCGGATAGGAACGGACCACGCCCGGCTTCAGACATACCGCCAGCCCGTCCTTGTAGTTCAGGCTCGACCACACAACCCGGATCAGCACGTCGCCCGCCGGCAGGTCTTCCGGCCTCAACTGCTCGAACCCGGCCGACGTCTGCCCATCGGCCTGGCGGATGAGAAATGCATTGAATGTGTCCATAATAGTGTCTTCCGATTGTATGAAACCTCTTCCTTCGATGTTCGATCTTTCCGGCCGCGTGGCCCTTGTCACTGGCGGCTCGCGCGGTCTGGGAGAGGAAATTGCCGAGGGACTCGGTGAGGCCGGCGCGGCGCTGATGCTGGTGGCGCGGCGTGAACAGTGGCTTGCCCCGGCCGTGGAGTCCCTGCGCGCCAGGGGTTTCCGCGTGGAGAGCGCGCTTTGCGACGTGTCCGAGCCCGATCAGGTGCGGGCCGCCGTCGCGCGCGCCATTGAAACCTTCGGGCAACTCGACATCCTGGTGAATAACGCCGGCGTTGCCTGGGGCCAGCCGGCCGAGGATCTGCCCGTGGAGAAGTGGCGTATGGTGGTGGAAACGAACCTGACCGGAGCCTTTCTGTTCTCGCAGGCCGCCGCGCGTCACATGATGGCGCGAAGCTTCGGACGCATCATTAACATCGCCTCCATCAATGGGATCTACGGCGGCCTGATCGTGCCCGAAACGCACATCGCCAGCTACGCGGCTTCGAAAGCCGGGCTGATCGGCCTCACCCGCGAACTGGCCGTGCAGTGGGCCAGGCACGGCATCCGTGTGAACGCCATCGCGCCCGGGTATTTTCAGACGCGCATGACCGAAAAGCTCTGGGAACTGGCCGAGGCGCGCATGAAAACCACACCTATGGGCCGCGGCGGGCAGCCCGGTGAGATCAAGGGCGTTGCCGTTTTCCTGGCTTCTGCCGCATCGGATTACATCAACGGACAATGCCTGGTGGTGGATGGCGGGGCGACGCTGGTTTGACCGGTGACGGCGCCTGGTG
>JANRLE010000312.1:0-9259 GCA_033762895.1 Bryobacteraceae bacterium | reverse complement strand
AGCCGGATTGCGCCATAGGCCACATGGCTTGAAGACACGCAGGTCGGCGTCAGCAGGTTCACCGCTTCAGAAGCCCGCGGCGTCATTGCCCGGTAGCTGACGCCGAACGGCCCCCAATCCTCGCCGCCGAACACGAAGCCCTCGTTGTATGCTGCGCCGTCGCGCACGATGCGGCGTACGTGATGGGTATCGGGCGGCCAATACGCCACGCCCACCGGATCGGCCACCGGAAGCCCATTCACGCGCTTCACATGCTGCTCGGTAATCACGTAGTCCGATACCATTCGCCGGGCGTCGCGCACATACAGGCTGCGCGGCCAGCCGCCGTTGTCGGTGAATTCATCGCGGCAAAGTCCCCACCCCAGCCAATCCTTTTTCGTCGCCTCGGGAACGGCGGGGTCGGTGGTGAGAAAGTGAATCAGTCCCTGCATGAACGCGCGATGCTCGCCGTACACCCGGGCGCGCGTGACTTCATCACCCCCGGGGTAGGCGTGATTCATCCCGTAGAGGTTGGCCGATAGATCATGCCAACTGCCCAGGTCCGTCTTGCCGTTGGGCAGATTCGCCACCGGTTTGAACAGCGTGCCGCCGGCTTTCAGATACCGCCGGTAGATTTCATACACGCCGGGATCGTATCCGTCAGGTTTGGAAATTGGAATCTGATTATCCGGATTCCGCGTCAGGCAGAGGCGGAAGCAGTAGCCCTGAATTCGCGCATCACCCTCGCCGGGCGTTCCCAGCGGCTCGTCCTGAATCGTGGGAATCACGCCGCTCGCTGGATCCCCGGGCCGGCGATAAGGATCCACGCGGACCGTGAACTGCCGGTAGGTATTCTCCTCGCGGATGCCGTTGCGCGTCTCGCCATACAACGCATTCGCCTCACGGCCGATCACGGTGCGTACGCCCGCCTTCGCCAGCAGGTCGCCCTCAATGGTTGCGTCCAGAAACATGCGCGCCCGGTAGGTTCGTTGCGCCGTTTCGATGGCGATGAGCCGCGTGCCCTGCTTGCGCACCGCGCGCAACGGCTGGTTCAATTCCACCCGCACCCGGTGTTCCCGCAGCCAATCGGCGATCACGCCCTCGGCCACGTGCGATTCAAACTT
The DNA here is from genome assembly GCA_033762895.1 of Bryobacteraceae bacterium. GTDB lineage: Bacteria > Acidobacteriota > Terriglobia > Bryobacterales > Bryobacteraceae > CADEFT01. The sequence continues at coordinate 8,156 of JANRLE010000312.1, read as the reverse complement.
GTATTGCGGCTCCTGTTTTCCATACCGCCGCCCCATGCGCAGATAGAATTCCCGCGCCAGCCCACCGATGGCCACATCGTTCCGGAAATTGTGGTTGTTGATGTCGGAGCTGCCCAGGCCTTCCACGCTCATGCCGCCGATGTGCCCACCCGGCTCCACCAGCACCACGCTGCTGCCCATGCGCGCCACCTGGATCGCAGCGGTAAAGCCCGCCGCCGACCCTCCATAAACACAAACGTCTGCTTCTACCGGTTGGGCCACGGTAAGCGGCTGCAGCGCCAGTAGAAGCAGACCTATAGGCACAGGACTCCGTTATTATACCCAAATCGCTCATATATGCAAATGAAAGAACTGACATGAAAGAATTGTCACCGGGTCTCCTGTTGACATGCCACAGGAGATCCTGCTAGGCTTCTGTTGTCATGCCACAGGAAACACGGATCGACATTCTCCAGGGCACCCTTGACCTGATGGTCCTGCAGACGCTGGCCGCGCTCGGCCCTCTGCATGGCTACGGGATCGCCCGCCGCATCGAAAACGTTAGCGGCAACGCGATCCTGCTCAATCAGGGCACCATCTACGCGTCGCTGGTGCGGTTGGAACAGAGCGGCTGGATCGCTTCGGAATGGGGCGTGTCGGAAGCCAACCGCAAGGCGAAATATTACACGCTCACGGGGGCCGGCAGAAAGCGCCTGGTGCGCGAACGGTTGGAGTGGGATCGCCTGACCGAGGTCGTTGGCAAGGTGCTGGCGGCGGGAGAATCGCAATGATCCGGCGCGGGGTGCGCCGCGTGCTCGCCTTATTCCGGCGCGACCGCCTGGACCGGGACTTTGCCGACGAGATGTCGTCCCACCTGGACATGGCCGCCGCTGACCTGGAACGCGAGGGCCACGGCCCGGCCGAGGCGCGCCGGCTTGCGCGCATCCGCATGGGGGGATGGCAGCAGAACATGGAACATCACCGGGATACGCGCGGCGTCCCGTGGCTTGACAGCGCGGCAGCCGATATCCGCTACGCGCTGCGCGGCATCCGTCGCGCGCCGGGCTTTGCGGCGATCACCGTGGCCATCATCGCCATCGGAATCGGCGCCAACACCGCCGTCTTCAGCGTCGTCAGCCCGCTGCTGCTGCGTCCCTTGCCGTTTGCCGATCCGCACCGGCTGGTCTGGATCGAAAAGGCCGCCCCGGAGGGCAATTTAAGCAGCCGCACCTTTCAGGTGGCCATGCTCGAAAGCCTGGCGCGGGAGAACCGCTCGTTTGAATCGCTGACGGCCTATTTCCCTTTCTACACCTACTCCAATTACACGCTCACCGGCCGCGGCGATGCCGAGAAACTGAACGCCGTGGATGTGGCGCCGAACTTCTTTTCCACGCTTGGCGTGCGCCCTTTGCTTGGGCGCGCCTTCCGCGCCGAAGACGGCCAGACGAATGCCGCGCCGGTGGCGATGTTGAGCTACGTCTACTGGCAGCGGAGGTTTGCCTCCGATCCGTCGATCGTTGGCCAGACCCTGGCGCTGAATGGTGAGTCCTACACGGTCACTGGCGTGATGGGGCCGGATTTCGATTTCAACTCCATCTTCATGCCGGCGGCTACTTCCGAACTCTACGTGCCCGCGCGATTTGACCGCATGCGGCGCTGGGGCAACGTGTTCTTCTTCATCGGACGGCTGAAGCCGGACGTGACGCTGGGCCAGGCCCGCGCGGAAATGGCCACGCTTGCACCACGCATCTATCAGGCCGACCGCGGCATCTTTCCGGGTGACTATCCGATCCGGCTGGAAACGTTGAGCGAGCGTGTGAGCGGTTCCCTGCGGCGGCCGCTTGCCGTTCTGTGGGCCGCCGTCGGCGTGGTCCTGCTGGTGGTGTGCGCGAATCTGGCCAGCCTGATGCTGGCGAGAACGAACGCCCGGCTCAGCGAGCTTTCCGTGCGGGAGGCGCTGGGCGCGGGCAGGCTTCGCATCGCCCGCCAACTGGTGACTGAGGGTTTGGTGCTGGCCGCGGCCGGCGCCCTCCTGGGCGTCCCTTTGGCTTACGCCGTCACCCGTTACCTGCAGCTGGCCTCCGCCCTCAGCATCCCGCTGCGGCACCTGATGGAAGTGGGCCCGTCGTCGATGCTCTTTGCCGGACTGCTGGTGGTGATACTGGGATCGGTGGCGGGATTGGCGCCGGTGTTCCGTCTGCCCTCTGCTTCACGCGGCCTGAGTGCCCGCTCATCCACGGCAAGCCCCGGCCAACGCTGGGCGCGCTCATCGCTGGTGGTGGCCGAAGTCGCGCTGGCGTTCGTGCTGGTGACGGGCGCGGGGCTGCTGTTGCGCAGCTTCGTCCGTCTGATTCACGTCGATCTCGGCTTCGATCCCGCGCAGACGGCCGCGGTGTCGCTGGACGTGCCCAGGGAAAGCAACTGCGGGACTCCGCGCGACTGTTTCCTACGCCGCAAAGGGAAAGCCGAAGAGGCAGTGCGCCGCGCCGCCGCCATACCGGGGGTGGAGACGGCGGCGCTCACCGACGCGCTCCCGCTGGGGCGCAACCGCAGTTGGTTTCTCGCGCCCCTGGGCCGGCAATATCCGCAGGGCCAGGCGCCCCCCTCGGCGTTCGTCTATCTGGTGAGCCCGGGCTTCTTCAAGGCCATGGGGATTCCGCTGGTGGCTGGACGATGGTTCGACGATCGTGACGCGCAACACGAACGGGGTGAAGTGCCGTTGATCATCAATCAGTCGGCGGCGAAGGCGCTGTGGCCAGGCCAGCAGGCCGTCGGCCAATTAGCATCGCGCGGCGAACAGGATCCCTACCGCGTGGTGGGCATCGTCGCTGATACCAAGCAGTCCGCGCTCGACGCTACTTCCGGGTTCCAGATGTATCTTCCCATGAGCCCGCGCTTTGGCGGTTACGATTCCAGCAACCTGGTGGTTCGCTCCACGCTGCCCGCGCCGGTGCTTTCCGCCGGTGTGCGCGCGGCGCTGCGGGAATTCGATCCGGCGCTGGCGGCTACGAACTTCCGGCCCTTGCAGGATCTGGTGGACGTTTCGGTTTCCCCGCGGCGTTTTCTGGTGTCCCTCATCAGTTCCTTCGGAATCATCGCTCTGATTCTGGCGGCGCTGGGCATTTACGGAGTGGTGTCGTTCTCAGTGGCCCAACGGTATAAGGAGACAGGAATTCGGCTGGCGCTGGGCGCCAGCCCCGCCACCGTGCGCAGACAGGTAGTGTCGGGCAGCGCGGCGCTGGTTTCGGTAGGCATTCTGATCGGCGTGGCGGCCGCCCTGGCGGCGGGCCCCTTCCTGGTTCCCTTGTTGCATCAGACCAGCCCGCACGATCCGCTCGCTTATGCCGCTACCGGCGCGGCCCTGCTGCTGGTGGCGGTGATGGCCGCTATGATTCCGGCGCGCCGGGCCTCACGCGTAGACCCGGCGATAACGCTGCGCAGCGAGTAACCCTACCAGGGCATCTGCCGCTTGGTGTGGCGCCGGCCCTTCTCCGCGGCTTCCTGTCCACCCGAGCCGATGCGCACGCCCTCGGCGATCATCTTCTCCACGTCGTTGGGACGCACCGTGTTGAGAAACGCCAGCTTGTTCCGCTTGCATGCCTCCAGCACTCGGGCGCGCGCCTTCGCCATTTCCGGATGCAGCGTTTCATTGGCCCCGTGGCCATCGGGCAGGTTCAACGAAATACCCATGTCTCCCGGGCCCCATTCGGCAAACGCGATGCCCGGCACCGCCGCCACCTTTTCCGCGTTCGCCAACGCGTACTTGTCTTCGATCTTCAGGCCCAGCATAAATTCACCCTGCGGATTCAGCGGCCACGGATCGGCCTTCTTCATGTATTCGGCCGCCGTGATGCCCCAGATTCGCGATGCGTAGCCCTGGCTGCCGTTGCCCAGCAGTCCTTCGCCCAGGCTCGCTACCACCGGCTTTGCATTGGGATAGCGGCAGGCGCGCACGAAATATTCAACCGCTTTGGGATCGCGCGCGTGGCACAGAAGAATTCCATGCGCCCCCGACAGCAGCACCTGTTGCGCCACCCAGAAGTTGGCGTTCATGTGCGCTTCGTTGATTCCCAGCACCGGAAGCGTGACAATCACCGCCGGCGTGCGGTGGCCGCTCTTGGTGGGACCGCCGTCCACCAGCCCGCGCATAAACTCGCGCAGCGCGGTGAAGTCCAGCGAGCCGTGCTCCATCTCGTAGTTGATGTAGTCGGCCCATGTCTTGGACATCTTCAGGCCTTCGTTGTATCCGCCGTGGCCGCCGGTGTAGTAGATTGGCTGGCCCTGCTCCAGCAGTTCAATGGCTTTGTTGATGCGCTTCGGCTTGTAGGACGTGGATTGCGCACCCAGTTGCGTAGCGAAATAAATGGACGTGGCCGCCACTCCAAGGAGGATGGCGGCGGCTGCTTTGATCTTCATGACCGACTATTCTATACCGCCGGACGCGTGGCTATCCCACCAGCTTATGGAACTTCGATCCGGGCAGCAGAATCGTTTCATTCCGCTCCGGACCCGTGGAAATGCAGCCGATCTCCACATCCACTTCTTTCGACAGATAGTCAAGGTAGCGCTTGGCGCCGTCCGGGAGGCTGGCGTAATCGGTCGCCCCGCGTGTGGAGCCGTGCCAGCCGTTCAACGTTTCATAAACCGGCTCCAGCGTTTCCATCTCCCGGGCTGTGGCCGGAACCTCATCGCTCACCCTGCCATTGATCCGATAGCCGGTGCAGACCCGGATCTCTTCGAACTCATCCAGCACGTCCAGCTTGGTGATCACCAGGCTGTCGAAGCCGTTCACCGCAGCCGTGTACTTCAGCAGCGGCACATCAAACCATCCGCAGCGGCGGGGCCGTCCGGTGACAGCGCCGAACTCCTTGCCCGCTTTGCGGATGCGTTCCCCGGTCTCATCGTCCAGTTCGGTGGGGAACGGTCCGCCACCCACTCGCGTGATGTAGGCTTTGGAAACGCCCAGCACGCCGTCGATGCGCGTCGGCGCCACGCCGGAGCCCGTGCACGCCCCGCCCGCCGCCGCCGATGAGCTTGTCACGAACGGATACGTCCCGTGGTCGATGTCCAGCATCGTGCCCTGCGCGCCTTCAAACAGCACACTGCGGCCCTCCCGGATCGCGTCGTTCAACAGCCGCGCCGTATCGCAGGCCATGTCGCGGATACGGTCGGCGAAGGCCTCATACTCGCCCCGCACCTTCTCGTAATCCAGCTTGCCGTCGATGTGAAACGCGTTGGCAAAGGTCTGCTTGTCACTGCCAAGAGCATCGAACAGCGAACGGAAGTTGTCGCGATCCAGCAGGTCCGCCACGCGGATCCCCCGTCTGGCGATCTTGTCCTCATAACAGGGCCCGATGCCCCGCGACGTGGTGCCAATCGCCACGCGGCCGTCGCGCGCCTCCGACGCTTTCTCCACCAGCCGGTGGAACGGAAAGATCACGTGCGCCCGGTTGGAGATCGACAACAGGCTCCGCACGTCCACGCCCGCCGCCTCCAGCGTCTGCATCTCCTCCAGCAGCGCCCCCGGATCCAGCACCACTCCGTTGCCGATCACTGCTCGCTTTCCCCGCAGGATGCCGCTCGGAATCAGCTTCAATACATACTTGGTGGGACCGACGAAAACCGTGTGCCCCGCGTTGTGTCCGCCCTGGTAGCGCGTGACGATGTCGAAGTTCTCTGACAGAAGATCAACGACTTTTCCTTTTCCTTCGTCTCCCCATTGCGCGCCCAGGATGATGATGTTGCTCATGAGATGTCGACCAAATCTCTCATTGTATCGTGTTACTCTGACTTCTGATGCTGCTTTCAGAGGTGTTTTTGGGATTGGGCGAAGACAATTTCACAGGCCTGCTTCGTTCCGTTTCCATTGGCAAACTGCGGACTTTCCGCCTCTACGACCGCGTGAAGGCGCGGGCCCACTTGACCAAGCTGAACTCGGAAACGCTCCGCAAGGCCGCCCCCAGGCTCTGGGAACGCATGGCGGAAAAGGACGATGAATTCGCCACCGACATCTCCCAGGCCGTGCTGGTATCGCACATGGATATGATCCAGGCCGTGCTCGATTTCCTCGGCGTGCCTCACGAAGACGGCTTCTTCGCCAAAGATGCCGACGTCTCTTCCTACCTCACCGAAGGCTGGCGGGAGCGGGCCTACAACCAGTTCCAGGAAAAATATCCCAAAGAGCCGCTGCTGTTCTACGTGAACCATCTGGCCTGGGAAATTCAGAAACCTGGCGTCCTGTTCCAGCCATCGCGATGAACGGAGCCACCCGCGAGTTCTTCGAAGCCATCAGGGGCGACGACATCTTCGGCCTCACCACGATGTTGAACCGGCAGCCCTCGCTTGTAGACGCCATCAACGAAAACGGAGTCTGCGCGTTGATGTTCGCTACCTACTACGGCCGCAAGGAAGCCGCCCAACTGCTGATCCAAAGCGGCGCCAAGGTGGATGTGTTCACGGCGTCCGCCCTCGGTGACCTTGGCCGGCTGCAGCAGGCGCTGGCCGCCAGCCGCGATGCCGTCACCCAACACTCCGCCGACGGCTGGACCGCGCTCCATTTGGCCGCCTTTTTCGGAAAGAAGGACGCCGCAAAGGCGCTGCTGGCGGCCGGCGCTTCCGTCCATGCCCGCTCCGGCAATGCGATGAACAATCATCCCCTGCACGCCGCCGCCGCCGGCAAAAGCCGCGACATTGTGGCGCTGCTTCTCGAGCATGGCGCGCACGTGAACGCCACCCAGGCCGCCGGCTGGACTCCGCTGCACGCCGCCGCGCAGAATGGCGACGCCGCGATGGTCAATGTGCTGCTGGCCGCCGGGGCCGACAAATCGTTGCGCGCCGACAACGGCCAAAGCCCGCTCGATCTGGCCCTGGGCAAAGGCGCCCAGGAAGTGGTGGATCTCCTGGAACCCGCCCCCTGAATCCTTTTGCCTTGCCAGACTCCAACCGGATCAGTAATTCGCTTCGGCTTCCGACTCCAGCGTCTCCGGCCGCAGCACCATCACCGTGCCCCGTTCCACGCGGATCATCCCCTCGGCCTGAAACCGCCCCAGATTTCTTGACACCACTTCACGCACCGTCCCCAGCCGCAGCGCCAGTTCCTCCTGCGTCACCGGCAGATTGAATTCGTCCACGCCAGATTGGTTGCGTATATCCAGCAGCGTCCGCGCCAGCCGCTGCCGCACGCTGCCAAACGTCAGGCTCTCCACCAGCGTCACCAACTGCCGCAGCCGCCTTCCTGCCACTGCCAGCAACTGCAGACAAACGTCCGGGTGTTCCTGGCAATAGCGGTAAAACGCATCCCTCGGAAGCAGGAACGCCACCGTATCCCGCACCGCTGTCACCGTCGCCGGATACGGCCCGTTGTCGAATAGCGTCACTTCCGCCACGCTCGATGGCGCCGATTCGATCGCCAGCGCGATCTCCCGTCCCGATGGCGTGATCTTGGCTATCTTCACCGTGCCCGCGCCCAGAACCCACAGTCCCTCGCACGGGTCGCCCTCATAAAACAGAATTTCACCGGCATTGAACCGGCGCTCCCTGGCCAATCCTCCGATCGCTTCGCGGTCCGCTCCCGAGAGTCCCGCCAGCAGTGGTGTGCGCAGGAAGGTTTCTGTTCGCACGCTTCAATCCTGCGCCGCCAGCTTGCCGAACGGCTCGGGCAGTCCCAGGCGGTCCCGCAGGTCGGCGTAGATGTCGGTGATCGGGCGCGATGCGTCGATCGTCAGCATGATGCCCTTCTTGCGATACAACTCCAGCAGCGGCTTCGTCTTTTCGTGGTACTCCCGCAGCCGTATTTTCAGCGCTTCCGGGTTGTCGTCCACCCGCTTGGTGAAGCCGGACCCTTCTCCCATCCTGGCCCGCATCATCACCCGGTCGAATACCACATCGTCGGAGATGTCCAGGTAGATCACCTTGTCCATGTTCCAGTTCTCGAACAGGTATTCCGCCTGGCCCATCGTCCGTGGAAACCCATCCAGCACGAAACCGTAGTTCCAGTCGTGTTCTTCCAGGCGCTTTCGCACCACTTCTTCCACGATTTCGTCCGGTACCAGCAATCCCGCGTCGGTGATCCTCTTTACACGCGCGGCCAACTTCGTGTGATGCGAAATGTGCCAGCGGAAAATATCCCCGATCGAGATATGAACCAGATCGTAATCGTCGCAGAGCAGACGGCTCTG